>CAZQFX010000008.1:0-9097 GCA_964592775.1 uncultured Actinomycetota bacterium
TTTTATTTTTGAGGCATCGAAGCCGTTTGGAGTAGATTAATTATGAGTCAATGCGTGGGATTGACAGGTTCTGGGTTTTGCCCTACAATCTCAACCACTATGAAAGATGCGATACGCGATTACCGATGGTGGTGGAGCCTCTCTTAGAGAGGGCTCCGGTCGGCGCGTACCGTAAATCCAAACGATAAAAAGGCCGTGATTCCTCTCTGAAGGGTCACGGCTTTCCTCATTCCCACCCATCAAAGGCCGTGTACCCGAGGTGCACGGCCTTACATTTTTTCCAAGACCAAAGGAGGATGATGGATTTGAAGACCGTTTCGTACGCACGCAGCATGGGCGGCACGGCGCCGGGTCTTTATTCCCCCAGCGAGGAGGAGTTCGCCGGCCTGGCCCGCCACCACGACCTGGTCACCGTATCCCGCACGGTGAGCGCGGACACGGAGACGCCGGTCACGGCCTTCCTGAAGCTGGGCGGAGGCCGCTACTCGTTCCTGCTCGAGAGCGCGGAGGGCGGCGAGAGGTGGGGCCGCTACTCCTTCATCGGCTGCGAGCCGCAAGCGGTGCTGCGCTTCCGCTCCGGCAGGCTCGACTTCCCCTTGGGGGAAAGGGAGGCGGCGGAGGGCTTGAACCCCGTCGATTTCCTCTTCGAGACCATGCGCGAGTACGATGCCACCGACATGGACGGTGAACTCCCCTTCCGCGGAGGGGCGGTGGGCTACCTCGCATACGACCTTCTTCCCTACATGGAAGACATAGAGCTCGAGGCGACGGGCGGATTGGGATTGCCGGAGATGATGTTCATGCTCACCCGTACCTCAGCCGCCTTCGACCACCTCACGGGCCGCCTGATACTGATGGCCAACGTCCCCATTCCGGGGAGCTGCGGGGACGGTGAACTGCACGCCCTGTACTACCAGGCCATCGCCTCTATCGATTCCATGGCCGCTTCCCTCGCGAGGAGCGTTTCCACTGGCTCCGCCTCGGATGTCTGCTTCCTCTCCAGGGAAACGGATTTCCAGGGCGTCGAATCCAACTTCACGCGCGGGGAATACGAAGCCTTGGTGGAAAGGGCGAGGGAATACATCTACGCGGGCGACGCGTTCCAGGTCGTCCCCTCGCAGCGTTTCTCCTTCCCCATCCATTGCACTCCCTTCTCCGTCTACCGCAGCCTGAGGTCCGAGAACCCCTCCCCGTACATGTTCTTCCTGCGCTTCGACGACCTCTATCTCATCGGCTCATCGCCCGAACCCATGGTGCGCCAGCGCGGCGGCCAGGCGGTGATAAGGCCCATCGCCGGTACCCGCCCCCGCGGGGCCAGTCCCGAGGACGACCTCCGTCTCGAGAGGGAGCTGCTCTCCGACGCCAAGGAGCGGGCGGAGCACGTGATGCTGGTGGACCTGGCACGCAACGACCTGGGGCGCGTATGCGTTCCGGGGAGCGTGCGCGTGACCAGGATGATGGAGGTGGAGCGCTTCTCCCACGTCATGCACCTGGTGAGCGAGGTGACGGGGGAGCTGCGGCCCGGCTGCGGCAACCGGGAGCTGCTCCGCGCCTCCTTCCCCGCCGGCACCGTCTCCGGGGCGCCCAAGATCCGGGCCTGCCAGATCATCGACGGGCTGGAGAAAGACCGGCGCGGACCCTACGCCGGCGCCGTGGGTTATATCTCGTACGGGGGGGACTTGGACACCTGCATAGCCATCCGCACCATCGTGGCCCACGGCGGCACGGCTTACGTGCAGGCCGGCGGCGGCGTGGTCGCCGACTCCGAGCCGGCGCGCGAGTACGAGGAGTCGCGCAACAAGGCGCGGGCGCTGCTGCGCGCGGTTCGCCTGGCGGAAGCGCGGGAGAAAGCGGGGCTGCGATGAGGGTGCTGCTCATAGACAACTACGATTCCTTCACCTTCAACCTCTCCCAGGCCATGGAAGTCCTGGGGGCGGAGGTGGTGACGGTGCGCAACGACGTGATGGAAGCGGATGAGCTCTCGCGCTACGATCCCACCCACCTGGTCATCTCCCCCGGGCCGGGCACGCCGGAGGAATCCGGCGTAACCATGGACGCCGTGCGCACCTTCGCCGGCAGGGTGCCCGTACTGGGCGTCTGCCTGGGGCACCAGGCCATCGGCCAGTGCTTCGGGGCGAGCCTGGTGCGCGCCCTGCGCCCCGTGCACGGCAAGGTCTCCAGCATCTCCCACGATGCCGGCACCATCTTCCAGGGACTGGAAAACCCCTTCACCGCCACGCGCTACCACTCCCTCACGCTCGAAAACATACCGCGGGAACTGGAGGTTAGCGCGCGCTCCGAGGACGGGCTGGTCATGGGCGTGCGCCATCGCCGCATGCCCGTGGAAGGGGTGCAGTTCCACCCGGAATCCATCCTCACCCCATGCGGCGACGACCTGCTGGCCAACTTCCTCGCCATGGAGGTGTCGCCATGATCGGCAAGGTCATATCCCGGTTGACCAGGGGTGAGATACTGGACCGCGAGTCGGCCCGCGAGACCATGCTGTCGCTGATGCGCGGCGAAGCCAGCGACGCGCAGATAGCGGCCATCCTCACGGCCTTGAAGATGCGCGGGGAGGCCGCCCGGGAGCTGGCGGGATTCGCGCAGGGCATGCGCGAGGCGGCGACGGCCATACGGCCCGCCGCCTCCCCCATCGTCGACACCTGCGGCACCGGCGGCGACGGCCTGGGCACGTACAACATCTCCACCGCCGCGGCTTTCATCGCGGCCGGCGCGGGCGCACATGTCGCCAAGCACGGCAACCGCGGGGTATCGTCCGCGTGCGGAAGCGCCGACGTGCTGGAGGCATTGGGCATACGCATCGAGATGGACGCGGACGACGTGTGCGCCTGCATCGAGCAAGTCGGGATAGGCTTCCTCTACGCGCCGTGTTTCCACCCCGCCATGCGGCACGTGATGCGGGCGAGGCGGGAGATGGGCATCCCCACCGCCTTCAACCTGCTGGGGCCGCTGACCAATCCCGCCGGCGCCGACGCGCAGGTGCTCGGGGTGGGCATGAGGGATAAGGCGCCGCTTATGGCAGAGGCTTTGACGGAGATGGGGGTGAAGCGGGCCATGGTGGTGCACGGCGAGGACGGCATGGACGAGCTCACCATCACTTCCGCCACCTTGATCTGGGAGATAGACCGTGGCGAAGTGCGCTTCTCCCGCTGCGAGCCGGAGGAACTGGGGATGGAACGCTCGAGCCTGTGGGACCTGGCGGGCGGCGGCGCGGAGGAGAACGCCCGCATCATCAGGGAAGACGTCCTGGCGGGGCGCAAGGGGCCGCGCCGCGACATCGCCGTGCTCAACGCGGCGGCGGCGCTGCTGGTGGCGGGCAAGGCCGCGGACCTGCGCGGGGGCATCTCCCTGGCCGAGGCGTCCATAGATTCGGGAGCGGCGCTCCGCAAACTGGAGATGATGGCGCGGTTCACCAGCGGCCGCGACGTGGATGCCGCCCCATCGAACGTAGGATGAGGATGGACATGACCGCGGGAGAAGGAGCGCAACACCATAGCGGCGCGCCGGAGGGCGGGCATCTCCCGCCCGTATGTCCGGAACCTGCGTTCCCCGAACGGGCGGCCACGGCGATGGAAGGCGGGCCGCGCCCGCCGGAAAGACCTCTCGGGGGTGGGCGGTGATGGCTTTCCTGGACGAAGTCATCGCGTCGACGCGCAGGCGCATTGAGCAAAGCAAGGAAGGGGTTTCCGCCGCGGCGTTGCGCAAAGCTTGTTCGCGCGGTGCCCCACCCCCATCCTTCCGCGACGCGGTGAGGCGCGGCAGGGGCGAGGCGGTCGAGGTCGTCGCCGAGGTCAAGCGTTCGTCTCCCTCCCGGGGCCCCATCAATCCCGGCCTCGCCCTCGAGGAGCTGGTGGGCTCCTACGAGCGAGGCGGCGCATGCGCGGTCTCGGTGCTCACGGAGCCGGAGTTCTTCGGGGGCAGCATGGACGACCTGGTACGAGCCCGCGCGGCCACCGGGCTTCCCGTCCTGCGCAAGGATTTCATCCTCGATCCCTACCAGCTCCTGGAGGCGAAGGCGGCGGGGGCGAGCGCGGTGCTGCTCATCGCCGCCCTTCTGGAGGGGGATGGACTGGCATATCTCCTCGGCGAGGCGGAGGCGCTGGGCCTGGAGGCGCTGGTCGAAGTGCGCGACGAAAGCGAGCTGGGCGCGGCGCTGGGAACGGGTGCCAATATAGTCGGCATCAACAACCGCGACCTGAGGACCCTAGAGGTCGACCTGGATACGACCCGGAGGTTGGCTCCCCTGGTCCCCGTATCAACGGCGCTGGTGAGCGAGAGCGGCTACTCGCGGCGCGAGCAGGTCGCGGGGCTCCCCTCCCTGGGGGTGAACGCCGTGCTGGTGGGAGAGGCCCTGTCGAGGCACGCGCAACCGGGGCTTGCCATACGCGAGTTGAGGGGAGATGGGCGTGTCCATGCTTAAGGTCTGCGGAATCACCAGGGAAGAAGACGCCGCGGCGGCGGCCGCGCTGGGATACGATGCCGTAGGCTTGATATTCGCGCGGAGCCCGCGGCGGGTGAGCCCGGAACGGGCCGCCGGGATATGCGCGGCCCTGCCCTCTCACGTCCTGCGGGTGGGAGTTTTCGCGGACCAGGAGATGGAGGAGGTGCGGGCGGTCATGAAGCACTGCCGCCTGGACCTCGTCCAGCTCCACGGCGGGACAAGCCCGGATGGCGTATCCTTCTTCGCCAGCCGGGCCATCGTGGCCCTGCAAGCGCGCCGCCCGGAAGACCTGGGGAGGATCGCGGATTACCGCGGGGCGTTCGCCGTGCTCATCGATACCTGGGACCCCTTGCTCGCGGGAGGGACGGGCAGGACCTGCGATTGGAGCCTGGCATCCCGGGCCGCGCGCATGGCCCGGGTCATCCTGGCGGGTGGGCTTACTCCCGAAAACGTCGCGCGGGCGGTGGCCGAAGTGCGGCCTTTCGGGGTGGACGTATGCAGCGGCGTCGAGGGGGAACCGGGCGTAAAAGACACGGTGTTGATGAGGGAGTTCGCGGTAGCGGCAAGAGGCGCCCTCGGCGCGGGTGAGGAGGTTGAAGACCATGTCGGCGCATGAAGCAATGGGGACGCGCGAGAAGCACGGGCAACGGGACGGGCGCTTCGGAGAATTCGGCGGGAGGTATATCCCGGAGACGCTGATGGCGCCCCTGGCGGAGCTGGAGGAAGCCTACGGCGCGGCCATGGTCCACGAGGGTTTCCGCGCGGAGCTCACGTCATACCTGCGTGACTACGCGGGAAGACCGACCCCGCTGTACGAGGCACGGCGCCTCTCCACGCTGCTGGGGGGCGCGGCCGTCTACCTCAAGCGGGAGGACCTCTGCCATACGGGGTCCCACAAGATAAACAACACCCTGGGGCAGTGCCTGCTGGCGCGGCACATGGGCAAGCGCAGGGTCATCGCGGAGACGGGCGCCGGGCAGCACGGCGTGGCCACCGCCACCGCGGCGGCGCTGCTGGGCCTGGAATGCGACGTGTACATGGGGGAGACGGACATGGCCCGCCAGTCTCTCAACGTCTTCCGCATGGAGCTCCTTGGGGCGCGGGTAGTCCCGGTCAGGACAGGCTCGCGCACCCTGAAAGACGCGGTGAACGAGGCCATGCGCGACTGGGTGGCCACCTGCGGCCATACCCATTACTGCCTCGGCTCGGTGGTGGGCCCGCACCCCTTCCCCACCATGGTCAGGGACCTCCAGTCCGTCATCGGGAGGGAAACGCGCCGGCAGCACCTGGAGCGTACCGGGCGGCTTCCCGACTGCCTGGTGGCCTGCGTGGGAGGAGGCAGCAATTCCATGGGGCTTTTCCACCCTTTCCTGCATGACGGGGTGCGCATGGTGGGGGTGGAGGCGGGCGGGCGCGGGACCGCCCCGGGGGAGCACGGCAGCACGCTGTGCCTGGGCTCCGCGGGCGTGCTGCACGGCGCCCGCAGCTACCTGCTGCAGGACGGCGACGGGCAGGTGCTGGAGACCCATTCGGTCTCCGCGGGCTTGGACTACCCCGGGGTGGGCCCCGAGCATGCTTTCCTCAAGGAAAGCGGCATGGCCGAATATGTGAACGTGAGCGACGCGCAGGCGCTGTTGGCGGCGGAGCTGCTCTGCCGCACCGAGGGCATCCTCCCCGCCCTGGAGAGCGCCCACGCGGTGGCATACGCCGCGAGGATGGCCGGGGAGATGGGGCGGGAGAACTCGCTGGTGGTATGCCTCTCGGGCCGGGGCGATAAGGACGTGGACACGCTGCGTCGCGCAAGGGAAGACGCGATATGAGCGGCGCGGTCATCTTCCCCATGAGGATGAGGGGGTGCGCGAGATGAACCGTATCGACGGGATGTTCGAGGCCGCGCGGGGGAGCGGCACCGTCCTCATCGGATACGCCACCGCGGGTTTTCCAGACCCGGGCACCTCGCTGCGCATAGCCGGGGCTTTGCTCGAGCACTGCGACGCCCTGGAGCTGGGCGTCCCCTTCTCCGACCCGGTGCTGGACGGGCCGGTCATCCAGGAAGCGTCCCGCAGGGCGCTGGAAGTCGGCTTCCGGGTGAGCTGGATTTTCGACATGGCGCGTGAATTGAGAAAGACGACGGACAAGCCGCTGCTGCTCATGACCTACTACAACCCGGTGCACCGCATGGGGCACCTCACCTTCGCCGCGAAGGCGGCGCTGGCGGGCGTGGACGGCGTGCTCATCCCCGACCTGCCGCCGGAGGAGATGGCGGAGTGGAAGAACGCCGCATACGCCTACGGGCTCTCCGCCGTTCTCTTCGCCTCCATGACCACGCCCGATGAGCGCCTGCGCTTCCTGGGGGAGATCACCCAGGGGTTCCTCTACTGCTTCGCGGTCAAGGGCACCACCGGCATCAGGGACAGCCTGGCGGAAGAGCTGGGACCTTTCATGGCGCGGGCGAGGTCCTGTACCCGGGTGCCCCTCGCCCTGGGGCTGGGCATATCCACGCCGGAGCAGTGCCGGCAGGCAGGAGAACTGGCCGAAGGCGTGGTGGTGGGGAGCGCCCTGGTCAAGACGGCGATCGACGCCGTGGACGAGGGGGGCGACCCCGCCCCGAGAGTGGGAAGGCTGGCCGCCGAACTCAAGGGTTCCCCGCCGAGAACGGCGGGCGTATAGGCCGTATGGCCGTTACGGCATGGTATTATACGAGGGACCGCTATCCGCCGGCGGATGCCTCCGACAGGCGGGGTTGCATGAAGCCGGCATATGGGGAAGGAGGAGACGCTCATGGATGGAGTACTGGTGTTGATCGTCGTCGCCCTTGTCGTTCTCATCCTGTACATCCTCTCCGGAATACGCGTGATCAACGAGTACGAAAGAGGGGTCAAGTTCACCTTCGGCAAGTTCAGCCGCGTATGCGAGCCGGGGTGGCGCCTCGCCTTGCCCATCTTCCAACGCATAGTGAGCGTGGACATGCGCGTCACGGTGATGGACGTCCCTTCCCAGGTGGCCATCACCAGGGACAACGTTTCCACCACCATCAACGCGGTGCTCTACTTCAGGGTCTTCAGCGCGGAGTACGCCATAATCGAGGTCAGCGACTATTTCTACGCCATCTCGCAGTTGGCCCAGACCACCATGAGGAACGCGGTTGGCGAGGTGAGCCTCAACGACCTTCTGCAGCAGCGCGAGAGGGTCGCCACCCGCATCAAGGACATCGTGGACAAGGAGACGGACCCCTGGGGGATAAAGGTTACCTCGGTGGAGCTGAAGGATATCGAGTTGCCTGAGAACCTGCAGCGGGCCCTCGCCAGGGCGGCCGAGGCGGAGAGGGAGAAAGAAGCGGTGATCATAAAGGCGGAGGGTGACCGCATAGCGGCCGACAACATCTCCCTGGCCGCCGAAATAATCGGCAAGGCCAAGGGCGGCATGTACCTGAGAACCCTTTCGACGCTGACCGACCTCTCCTCGGACAAGAGCAATACCATCGTATTCATGCTCCCCATCGAGATCCTGCACGCCCTGGAGAAATTTGGCACGCAATGGGGAAGCGACTAACGGGGCGGAGCGACGCTACGGGTACGTTACCGCATCCATGGGCCCGGGCAGCAGGGATCAGAGAAGCAACGCGAGTGGTCTTCCCTATGCATCCATATCCCGTGACATTGTGGCAAGCTCGCGCTCAGTCGAATTTGACGTGGGCGCGTATGCGCTCGTAGCTCTTCTCGACGAAGTCGGGGTCGTCGATGGCCACCTTGATCGCGTCGTTCGGACATACGGTGGCGCACCGCCCGCAAGCGCGGCAGTACCCGCTCATGACCGCCCCGCCGCCCACGATCTCTATGGCCTGCATGTAGCAGTGTTCCACGCAGGTGCCGCAGCCCTGGCAGTCATCCGTGACCTGGATTGAGATGCCGTCCAGGCGGGGGAACATGGGCTCGACGTACTTCATGGGAGAGTGGCGGGTGTAACGCGTGATACAGCAGCATTCGCAACAGTAGCACACGGTGAGCAGCTTCCCCCTGTCCTTGATGCCGAAAATGAAATTGTCGATCCTCGCCTTCCCCACCACCGGCACCAGTCCGGCCTTCACCGCTTTGCCGGTCAGCTCCTTGGCTTCCTCCACGCTTGCCTCGCGGAACAGACCGGGCGGGCCTTCGAGGGCGGAATCGCCCATGAGCAGGCACCCGATATCGATGGGATAGTGCTTGCACTCGAAGCCTTTTCTGCAGGCGCATTCCTTGTAGATGGTACGGTGGGATGCCTCTTCGATCAGGCGGTACAAGAGGTTGACGGGCATGGGCGCGTCGCCCGGCATCTCGATATCCTCGTTGATGGGGAGCCAGCGCATGTCCGTCTTGTCCTTTTGCGTCCAGGGATGGAACTTCGGGATCAGGGGCAATTTGCTGAGCCAGAAGTTCATCTCCATGAAGTCCATTCCCCGGCGCATCATCCAGGGGGTCTTTCCCATCTCGATAAAGGCTTTTCTCGCCATCTCCCCACCTCCTAGCAAGGTCGCAGCATTTATCTATGATAACAGGTTCATCTGCAAAAATGTGGACGAATAGGGGATGAGGATGGTCAACTCAGGCCTAGGGCTCGAGGCAGCCACACGTAGCGGGGCGCCGGAATGCTTTCCAT
>CAZQFX010000008.1:9197-34563 GCA_964592775.1 uncultured Actinomycetota bacterium
TCAGGCCTAGGGCTCGAGGCAGCCACACGTAGCGGGGCGCCGGAATGCTTTCCATTCGCCGCGGCCGATACTCCTCCCGGGCTGACCTCCCCCGGCATGAGTGGGATAATGGGCTCAACCACTATGCGGGATCTGAGGCGGACGGTCGAGCGATACCGGAAGGAGGCTTCGCCATGCCGGGGGATATCATGGGAGTCGGGATCATCGGGTGCGGGCGTATCTTCGACCTGCATATGCGGGGGTATAAAGGCCGGGAGGACGCCGCGGTGCTGGCGGTAGCGGACATCTCGGAGGAAAAACGGGACGAGAGGGCGGAACGGTACGGTATTCCCGGCCGCTACGCGGACTGGCGCGAACTCCTGGAAGACCCCTCCATAGACCTGGTGGAGATCCTCACCCCCCACCACCTGCACCGCGAGATGGCCGTCGCCGCTGCGGAGGCGGGCAAGCACGTCTCCCTGCAGAAGCCCCCGGCGCTGACGGTAGGCGAGTTCGACGAGATCGCCGCGGCCGCCGAAAAGGCGGGCGTCACCCTGCGCGTCTACGAGAACTTCGTCTTCTATCCGCCCATCGTGAAGGCAAAGGCGCTCATCGGGGAGGGGGCCATCGGCGCCCCCATTAACATCCGCATGCGCTCGGTGGGCGGCTCGGCGGCGGGCGGCTGGGAGGTCCCCCTCGAGTCCTGGGCCTGGCGCATCGACGAGAAGACCTGCGGCGGCGGCCCCTTCGTCTTCGACGACGGTTACCACAAGTTCTCCATCGCCCTCTATCTCCTGGGCGAGGTGGAGAAGGTCTTCTGCTGGATGGAGGCCATGCCCATGGGGGAGGGCCTGTGCGTGGACGCGCCGAGCATCTGCATCTGGAAGCACAAGGAGGGCGCCCGTTTCGGGAGCATCGACTTCGCCTGGGCCTACGACCTCTACATCAAGTCGGACTATTACTCCGCGGACGACCGCGTGGAGGTGACGGGCACGGAGGGGATCCTGTGGGTCACGCGCGGCCACGGCAACATGCTCGGCATCCCGCCCATGCTCCTCTACCGCGAGGGCAGGCTCACCGCCTACACCGGCCTCGAGGCGGACTGGGGCGCGAGCTTCCGCGACTCCACCCGCCATCTCCTGGACGCCCTGCGCGAGGGCGCGCAGCCGCGCCTGACGCCGCGGGAAGGCCGGCGGGTGCTGCAGTTCGCCCTGGCGGCCATCACATCGGCGCGTGAGGGCCGGGAGGTGCGCCCGGACGACATCATTTGAGAACCGAACGGGAGGGATTCCATGAACAAGAGCTTCTATTACCTGCTGGCCTTCGTGGTCGGGCTGGTGATCGCGGTGCACCTGGCCATGAACGCGGACGTGGGCGAGAAGATAGAGAACGCCCGCGCCGCCAACGCCGCGTTCTGGGCCATGGGGGCGGTTGTGGCCGTGATCATCTGGCTGGCCAGCCCCGGCCGCTCCGCCGTCACCAGGATCAGGGAGGTCAATCCTCTGCTCCTCCTGGCCGGGGCCATGGGAGCCGCACTGGTGCTTGCCATCGCCATCATCATCCCCAAGATCGGGGCGGGAGCGACCAACGTGCTGCTGCTGGCGGGGCAGGTGATCGCCGGCATCCTCATCAGCCAGTTCGCCCTCTGGAGCTCGCCCCAGGAGTCGATAAGCGTCCTCAAGGTGGCGGGCGTGGCGGTCATGGTGGGCGGGGCGTACATGGCCGTGAAGTTGTGACCGGCCTGATGCCTGATCCACGGTGCCACGATCCATGAGTACGCTCGCATCCGTTGCCGTGTTTGCGATCCGAGGGGAGGAAGAAACCGGGCGGTGTTAAATAAATAATTGAGCGGCGCCAGCCAGGCGGCACCGCCGGCGCATATACGGCATCGGCGTCCGGCGGCAAGGGTCGAGAGCCTTTTGAGTTCACGAGGGGGGAGACCGCATGGAAAACGTCTCGGGAGTCGAGGAATACAGAGCGTATGGCTATCGCTGGGTCGTGCTCCTGCTCTATGGCGTGATCCTTATCTCCCAGGCCCTGCTCTGGGTGAGTTTCGCGCCCATCGAAACCGACGTGGAGACGTTGCTGGGCGTGAGTTCGTTCGCCATCCGCGCGCTGGCCTTGGTGGGGCCGCTCATGTTCGTCTTCTTCGGCTCCTATGCCGGGGACCTGGCCGACCGCAGGGGCTTCAAGTTCGCCGCCGGCCTGGGGGCGATCACCTGCTCCGTCTTCGGGATCATCCGCGCCATAGTCCCCCATGTCATCGATTCGGGCACCGCTCAGTACTGGATCTACCTCGCGTGCCAGACGATCATCGGCGCCGCCGCCGTCTTCATCGTGACCAACCTGTCCAAGATGCCCATCAAGTGGTTCAGGGAAAAGGACCGGGCAATGGGCATAGGACTGGCCACCATGTGCTTCTACCTGGGGACCGCCCTCGGCTTTCCCCTGGTGACGGGCATCGCGGGCATCCCGGAGGGTGCGGCGGCGGGCGTGATATCCACGGGGCTCGACCGCGTCCTGCTCGTCTTCGCCATAGTCATGGCCGCGGCCGCGATCCTCTTCATCCTCCTGGCCAGGGAGGAACCGCCCACGCCCTCCGGCCCCTTCCCGGAGGAGGTCAAAATGGGAACTATCGAGGCGCTGCGGCGCTTCATGCGCTCGCGTGTCTTCCGCGCCCTGTGCGTGGTATCGCTTCTCGGCTACGGCATATACATGGGCCTCATCGTGACCATGGAGAAGATCATCACCTTCCACGGGGGCCTGGACAAGGATTTCGCCTCCTTCGTGGCCATGGGCATCACCATCGGCGGCATCGTGGGGGCGGCGATAATCCCCGGCGTCTCCGAGAAGATAGGCCTGCGCAAGCCCTTCCTCGCCCTGGCCGCCATGATACCCATCCCCATGATGTTCTTTATCGGCTTCGTGGGCAACAAGCCTTTGGATATAATCTCCGCGATCCTTCTGGGCTTCTTCCTCCTCCCCGCCCTCCCCGTGACCTTCACCATCGCCGGCGAGATGGAGGACATAGGGCCCCAACTGGCGGGGGCGGCGGTGGGTACGCTCATGGCCATCGGGAGCATCGGCTCCGTCCTCATCCCGGCCCTCATGGAGTTGTTCAAGGGCGGGACGGCGGATACGCCCGACTACCGCTGGGCCGTGCTCTTTCTCATCGCCCTGGGAACCGTCGCCGTGACGGTGGTTATCATCGCGATCAAGGAGACCGGCCCCCGCGCCAGGGCCGCCTCTCGGTGGAAGGCCCCGATAGAGAGAGAATAATACGGAGCGGGGTGGGCTTCACGGGTCGAGAGCGATCGATGGAGGGGTGCTCTATCTCCAATCGGCCGTTCGGGTGTCCTTTTTCTCGGGCGGGGAAACCCCGCGTGAAGTCCCCTTTCTGACCTGGTGATACTCGAAGAAGATGGAGGCCAGCACGACGAAGATGCCCAACACCACCATCCCTATGAGGAGGATGGAGGTGTAGCCCGCCGGTTTGGACCTCTGGTATTGCTCGTATGCCTGGTCCGTCACCTCGCCGGCCTCCGTGCTCTCGCGGTTGGCAACCCCCCAGAACACCGCCGCCAGCAGGAAGAGCAGAGCGAGCAGGATCACGATCCGCACCACCAAGAAGAACTTGTTCATACGGTTATGTTACATGATTCGATGCCGCATATGTACGGGTGGGTGACATCGAGCGCCACGAGGCGTCCCGAACCGTGCGGTGATGAAAGGGCGCCGCCCCCGGTCCGTCGCTGCGGGCCAGGAGAAGCCGGGGGCAGCCCGATCCGAGGGGACACCGGAGAGGGCGGGAAGCAGCCCCGACAACGACGGGACTGTTCCGGAAATAGCCTTTGCGGTACCACATCTTGTTTCCCATTCATGGCGCGAAGCTGTTTTCATCCCTTGATGGTGCCGCGACCTTGCGGCATGAGGGACTGACCGGTACCGCCAGACGGTTCGGGTCCGGCAAGCGAGACGGGAAGGCGGGGCCCTTTTTCAACGTGTAAAGAAAGCCTTTGCGGATTTGCATGTAATAAATGTTCATTGACAGGCTTTTGTCAGTGGCGGAAGTGGCGCTTGCCGGTGAGCGCCATGACCAGCCCACGCGCGTTGATCTCCGCGAAGGTATCCTCGTCCCGCATGGACCCGCCCGGCTGGATGAAGGCTTCCACCCCCGCGTCCGCCGCCATGATCACGGAGTCGGGGAAGGGGAAGAAGGCGTCGCTCGCGCACACCGAGCCCTTGGCCTTGTCCCCGGCCTTGCGCAGCGCGAGGTGGGTGGAATCCAGGCGGCTCATCTGGCCCGCCCCTACCCCCACCGTGGCCCTGTCCCTGGTGAGGACGATGGCGTTGGAGCGCATGTGCCTGGCCACCTTCCACGCGAATACGAGTTCCTCCCACTGCTCCTCGCCGGGCTTGCGGCCGCCGACGAAGCTCACCCCGCTCAGGTCGTCCTCACTGGCGTCGTAGTCCTGCACCAGTATCCCCCCGTCAACCCTCTTGAGGTCCTTGAGCGTGGAATAGGCGCCCGGCTCCAGGGGCAGGCGCAGCAGGCGGATGTCCTCCTTGCCCTGAAGCAGCTTGCGCGCGGGCTCGGAGTACCCGGGGGCTATGACCACCTCCACGAAGATGGAGTTGATGAGCTCCGCCGTCTCATCGTCTACGGGGCGGTTGAAGGCCATCACGCTGCCGAAGGCGCTGACCTCGTCGCATTCGTACGCCCTCCGCCACGCGGTGGCCAGTTTCTCGGCCATGGCCACTCCGCAGGGGTTGTTGTGCTTGATCATCACCGCCGCCGGCAGCGGGAACTCCTTGGCCAGGGACCAGGCGGCATCGGTATCCAGGACGTTGTTGAAGGAGAGCTCCTTGCCGTGCAGTTGCTCGGCGAACACCAGGGAGGTGGAGGGCGCCCCGATCTCCTGGTAAAGGGCTCCCTTCTGGTGGGGGTTCTCCCCGTAGCGCAGCTCCGATATCTTCTTGAACACGAGGTTCATCGTCTCCGGGAACTCCTCGAAGGCCTTTGAGAGATAGGCGTAGATGGCCGCGTCGTAACCGGCGGTATGGCGGAATCCCTCGGCGGCGAGGGAGCGCCGCGTCTCCATGGTGAGGTCGCCGCCGTTGCGCCGCATCTCGAGCAGCAGCGAGGAGTAGCGCTTGGGGTTGGTCACCACCGCCACGCCCGCGAAGTTCTTGGCCGCGGCGCGGATGAGGGTCACCCCTCCGATGTCGATCTGTTCCACCGCTTCCTCCAGGGTGGTCTCGGGACGGGCGATGGTCTCCGCGAAGGGATAGAGGTTCACAACCACCAGGTCGATAGGCTTGATGCCCTTGTCCGCTATCTCCTTCATGTGCGCGGGATTGCCGCGGTCGGCCAGCAGGGCGGCATGGATATGGGGGTGCAGGGTCTTCACCCTGCCGTCCATCATCTCGGGAAAGCCGGTGACCTCGGAGATGGGGATGACCCCCACTCCTTCCTCGCGCAGTTTCGCCTCCGTCCCGCCGGTGGAGATGATCTCCACGCCCATCTCCCTGAGCTCCCTGGCAAGACCCATTATCCCCGCCTTATTGGACACGCTCAACAGCGCCCTTTCAATCCTGGCCATAGGTTTTCCCTCCTCAAGGGTACTATCGCGATCACACCGGTTTCGATGCCGCCGCCCGGATCATACCTTCTCTTCGAGGATGCGCACGTACCTTCCCTCCACGCGCAGGCGTCCCTCGCAGAAGTACCGGACGGCTTGCGGATAAAGACGGTATTCCACCTCGTGGATGCGCTGGTGCAGCGTCTCCACGTCGTCCCCGGCAAGGACGGGGACCGTATCCTGCAGGATGATCGGGCCGGTGTCCAGGCCCTCGTCGACGAAATGCACGGTGACCCCCGTGACCTTCACCCCGTAGGCAAGCGCGTCGGCCACCCCGGACGTACCGGGGAAAGAGGGAAGCAGCGCCGGGTGGATGTTCATGATGCGGTGGCGAAATCCCTCCACTATCTCCGGCCCCACCAGGAGCATGTATCCCGCCAGCAACACGAGGTCGACCTCGTTCTCCTCCAGGACGCGGAGGAGCTCGCGGTCGTAGGCGGCGCGGCCCGGGAAAGAGCCGGGGTCCACGAAGACGGTCTTGAGGCCGTGCCTTCCCGCCCGCACCAGGCCGTAAGCGTCCTCGACGTTGCTGATGACCACGGCGACGCGCGCGGGCAGCCCGCGCTCCTCGGTCTCCAGGGCGATGTTCTCCATGTTGGTGCCGCTCCCCGAGATGAGGATGCCAAGCCGGCAGGGAGCACTCAAGCCGCCACCCCTTTCGCTCTCCTCAACAGGTGATGCAGATGCCGCCCGTGCCCTCGCGTATCTCGCCGATACGGACGGCGCGGTAGCCGGCCAATCCCAGTACGCTTATGGCCTGGCGAAAATCGCCCAGGTCGACGACGACCGCCATCCCTATGCCCATGTTGAAGGCCCTGAACATCTCCACCTCGTCGATATTGCCCATATCCCTGATGATCTTGAAGATGCTCGGCGGATGCCAGCTCGTCACATCTATGGCCGCGTCGACGCCGCGGGGGAGAACCCGGGGGACGTTCTCGATCAGGCCCCCGCCGGTCACGTGTACGACGCCCTTGACGTCCATCTCGCGCGCCAGGCGCAGGATGCCGGGAGCGTAGATCTCCGTGGGGACGAGGAGTTCCTCTCCCAGGGTGCCCGCCAGTCCTCTTAGGCGGTCGCCGGGATCGAAGTCGTTCTGTTCGAAAAAGACCTTGCGCACCAGCGAATATCCGTTGGAGTGGAGACCGGTGCTCATTATGCCAATGACGACGTCTCCGGGCACGATACGCGAACCGTCGATTATCCTGTCCCTGTTCACCACCCCGACCACGAAGCCGGCGAGGTCGTATTCGTCCTCCTCCATCACGCCGGGGTGTTCCGCCGTCTCGCCGCCGATGAGGGCGCAGCCGCAGCGCCGGCAGCCGCGCGCTATGCCGGAGACGATGTCCTTCACCTTGCGCGGATCGACCTTCCCCATGGCCAGGTAATCGAGGAAGAAGAGGGGCTCGGCCCCGCAGGTGACGATGTCGTCCACGCACATGGCGACGAGGTCGATACCGACGGTCTCGTGGCGGTCGAGCATGCGCGCCACCGCCAGCTTTGTCCCCACCCCATCCACCGAGGACGCCAGGACGGGATCGTCGTATCCCTCGAGCCTGCCGGAGAAGAGGGCGCCGAACCCCCCCAGCTCCGACAACACCTCGGGCCGGAAGGTGGAGGCCACTTCTTCCTTCATCAACTCCACCGCCTTGTTGCCCGCCTCCATGTCCACTCCGGCGTCGCGGTAGCTAATCCTCTCGCAGGAGTTCCCGTTGCCGCCTTCCCTGCGCAATTCCGAATCCGCCTTTCCTCGCTCTCTTCCGGCCTCCCGGGGCCGGCGATCCGGGTATCCGCGTGCCGCCGTCACCCGTAGGCGCCGCCGGGGGTCACTGCGCTTCTACCTTGCAGCTCCTCCAGCCTGCACTTGGCCATCATCATGTCATCGGGGACGGGTATGGGGTAATCACCGTCGAAGCACGCCGTGCAGAATTTCTCCTTCGGCCTTCGCGTGGCCTTGACCAGGTTATCCATGCTCAGGTAGTGGAGCGTATCCGCCCCGATAAAGCGGCGTATATCGTCGATATCGCGGCATGACGCTATTAGCTCCTTGCGGATGGCGGTATCTATGCCGTAGAAGCAGGGGAACATGTCGGGCGGTGAGCTGATGCGCATGTGCACCTCCGCCGCCCCCGCGTCCCTGAGCATCTTCACGATCTCCTTGGTGGTGTTGCCGCGCACGATGGAGTCGTCGACCACCACCAGCCGCTTGCCCTTGATGTCGTGGGCGAGGGGGTTGAGCTTCAAGCGCACGCCCAGCTGGCGGATGGCCTGCGTGGGCTGGATGAAGGTGCGGCCGATATAGCGGTTCTTTATCAACCCCTCGCCGAAGGGCACGCCGGAGGCCTGGGAATAACCGATGGCCGCCGGCACCCCCGTATCCGGTATGGGCATGACCACGTCCGCCTCCACGGGAGCCTCGTCGGCCAGGCTCATCCCCATGTGCTTGCGGGCGTGGTAGAGATAGGTGTCGTACATGATGGAATCCGGCCGGGCGAAATAGATGAACTCGAAGATGCACAACGCCGGCTTGGCCGCCTCTACGGCCTGCTCGAACCTGAGGCCGTCGTCGCCGATGATGGCCATCTCCCCCGGCCCCACTTCCCTCAGATATTCGGCGCCGATGATATCCAGCCCCGCGCTCTCGCTGGAGATGGCGTGGCCGTCCATGTACTTTCCCACGCAGAGCGGCCTTATGCCGTAGGGGTCCCTCGCGCCTATGAGCCGGCCCTCGGTCATGACGGCGAGCGAGTAAGCGCCGGTCAGACGCGGCAGCACTTCCTTCATGGCATCCACGATCGCCGCCTGCGGCGAACGGGCCAGCATCACCGCGATGACCTCGGTATCCGAGGTGGAGCGGAAACGGACCCCTTCGGATTTGAGGGCGTCGCGCAGCTCGACGGTGTTGATCAGATTTCCGTTGTGGGCCACGAAGACCGAGCCGCCCCGGCGCGGCACCTGTACCGGCTGGGCGTTCTCCCAGTAAGCGGAGCCGGTGGTGGAATACCTGACGTGGCCGATGGCCAAGCGCCCCTTGAGGTTGACGAGATCCCTCTCGCTGAAGACCTGGGACACCATGCCCATGTCCTTGAGCATGAGCGATTCCCTGCCGTCGGATACGGCGATGCCTGCGCTTTCCTGCCCGCGATGCTGCAAGGCGTAGAGGGCATAGTAGGTGAGTTTGGCCACGTCGTCCTCGCGGGTATGGATGCCGAAAACGCCGCAGGATTCGTTGATCTCGAAGCTCATCCGCGTATCCCCACCTCTGGTCTTCTCATGCGCTCACCTCGGCTCCCGTCTAACCTTTGAGCAGCTCCTCCAGCGCCCCTTCCCTCGCCCTCCGCATTTCCGACACCGCGAGGTCTATCCAGTCGTTGACCACCAGCCGGTCGCCTCCCGTCCTTCCCAGGACATGCAGCGGAACATCGCGCGCCTCCGCCAGGCCGTGCATCGGCTCCAGCCCTTCCTCCCTGATGGTGAGCACGAAGCGGGACTGGCTTTCGCTGAAAAGCCATGCCGCCGGGTACAGGTCGGTATCCACTTCGATCCTCGCCCCGATCCCCTCGCCACAGCACGATTCGAGAAGGGCGACTGCCGCTCCTCCCTCGGAACAGTCGTGCGCGGAGAGGATGATGCCCCTCCGGATGCCCTCGATGCAGGTGGTCTGAACGCCCTTCTCCACGCCCAGGTCGATCCCGGGCGGGCGTCCGGCCACCATGCCGTGTACCAGTTTGAGGTATTCCGACCCTCCAAGCTCGTCCCTGGTGTCGCCCAGCATCAGCACCAGCAGCCCTTCTCCGGGAAAGGCGATGGTGCGCCGGTTGTCCAGGTTCCCGATGAGGCCGACCATCCCCACTACGGGGGTGGGGTAGATGGCGGTCCCGAAGGACTCGTTATAGAAGCTCACGTTGCCGCTCACCACCGGCAGTTCCAGGTGGCGCGCCGCATCGGCCAGGCCCCGCACCGACTCTTTGAACTGCCAGAAGATGTCGGGCCGCTCCGGGTTGCCGAAGTTGAGGCAGTTGGTGAGGGCCATGGGCACGCCGCCGGCGGCCACCACGTTGCGCGCCGCCTCCGACACGGCGATCTGGGTACCGGCGTAGGGATCGAGATATACGTAACGGGAGTTGCCGTCGCAGGACACCGCCAGGGCCTTGCTGGTGCCCTTGACCCTCAGTACCGCCGCGTCGGAGCCGGGATAGACCACGGTGTTGAGCTGCACCATGTGATCGTACTGCTCGTAGACCAGCCTCTTGTCGCACAGGTTGGGTCCGCTGACCAGGTCCAGGAGCACGCGGTTGAGATCGGGGGGGTGCTCGAGGGTGGACGGGTCGAAGGACTGTACCCCGTCGAGGTAGGCGGGCCTCTCGGCGGGCCGGTCGTAGACCGGGCCGCTGGCCAGGGACGAGGCGGGCACGTTGACGACCCTCTCGCCGTACCAGCTTATCTCCAGCATGTCTCCCTCGGTCACCTCGCCGATGACCACGGCGTTGAGCCCCCACCTCCCGCAGACGCCCAGAACCTCTTCCAGCTTGTCCGGCTCGACGATGGCCAGCATGCGCTCCTGCGACTCCGAGATCATGATCTCGAAGGGGTCCATCTCCTCGCGCAGTGGGACATGCTCCAGCTCTATCCTCATGCCCACCCCCCCTCGCGCCGCCGTTTCGGAGCAGGCGCAGGATATCCCGGCCGCGCCCAGGTCCTGCAGCCCCACCAGGAGTTCCTTGCCCAACAGCTCCAGGCAGGCCTCGATGAGGAGCTTCTCGGTGAAGGGGTCGCCCACCTGGACGCTGGGCCTCTTCTCCTGGCTGGTCTCGTCGAACTCCTGGGAGGCCAGTATGGACGCGCCGCCGATGCCGTCCCTGCCGGTGCGGTTGCCCATGAGCACCACCGCGTTGCCCACGCCGGTCGCCTGCCCGCGGATGAGGTTCTCCTTGGGCATGATGCCGATACACATCACGTTGACCAGGATGTTGCCGTCGTAGCACTGGTCGAAATAGATGTCCCCCGCCACGGTCGGGATCCCCAGGCAGTTGCCGTAACCGGCTATGCCGGCGATCACGCCGCCGAAGAGATAGCGCTGGCGCGGGCTGTCGAGGGGACCGAAGCGCAGGGGATCGAGGCAGGCAATGGGGCGCGCGCCCATGGTGAAGATGTCGCGCACGATGCCGCCGATGCCCGTGGCCGCACCCTGGTAGGGCTCCACGGCGCTGGGGTGGTTATGCGACTCCATCTTGAAGGCGACGGCCAGCCCGCCGCCGATATCGATGATGCCCGCGTTCTCTCCCGGCCCCTGCAACACGTAGGAGGCGCGGGTCGGGAGCTGGGAGAGCACCATCTTCGAGCTCTTGTAGGAGCAGTGTTCGCTCCACATCAGGGAGTACATGCCCAGCTCGACCTTGCTCGGCTCGCGCCCCAGAAGCCGGACGATGTCCAGGTACTCATCCTCGGTCAGGCCCAGTTCC
Source organism: uncultured Actinomycetota bacterium (assembly GCA_964592775.1). Classification (GTDB taxonomy): domain Bacteria; phylum Actinomycetota; class Geothermincolia; order Geothermincolales; family RBG-13-55-18; genus SURF-21. The sequence goes on from CAZQFX010000008.1 coordinate 20,281, forward strand.
TCGTAAAGCTCGCCCATGTTCTCACCCTACCCTCTTCCCCGGTAATGCGCCATGACGGACTCCCAGATCACCAGGCCGTCCGTGCTGCCCAGGATACCCTCCGAGGCGCGCTCCGGGTGCGGCATGAGGCCGAAGACGTTGAAGCCCTGGTTGCATATGCCGGCGATATCGTCCAGGGAACCGTTGGGATTGGAGGCGGCGGCCGTCTCGCCCGCCTCGTCGCAGTAGCGCAGCACCACCTGACCCGCGTTGACCAGAGCCGCGTGGGTAGCCGCGTCCGCGGTGTAATTGCCTTCGCCATGGGCGATGGGTATGCGCAGCACCTGGCCCTGACGCGCGGCGTTGGTCCATGGCGAGTCCGCGTTCTCCACCCGCACGTTCACGAAGCGGCAGATGAAGGAGAGGGTGGTGTTGCGCAGCATGGCGCCCGGGAGCAGCCCCGCTTCACAGAGGATCTGGAAGCCGTTGCAGATGCCGATCACCAGCCCCCCCTGACGCGCGAAGTCCGCTACCGCCTCCATGACCGGGCTGAAGCGCGCGATGGCGCCGCAGCGCAGATAGTCGCCGTAGGAGAAACCGCCGGGCAGCACCAGGCAGTCGTAGGCGGACACGTCGGTCTGCTGGTGCCAAAGGTATTCCACGTCTTCCCTGAGCACCTTGTCGATGACGTGATAACAGTCCGTCTCGCAGTTGGAACCGGGGAAAACGACCACACCGAATCTCATCTGGCTCCTCTCCTCGCTAACGTCCGCAATTAAACCCCCGGGGCCAGGTCCCGAAAGCTCGGCCGAGAACCGCCCTTACGGTTTGCTATGGTAAATCCCGCCATAACCTGCCCCGAAAATCCACTCTCCGATATCATATGTTGTGCCCTCAGTCTCGTGAGATTTTCGTCCTCCGTGGTGTCGCGGCCGCGCGGCGTGTACAACTATCGGGAAAACAGGGAGGCGCATCAAGGCTCGATCCTTTTCAGCGGTCGGCTCATTGAAAATCGCGTCCGGGCAATTCCGAATCATTCCATGCTCCCGATGATAGATGCCGCAACCTCAAGAACTGATCCCGAAGCGTTGCCTGCCGCAAGCGCGGCTCTTGAGGTCTGATCCCAGAAAAGTTGCGCTAGTCCTCGACCTCCACGCTGTAATCCTCGATGATCGGATTGGCGAGCAGCCTCTCGCACATCTCCTCGACGCGCTCCCCGGCCTTCTCCGCTTCGATGCCCTCCAGGCGCAGCCTGATGTACTTGCCGATCCGCACGTCGGACACCTCCCCGAAACCGAGCGACTTCAGCGCCCCCAGGGCGGCCTGGCCGGCGGGGTCGAGCACGCCTTTCTTGGGGGATACGTAAATCGATACCTTCAAGCCAAGATCCTCCTCCTTTACCCGCCTAAGCACCTCGGCGTAGGTCTCCCCCACCCGGCCCAGGTCCTGCCGGAAGCGGTCCTCATCCATTATCTCTCCCGTCTCCACATCCCAAAGGCGGCATATGTCGGGGCTGAACTCGCCCCCCATATAGATCCTGCCCTCCCGCAACCCGAACTCCAGCTTGAAATCGGCCAGCACCAGGCCCCGGGTCTCGAAGTAGGGGACGAGGATATCGTTCACCTTGAGGGCGATGGCGGCCATCTCGTCCAGCTGTTCGTCCGTCGCCAGCCCCAGCTCGCGGATGTGCTCCCGCGAGAGCAGGGGGTCGCCCAGCTCCTCGCTCTTGTAGTAGGACTCCACCAGGGGGGACTTCATCCGCGTGCGTTCGGCGTATCCCAGGCGTTTGGCCAGGCTCCCCGCGGCGTAGTTGCGCACGGCGAGCTCCACCTTGAACATATCCAGCCACCAGGTCAGGATCTCGTTCTCGGAGAGGAGCTTGATGTGATGGGTGCGGATGCCTCTCTTCTCCAGGTAGCGAAAGATTGTATCCGACATCTGGGCGTTGGCGCGCCCCTTGCCGGCGATGGTCCCCCGCTTCCCGCCGTCGAAGGCGGTGGCGTCGTCACTGAACTCGTGGATCACCTGCCCAGGCTCGTCGGTCGCGAATACATTCTTCGCTTTCCCCTCGCGAAGGAGTTCCCTTTTCTCCATCCTCCGCTCTCCCGCCTCCTACAACTCCAGCTTCTCGAGGCGCGAGAACACCTCTCCCACGTTCCTGAGATGATGACGCAGGTCGAAACACGCGTCCAGCTCTTCCGCGCCCAGGGCGGCCGCCACTTCGGCGTCGCCGGCCAGGAGAGAGCGGAAATCCTCCCCCGTCCTCCACGACTGCATGGCGTTGCGCTGCACCAGTACGTATGCGTCTTCGCGCGTCATCCCCTTGTCCACCAGTGCCAGAAGCGCCCCTTCCGAGAAAACCAGGCCATGGGTGAGCTCGAGGTTGCGGCGCATGTTCTCCGGGTACACCTGCAGGTCGCGCATCACGCCCTGGAACTTCACGAGCATGTAATGGAGGAGGGTGGTGGAATCGGGGATGATCACCCGCTCTACCGAGGAATGCGATATGTCCCTTTCGTGCCACAGGGCGACATCCTCCAGGGCGGCCATCGCGTTCGCCCTCAGCACCCTGGCCAGGCCGCAGATGCGCTCGCACAGGATGGGGTTCCTCTTGTGAGGCATGGCGCTCGAACCCTTCTGGCCGCGCCGGAAGGGCTCCTCCGCCTCGAGGACTTCCGAGCGCTGCAGCCCCCTTATCTCCAGCGCGAACTTCTCGAGGCTCGCGCCGGTGATGGCTATGGCCGCCATGTACTCCGCATGGTGGTCACGCTGGAGCACCTGGGTAGATGCCTCCGCCGGCTTCAACCCCAGCCTGGCGCAGACGTATTCCTCGACCCAGGGATCGAGATGGGCGTAGGTGCCTACGGCCCCCGACAGCTTGCCGTAACTGACGACCTCGCGGGCGCGGCGCAGCCTCTCCAGGTCGCGCGCCGCCTCAAAGGCCCACAAGGCCAGCTTCTGCCCGAAGACCATGGGCTCGGCATGCACGCCGTGGGTGCGCCCCACCATGGCCGCGTCCCTGTAAGCGATCGCCTTCTCCCTGAGGAGCTGCGCCAGGTTGCGCGCCTCGGCGATGATGAGGTCCATGGCCTCGCGCATCTGCAGCGCCAGGCCGGTGTCCAGCACGTCCGAGGAGGTCATGCCGTAATGGATGAAACGCGAGCTCTCCCCGACATTCTCGGCCACGTTGGTGAGGAAGGCGACGACGTCGTGGTTGACCGTCTCCTCGATCTCCAGGATGCGCTCGGGATCGAAAGCCGCCCTGCGCCTTATCTCCTCGAGAGCCTCCCGCGGCACCTCGCCCCGCTCCACCCTGGCCTCAACCGCGAGCACCTCTACGTCCAACCACTTCTGGAACCTGTTGCGCTCGCTCCACACTGCGGCCATCTCGGGCAGGGTGTAACGCGAGATCATTTCTTCCAACCTTTTCCAGTCATCTCGTCCGGCACAAGTCTATTATGCCTTATAGGACCCGGCGTTGATAGGGGCTTTTTAGCCTTCCGCGAGGCGCCGGCGGTATGCCTCCAGGGCTTGCGCCACCTCCTCGTATTTCAAGGCCAGGATCTCGCACGCCAGGAGGGCGGCGTTCTCCGCTCCATCGATGGCCACCGTGGCCACGGGCACCCCGCGCGGCATCTGCGCAATGGACAGCAGGGCGTCCATACCCCCCAGGTCGGGCGAGGAGAGGGGCAGGCCGATGACGGGGAGCGTGGTCATGGAAGCGGTGACGCCGGGGAGGTGTGCGGCCTTTCCCGCCGCCGCTATGAAGACCTCCACCCCTTCCCCGGGGGCTGCGCCCACGAAATCCCGCAGCTTCTGCGGCTGCCGGTGGGCGGAGATGACGGCGGTCTTCACTCGCACGCCCATCTCGGCGAGGGTCTCCTCCGCCGGGGTCACCTTCTTCAGGTCGGACTTGGACCCCATGAGCAAGGCTACTACTGGAACGGTCATGTCCTTCTCACCTCCATAAGTCGCTACGCCATTACCTCTAAGGGACCTCTAAGGGACACCAAAGCCCCTTTCCCCTTCAACAATCCTGCTGCTTTGTCTTACGATCCTGTTTCTTTTACGGGATTCCCGCGCATTGATCCGAAAAGCCGGCATGAGGGTATCCCCATTCATGCTTCCAGCGTCCGCAGGGCAATATCCCTGCGGTAGTAGATATCCTTGAAGCCTATCTTCTCCACCGCCTCGTAGGCTTTCTCGCGCGCGGCGGCGAAGTCGCGTCCGAGGGCGCTGACGTTGAGCACCCTGCCGCCGTCGGTGAGGACCTCTCCCCTCTCGCCGAGGCGGGTACCGGCATGGAAGACCGTGACCCCGTCCAGGGAATCCGCCGCCTCCAGCCCGGTTATGGGGTAACCCCTGGCGTAGTCGGCCGGATAACCCCCGGAAGCGGCGGCGACGGTTACGCAGGGGTCGTCCCTCCATTTCAGTTCCACGCCGGAAAGCCTTCCCTCCACCACCGCGAGCATGGCTTCGACGATGTCGCTCTCGAGGCGGGGGATGACCGCCTGGGTCTCCGGGTCCCCGAAGCGCACGTTGTACTCGAGCACCTTGGGCCCGGCGGCGGTGAGGATGAGGCCGGCGTAGAGAATGCCCTTGAAATGGATGCCGCGCGCGGCGAGGGCCCTTGCCGTGGGCTCGAGCACCTCCTCCACCGCGCGCCGGTAGTTCTCGGCGGAGAGCACCGGCACGGGGGAGTAGGAGCCCATTCCCCCGGTGTTGGGCCCGCTGTCCCCGTCGCCCACCCGCTTGTAGTCCTGGGCGGGGGCCATGGGGAGGATGTCCTCGCCGTCCACGAAGCAGAGGATGGAGACCTCCTGCCCCGCCAGGAACTCCTCGATGAGCACCTTCTCCCCTGCGGCCCCGAAGGCGCGGTCGACGAAGCAGGTTCTCAAGGCCTCGCAGGCGGCCCGGTCGTCCTGGGCGATGATCACGCCCTTGCCTGCGGCGAGCCCGTCGGCCTTGACTACGTAAGGGGCGCCGCGGCTCCTGATGCAGGCCTCGGCGGCCTCGTAGGTGGTGAAGACCTCGGCTTCACCGGTGGGCACGCCGGCATCGAGCATGAGCCGCTTGGCGAAGTCCTTGCTCCCCTCCATCTGCGCCGCTTCCCGGCTGGGGCCGAATACCGCCAGCCCCTTCGCCTGGAAGAGGTCGGCGATGCCCGCCACCAGCGGCGCCTCGGGCCCGACGACGGTGAGGTCGATCTTCTTCTCTTCAGCGAAGCGCGCCAGGCCCTCGATATCCTCGGCATCCATATCCACGCACTCCGCGACGACCGCCATGCCCGCGTTGCCGGGCGCGCACCAGATATCGTCGACCAGGGGTGATTGCGCTATCTTCCAGGTGAGGGCGTGCTCGCGGCCCCCTTCTCCCACTACCAGAACTCTCACTTAAACCTCCCTACGCTCGCCCCGTCCATATTTGTATATTTTTTCAGTATATATATTTATTGGCGGCAGTGACAATCCTGCCTGCTTTCTGAGAATACTACGGCTTTTCCCTTCGGGAACGTCACAAGGGGAAGTCGTCGTAGAAGGTGAGGCGGCCCTGGCGCAGGGGCTCCTCCCCGCCGTCCAGCAGGATGGTCTGATGCCTCTCCGGCCCCACCGAGACGAGCTTGACGGGGACGCCGGCATGGCGCGAGACGAAAGCGAGGTAATCGCGGGCTTCCACCGGGAGATCCTCCAGGCGCTCGACTTGCGATATATCCGCTTTCCATCCCGGCAGTTCCTCATAGATGGGCTCGCAGGCGGTGAAATCGCCGCAGATCTGTGGGAATTCCTCCAGCCTTTCTTGGCCGAGCCTGTAGGCCACGCATACCTTGAGCGTGTCGAACTGCGAGAGCACGTCCAGCTTGGTGATGGCCAGTGAGGTGAGGGTGTTCAAGCGCACCGCATAGCGCAGGATAACCATGTCGAACCAGCCGCAGCGCCTTTTGCGGCCGGTTGTGGTCCCGAACTCCTTGCCCACCTCCTGCATGACGCGGCCGGTCTCGTTATCCTGCTCGGTGGGGAAGGGGCCCGCCCCCACCCGGGTGACATAGGCCTTGGTCACCCCGATGATCTCGTCGATGTCCTTGGGCCCTACTCCCGCTCCCGTGCATACCGCCCCGGCCATGGTGTTGGAGGAGGTGACGTAGGGGTAGGTGCCGTGGTCCAGGTCCAGCATCAGGCCCTGGGCGCCCTCGAAAAGGACGTTTCGGCCCTCCCGGAGCGCGCTCTTCACCAGGACCGAGGTATCCGCCAGGCAGTGCCGCAGCCGTTCGGAATAGGCCTGATACCTCCCGGCAATCTCTACGGCATCCAGGGGCTCGACGCCATATAAGCAGGTAAAGAGACGGTTTTTCTCCTCCACCGCCTCCCTGACCCTGGCGTTGAAGGCCGCCGGGTCGTGCATTTCCTGCATGCGTATACCCGTGCGCGCCGCCTTGTCGGCGTAGGTGGGTCCGATCCCCCTGCGCGTGGTGCCCAGGCTCTTCTCGCCGCGGCTGTCGTCCTGCAGGCCGTCGAGGTCCTCGTGGAAGGGCAGGATGACGTGTGCGTTGTAGGATATGCGCAGCCGCTCCGCGTCCGCGCCCAGCGCGCGCAGGTTATCCATCTCCTTGATGAGTACCGCGGGGTTGATGACCACGCCGTTGCCGATCACTGGCACGATATGGTGGTAGAGGATGCCGGAGGGGATGAGGTGCAGCTTCAGGGTCTCCCCGTCGTACATGATGGTATGCCCGGCGTTGTTTCCGCCCTGGAAGCGCACCACCACGTGCATCTCGTCCGAGAGGAGGTCTATGACCTTGCCTTTTCCCTCGTCGCCCCACTGGGTTCCTGCTACCACGATCCCGGGCATGGCCTATCTCTTTCCTTCCTCCTATTTGCCTCTCCTGCCCCACACGAAGAATCATTATAGCACTTGTTAACTGGATGGACTAATGCATCGGTGCCGCGCCCTTCAGCCTGACTTCTTGCGTTCGACGCGGGTGGCTATCGAGGCGAGGATGGAGGGCAGTATGAGCAGGGACGAGAGCAGGGCGAAGGTAAGGGAAAGGGCGGTGATGATGCCGAACCTCTGCATGTAGTCTATCCTGGAGAAGGAGAGGATGAGAAAGGCCCCGGCCGTGGTCACCGCCGCCGAGAGCAAAGCCTTGCCCACGTTGCCCACGGTGCGCCGGATGGCCTCGTCTATCGCCACCCCGCCGCCGCGCCATTCCTCCACGAAGCGGTGAGTGACGTGGATGCCGAAATCGATGCCCGCCCCGATGACCAGCGACGAGACCATCACGGTCATGAAATCCAGCGGCCAGCCGAGGATGGCCAGCGCTCCCAGCTCCATGGCCACGCTGATGAAGACCACGCTGCTCGCGGCGATGCCGAACCAGAAGGAACGGAAGACCAGGATGACCACCAGCGCGCAAAGCACCAGCGCCAGGGCCATGGTCTTGAGCTGGGTGGGAACGATGGTGCCCAGCATCTCGTTAAAGAGCAACGGAAGCCCGCTGCTGCTCATGGCGATATCCGGCGCGGCGGCGACCGCGGCTTCGGTAGCCCTGCCGATGCTGTCGGCCAGGACCTTCATATCCTGCTGGGACCCACGTTCCAACCTGATGCTCACCATGGCGGTCCCAAGATCGGGAGTGATGAGCTGGTTGTCGGCCGCGGACCCGGCGGAGCCGCTGGATTGCCGCAACCTCGCCAAGACCTCCAACACTTCGCCCCTGGTCCCCGGCACCGACCCATTATGGTTTTTCACCACGTCCGCGATACTGAATATCTTCTGCCTCTGGAACAGGCGCTGGCCGTTCTCTCCCACGTAATCGTTCGCGGCCAGGTCATCCTCGTACGCCAGCATGGCGTTCAGCGTCCCCGGCTCGAGAACATCCCCCCTGACCAGGGTGAGGACGATCTCCTGCCCGCCGAAGTACTCGTCGATCTTCTCGTTGGCCTGGATGAAGGGCAGGTCCTGCGGCAGCATCTTGAAGATGTCGGCCTCGGTGCCCAGGTCGAATCCCAGCCCGGCGCAACCGAGGATGATGAGCAGGGACACGACCACCACCACGCCGCGGTGGTGTTCCGACAGGACCGCTATCCTGGCCAGGAAGGCGTTGACCGGCGACTGCCGCCGTAGCACCCTCCTCCGCCGCCCGGCCTCCCATCTCTCCTGTGCCCCGGCGCCGCGATCCCTCAGGACGATTACCGCCGGGAGCAAGGTCACCGCCAGGACGAAGCTGGCCATCACCCCCACCACGCAGAGGATGCCGAACTGCTGGATGATGGGCATGTTGGAGATGCCGAAGGAAGCAAAGCCGAAGGCGGTGGTGGTGGCGGCGAGGAAAACGGCCGCGCCAACAGCCACCACGGAGGCGAGGACCGAGCGCTTCGGCTCCCGCCCTTTGCCCCGCTCCTCGTAGTAACGCGAGAGCACGTGGATGGCGTAGGCCATGCCCACCCCCAGGAGCAGCGGCATGATGGCGGTGTTGCTGTAGGAGAAGGGGAAGCCTATCCAGCCCGAGAGCCCCATCACCCACACTATGGTCACCATGATCACCAGCAGGGTGAAGACCACGTCGGTGATCCTGCGGAAGGTGAGGAAGAGGATGAGCAGGATGAACAGGAAGGCCAGCAGGAAAAGGGTCCTGGTGTCCGAGATGGTGCTCTGGCTCGATTCCCTCTGCATGGAGGCCTTGCCGGCTACGTATGAGTTCACGCCCGGGACCTCGCCGAAATGGGCCTTCGTCTTGTCGGTGAACCCCCCAACGAGCATGATCTGCTCGCCCGAACCAGCCTCCGGGTTCATCTTCGCGCTGATCAGGGCGGCGCGCCCGTCGGCGGAGATGTTCTGTGGCGCCACGTCCACGCCCAGCTCCTCGAGTTGCCCCCGTTTGATCCGGAGGTTGAGCTCCACCTGCCGCACCAGTTCCTCATCGCTAAGGACGCCGATTACGTTAAGCAGCGGCTCTCCCTCCCGCACCGGCGCCGCGCGGCCTCCAGCCCCTCCCAGCCGGGGAGCCCCTCCGACCTGGAAACCGCCGGCTGGCTGCACGGCCTCGTCGCCGATATAGGACATCCCGTCGAGAGGGGTTGTGACCTCGGAGATAAACCGGCCCCAGATTTCCGGGTCTTCCCGGAGGAACCCCTCGTAGCCGGCGATCTTGCGCAGCAGGTCCGCCTCGAGCACATCGTCCGCCTCCACCAGGACCTGCTCCTCCTCGATGCCCCCGAACTTCTCCTCGGCCTCGTTCATGGTCCGCACTATCTCGCTCGAGTCGGAGAGCATGATCCTCTCGCCGTACTCCTGGTGGATCCCGAACAATCCCGCCGTGAAGAAAGCCGTTATCGCCGCGATGATGGCGATGGCCAGCAGGGGCCTCCTGATGCTGTTGGTGCCGAACCAGGTGAAGGCCTTCTCTACCACGGCTCCCCTTCCCGCCTTCCCATATCCCTGTCTGAGAGGGCTTGCGGGACGACGCTTGCATAGCGGCAAGCTTTCATCTAGCAATATTGATTGATTTACAAAGTTTGCTCTATGCAAATAATAATACGCTGGTTCTCCTCCCCCGTCAAGAAGCGGAAGCCGTATATTTCAAGCAGATTTATTGATCTATCAACGAACGGGCTTTCGAGTACATCCTTTAGATCCTTATTTAGCGCAATAGAGAAATGAGGCTCTTCTCAAAATCGTGCGGGTAATACCGCCACCCGGCAAGGCTATCATTGGACTCATCCAGGCAGCCAAGAGAAGGGCCGGGGGTTGCCGCAATACCGATAACCTGATCACCATGATCTGCCTTATCGCGGGGAAGTTGGACTTCGAAGGTTTGCCGGCCCCCGTCTTATGCGCTACCCGTACCAAATAGCGAGGAGCCAGAAATGAATTCGGTCTCGAGTAATTGATGCAACCAGAAACGGATGGGCTTTTACAGCAGATCTCTCCGTAAATACAACGAGGCAGGGCGAGGAATGGTCCCGGGGCCGTTAATCCTCATACCCTGGACTGCCGACCTCGGCCAGCTACGGCCTGCCTATGGCGGGAAGCGGGTGGTCCCGCACAATGGCAGGGGTGTCGGAGGGGTCGTTTCCATATCGGGCGGCGGGTGGGACTTCGTGGCCAGGCGATCCAGGTCCTCATCCCCCGCTCAGCGCGCGTGCAGGATGGAGCGGGCCACGACGATGCCCGAGGCCGATGCCTGTACGAGCCCGCGGGTGATGCCCGCCCCGTCCCCGATGGCGTAGAGGCCGGCTATCTCCGACTGCAGATCCGCCCCGAGGCTCGGCCGGGAGGAATAGAACTTCACCTCCACCCCGTAGAGAAGGGTGTCGCGCTTATACAGACCGGGGCAGAGGCTGTCCAGGGCTTCGAGCATCTCCAGGATGTCGCTGATATAGCGGAAAGGCAAAGCGAAACTCAGGTCCCCAGGGGTGGCGTCGGCCAGCGTGGGACGCACCGTGGAGCGGGAGATGCGCCGGGGCGTGGAACGCCGCCCGTCCAGGAGGTCGCCCAGCCTCTGAATGAGGATTCCCTCCCCCAGGAGGTTGGCCAGACGGGCGATGTACTTGCCGTAGGCGATGGGCTCCTTGAAGGGCTCGGTGAAGGTGGTGCTCACCAGGAGGGCGAAGTTGGAGTTGTCCGTGCGCCGCTCCCCGTAGGAGTGTCCGTTCACCGTGAGCACGTCGCCGTAGCGCTCCACGCACACCTGGCCGTAGGGGTTCATGCAAAACACCCGCACGCGGTCCTCGAAACGCCGCGTGAAGTAATGCAGTTTGGGCTCATAGAGGTCGGCGGTGAGGGGCTCCAGCACCGGAGCGGGGACCTCCACCCGCAGGCCGATATCCACCTGGTTGTTCTGTACGGTGACCCCCAGCCGCTCCATCTCGTCCGCCAGCCAGTCGGCTCCCTCCCTGCCGGGGGCGAGCGCCACGTTGTCCGCGAGGTTCTCCTCACCCTCCGCGGTGCGGATACCCCGGACCCTGCCGCCGTCCACCAGGATGGACGCCACGTCCGTGCCGGTCCTTACCTCCACCTTGTCCGCCAGGAAATCCCGCATCCTCACCAGCAGCTCGCGGCAGCGCTCCGTCCCCAGGTGGCGGAAAGGACAGGGGGTGAGGATGAGGTTGGAGAGTATCGCCTTCTTCCTCCATTCCTCGACCTTGTCCCCCTCGTCCCCAAAGATGCGGCGCGGAGCGCCAAACTCTAGGTAGAGCTGGTCCACGCGGTCGATTAGGTCCCGGAGCATCCTAGTCCCCACGTACTCCCCCAGCCACCCTCCCACGTCAGGCGAGAGGGAGAGCTTGCCGTCGCTGAAGGCGCCCGCTCCGCCCCAGCCGCTGGTGATGGCGCAGGTCTCGCACTTGCGGCACTTGTCGACGCGGGCGGGGCAATCGCGCTTCTCGATATCCGGGCCCTTCTCGAGCATGAGCACGCGCAGGCCGTCCCTCTTCACCAGCTCGAGCGCGGTGAAGATACCGGCCGGCCCGGCCCCGACGATTATCACGTCGTAGTTATCGTTCATGGCACCACCCATTGTGTAACATCGGTGGCGCGCGTGCCAGGCCTTAGAGGGGCAGACCCCATAAAGTCTGCTGTGTCCTCGCCGCAACTTATGACAGGCTGTTCCGAAAATAGCCTTTGCTGGTGCCGCGACCTTGCGGCATGAGGGACTGACCGGGGATGAGTTAACTTGCGCCATGCAGGCTGTCGGGCGGGGTTGTATAATCCGAGGGTGAGGAAAGGGGGAGACATGCCGGAGGTAGGCCTGCGGGTCCAACCCGTAGGGGTGAGATTCTACGCGCGGGGTGAAAACGAACCGCAGGGCCTCCCACTCTACGAGGGGATCAGCTATTGCGACGCGGTGAGGCGCGCGACCGGAGGCGAGGAACTGCTCTTGCGCGCGGAGTCTATAAACGCGTGCAGGTGGAGCCCGGTGGTGCTCGGACTGAAGGAAGCGGAGAGCGGCTTCGAGAAACGGCAGGAGCCCAGGCTGCAGGGGACGCAGGCCATAATGCTGGCTCCCTTGTCCACCTTCGAGGCCAAAGGTGTGCGGCCCGACGTGGTCGTCCTGCGCGATGAACCGGGGACCCTGCGCTATCTGGCGAGGACGCTGGGAGACAACCGCTGCGTGCGCGAGTATGCCGGCGAGCTGGACAAGAGCGCCCTGCAATACCTGTGGGAGAACCGCTCCGACTGGAAGGTGCGGCTGACCATGGCCGTCAACCGCCTCCTGTCCCTCCTGCAGAAACGGGAGTGGTTCAGGAAGCTCATCGCCGCTATCTTCCGCAGTGAGGTCGTCTCGGACCTCTTCGACCGCGTCATCAGCCGCACCATGGCCGACATGTCCATGTGCCGCAACTCCTCCGTCATCCCCCACAAGACGGGATGCGCCAACATATCCTTCTTCTGCACCGGGGGCATCGCCTGGGGCATGAACGACCCCCGCAACATGACCTCCGGCTGGTCCTGGCCCGTCTTCGAGGAGCTGCGCAATAAGGTCACCCTGAAGTGGTAAGTTCTTAGACCGGAGGTTCGATCTTTTCCCCGGAGGGTGGGGTCAGCCCTGGCACGGGATCGGCAGGGGTCTGCCATGAAAATACCCTGTCCGATACCATATGTTGTGCGCTTGATCGCGGGAGATTTTCATCGGAGGTGTCGCGGCCGCGCGACATGGGTGACTGACCCCATTCCCATCACATAGGATCAATGATGGATGTATACCCTGGAATCGAAATGAGGCATGGCTCAATCCTCGGCGTAGGCCGAGGCCCCTACCCTGGCGAAGGTGAAGTCCCCGCCCGGGTCCACGTCCACCTCGATGAGGTCGCCCTCGGCGAAGTCCCCCTCCAGCAGCCTTCGCGCCAGCCCGTCCTGGATCTCGCGCTGTATGACGCGTTTGAGGGGCCGCGCGCCGTAGTTGGGGTCGAAGCCCTCCACGGCGAGCGTCTCCCTGGCCTTGCCGGTGAGGCGGATGTCCAGCTTGCGCTCGGCGAGGCGTTCGCGCAGGTTCTCTACCTGGATGTCTGTGATCTGCTCTATCTCCTCCATGCCCAGGGGATCGAAGACGATGATCTCATCCAGGCGGTTGAGGAACTCCGGCCGGAAGTGCGCTTTGAGCGTCTCCATGACCATGTCCCGTACCTCGCCGCGGTCGGGCTCCGCCGCGTCCTGGTAGAGGTGGCTCCCGATGTTCGAGGTCATGATGATAACCGTGTTCTTGAAGTCCACGGTGCGGCCGTGGCCGTCGGTGAGACGCCCGTCGTCCAGGATCTGCAGCAGCAGGTTGAAGACGTCGCCGTGGGCTTTCTCTATCTCGTCCAGCAGGATGACGCTGTAGGGGCGCCGGTGCACCGCCTCGGTGAGCTGGCCTCCCTCCTCGTAGCCGATGTAGCCGGGGGGTGCACCGATGAGCCGGGAGACGGTATGCCGCTCCATGTACTCGCTCATGTCCAGGCGCACCATGGCCCGCTCGTCGTCGAAGAGGAATTCCGCCAGGGCGCGCGCCAGCTCCGTCTTGCCCACCCCGGTGGGCCCCAGGAAGAGGAAGGAGCCGATGGGCCGGTTGGGGTCCTGCAGCCCCGCGCGGGCGCGACGGATGGCGTTGGATACTTTTACCAGAGCCTCCTCCTGCCCCACCACGCGCCGGCGCAGGCGATCCTCCATGCGGATGAGCTTCTCCACCTCCCCCTCCAGCAGCCTGGAGACAGGGATGTGCGTCCAGGAGGAGACGACCTCGGCGATGTCCTCGTCGTCGACCTCCTCCTTGAGCATCTTACGCTCCTTCTGCAGCTCCTGCAGGCGCCGGTTCTCCTCCTCCAGCCTGCCCTGCAGCTCGGTGGACTCGCCGTAGCGCAGACGGGCCGCCTTCTCCAGGTCGCCCTCGCGCTCCGCCCTCTGCTCCTCTATCTTCACCTGCTCCAGGCGCTCCTTGAGCCCGCGTATGCGGCCGATGCTCTCCTTCTCCGCCAGCCAGTGCCCCTTCATCTCCGTGGAGCGCTCCTTGAGCTCGGCGAGCTCGGCCTCGAGCTTCTCCAGGCGTTCCCTGGAGGCCTTGTCCTTCTCCTTCTTCAGGGCCTGTTTCTCGATCTCGAGCTGCTTGACGCGCCGTTCCACCTCGTCTATCTCCGTGGGCATGGAGTCGATCTCGATGCGCAGCCGCGAGGCCGCCTCGTCCACGAGGTCGATGGCTTTGTCCGGCAGGTAGCGGTCGGAGATGTAACGGTCGGAGAGCATGGCCGCCGCCACCAGGGCCGAGTCCTGGATGCGCACCCCGTGGTGTACCTCGTAGCGCTCCTTCAGTCCCCTGAGGATGGCGATGGTGTC
>CAZQFX010000009.1:0-33283 GCA_964592775.1 uncultured Actinomycetota bacterium
ACCAGCTCCAGGGTGTTGCGGCCGCCGAAGTGGAAGAGGATGATGTCCCCGTCCCCCGCCGCCCCCACTATGCCGTTCACCCTTTCCTGCACCGAGAGGCCCGTGTTGAGGGAGTCCATGCTGTCGAAGTCCCACATCACCGGGGCGTACCCGGCGGAGGAGGCCGCGCTCGTCACCCTGGCGTCGATGAAGCCGCCCGGCGGCCGGAAGATGGGCAGGTATTGCCCGGTTATGGAGCCTATCACCGCCTGGCAGGCGTTCAATTCCGCCACGATCTGCTGGTCGGTGACCTGGGTGAGCCAGGGGTGGTTCTGGGTGTGGTTGCATATATCCCATCCCAGCGAGTTCATCTCCTGGAGCAGGGAGGGGTTCCTCTGCGCCCAGGATCCGATGACGAAAGCGGAGGCGGTGATGCCCTGGGAGTTCAGGTAGTCCACGATGCGGCGGTCGAAGTTGTAGCCGTCGTCGAAGGTCAGGACCACCCGGGGCGGGGAATCGCCGGCCCGGGCTTCACGCCCCGCTCCGGCCGGGAGCAAGAAGGACAGCAGGAGCGCCGCCCCCAGAACCGTTGCCGCAGCCTTGGAGTTCATGGCATCCCTCCCGCGAATACCTCGAGGCCCCCGCTCACTCCGCCAGCGACTCCACCACGTCGCCGATGGCCCTGCGGGCGACGCGCGGATTGGCGCCCCCGGAGAGCACGTAGCAGACACGGGCCGGGAAGAGCCCCTTCACCTTGCGCGCGAAAACCCCGTACACCTCGTCGCTCAACTCGAAAGCGCCGTAGTCGTCGCGGTGGCTGTCGTGCCCGAATACGATGAAGAGCAGGTCTTGGCCAAAGCCCTTGATCGCGGCCAGGGCGTTGTCCACCTCCGCCAGGAAACGCTCGTCGTCAGCGGCGTGGGGAAGGGCGACATCGATGTTGTTCCGCCCCCCCTCGCTGTTCACGCCGTACCCCGAATGGAAGTTGACGTGCAGCACATCCGGATCCGGCCCGAGGATGTCCCTGGTGCCGTCCCCGAAATGGGGGTCTATGTCCAGGACGGCGAAGCGGCCGACGTGAATCACGTCCCGCAGGTATGCGATGGCCATGGCCACGTCGTTGAGATAGCAGAAGCCCCAGAAGCCGTCGTGGCTGGCGTGATGTCCGGCCGCGCCGACGAAGCAGAACGAGCAGGCCGCTCTTCCCGCCGCCACCTCCACCGCCCCCAGGATGACCGAACCTGCGGAGAGCAGGGCGATATTGTAATATCCGCTGTTCATCACGCCGCGAATATGAGACGGGCCGTGCACGCGGGCCGCCAGTTCCTCCTCGGCCGGTTCGGCCTCGAACACCTCGACATCACGACGGTCAAGGATGCCCCGTGCCCGCAACTCGTTGTAAGCGGGAGCGATCCGGTCCCTCAGGGCGGGATATCCGTACTGGGCGAAATCCGGATGATAGACCAGGGCGAGCTTGAACCGCCGTTTGAAGTCCTCCGCTTCGTCCCCCACCTTCCTCCTGGTACCCATCCGCCTTCTCTACCTCCCATATCCGCCACCGACGATACGCCATCAATGATAAACCAAAACCAGCCGCTGGTAACATGACGCCTGCCGCGTGCTATAATCACCCTTATTCAAGATCGGAAGAGGGAGGTGGCCTTATGCCTATTTTCGTCATGCTGACCAAGCTCACGGACCAGGGAGCCAACACCATCAACCGCGACGCGGGGCGCGTCAAGGAAGTGAACAAGGACGCGGAGGACCTGGGGGCGAGGGTGCTCGCGCAGTACGCGCTTCTGGGCGAGGAAGATTTCCTCAACATCCTGGAGGCCCCGGATACCGAGACCGTCATGCGCATCTCCTTGAAGCTCGCTTCGCGCGGGACCCTGAGGATAAGGACCATCGCCGCCATGCCCATAGACGACTTCATCCGATCCATGAAGTAGGTTGTTGCCCTGATCCTCAGGCGCTCAGGCTCTGGTGCTCTTACGGCCCAGGCCTCTGGGTAACGGTCTCGCTCGCTGCACATCCCACCTCCCAGAATGAAGAAACCGGGTACTTGTGCGCTCGCTGCGACCGACCCAGTAGTTCCTGGGCTGGTGGTGGCGCAGATGGGGGGTTGCCCGAGCGCCTCCGTTTATCCGGGCTTCCAGGTGGGTAGAAATGCATTGTTCGGTATTTCGTGCGTCCCCAGGGAAAGAAAGGAAAGGAGGAGGGCGGATGGCTACCTACATACTCATAAGCCGCCTG
This sequence comes from uncultured Actinomycetota bacterium, assembly GCA_964592775.1. Lineage (GTDB taxonomy): Bacteria > Actinomycetota > Geothermincolia > Geothermincolales > RBG-13-55-18 > SURF-21. The sequence goes on from CAZQFX010000009.1 coordinate 2,233, forward strand.
ACCGACGAGGGCTGCGCCACGCTCACCAAGAACCCCGACCGCATCAAGGAAGTGAACAAGGACGTGGAGGCCATGGGCGGCAAGGTGCTTGCCCAGTACGTGGTCATGGGACAGTACGACTTCATCAACATCGTCGAAGCTCCCAGCAACGAGACCGTAGCCAAGATATCCGTGCAGCTTTCTTCGCGCGGAACGGTGCGCATCATGACCCTGCCGGCAATCGACATCGACACCTTCATCGAGAGCCTGAAGTAGCGCCGCGACCGTTGTTGGAAAAGAGATCCGGTTCCCGGCGCCCTCGGTGCCGGGAACCCTCTATATAAGGCTAAGGCGTTTCCATCGCCGGCGTCGTTTCCGTCCGCCATCCATGACTGCCGGCGGACCGGAGCGGTGGCGGGTCTTCCCGCCTCCCCTTCCCGCTCGCGGCGTCAGTCGACGAAGCGGAACTTGATCAGGGCCCACAGGGCGGGGATGCCGTCCCTCCAGGTTATCTTCTTCCCCTCCTCAATCTCCCTTCCGGTATAGGAGATGGGGACCTCGAAGATCCTTATCCTCTTCTTGAGGATCTTGGCGGTCATCTCCGGCTCGATGTCGAAATGGTCCGACTTCAATTCGATGCCCTCCAGGGCTTCCCGGGTGAACAGCTTGTAGCAGGTCTCCATGTCGGAAAGGGTGGTGTTGTAGAGGATGTTGGTCACCAGCGCGAGAAAACGGTTGCCGACGAAGTGCCAGAAGAGCATGTTCTTGCGCGGACCGGTGAAGCGCGAGCCGTATACGACCTGCGCTTTCCCTTTCAGAACGGGCTCGATCATCTTCGGGTAGTCCTCGGGATCGTACTCCAGGTCGGCGTCCTGGATGATGATGAGGTCGCCGGTGACGGCGGCGAAACCGGTGCGCACGGCGGCGCCCTTGCCGCGGTTTTCCTCATGGTAGATGACCCTCGTGCCGGAGTTCTCCTCCATGGCCAGGATGTCGCGGGTCCCGTCGGAGGAGCCGTCGTCCACAATGACGATCTCCCTCTCCAGGTCGCCCAGGTCCACCTGCCGCACGCGACGCAGGATCTCCTTGATGGTGTTACGCTCGTTGAATACCGGTATGACGATCGACAGCTTCATGTCTCAGGCCCTCCAACCATAATGTCCGCCCCGTATATCAGATATCCCCGTACTTCTCTATATAGTAGCGGCGGAATTCGCCGCTCTTGATGGGCTCCCACCAGGCCGTGTTGTCACGGTACCATCGCGCCGTCTCCCGCAGCCCGTCCTCGAAACCATGCCGCGGGCTCCACCCCATCTCCTTCAGCTTGGAACAGTCGACCGCGTACCTGAAGTCGTGCCCCGGCCGGTCGGCCACATACTGGATGGCTTCCTCGCCCGCGCCCATGACCTCCAGAATGGCACGGGTCAGCTCCAGGTTGGTCTTCTCCTGTCCGGCTCCGATATTGTAGACCTCTCCCGAGAGGCCGGAACGCAGCGCGAGATCTATGGCCCTACAGTTGTCCTCCACGAAGAGCCAGTCCCTGACGTTCCTGCCCTCCCCGTAGAGGGGGACCTTCCTGCCCTCGAGTAGGTTGGTCACGAAGAGGGGGATCACTTTTTCCGGGTACTGGTAGGGCCCGTAGTTGTTCGAGCTGCGGACGATTACCGCGTCGGTGCCGTAGGTGCGTACGTAGGAACGGACCAGCATATCGGCCCCGGCCTTGGAAGCGGCGTAAGGGCTGTTGGGGCGCAGCGGGCTCTCCTCTGTGAAGGCGCCCTCGGAGATGCTCCCGTAAACCTCGTCCGTACTGATCTGCAGGAAACGGATGCCGAGTTCGCGCGCTCCCTCCAGGAGCCGGCAGGTGCCCAGAACGTCGGTCTTCACGAAAGCCTCGGGGGAGGTGATGGAGCGGTCCACGTGGGTCTCGGCCGCGAAGTTCACCACCACGTCGGGTCCCCATCCGAACGCCCTCCCGACGTCTTCCGCCTCGCATATGTCTCCCTTCAGGAAGATGTAGCGCGGGCTGCCCTCCACCTCCTCGAGGTTTTTGGGATTGCCGGCGTAGGTCAATTTGTCCAGGTTCAGCACCTCGTCCCCGGGATATTCCCTCAGGACCAGGCGGATGAAATTGCTGCCTATGAACCCGCAGCCCCCGGTAACCAGTAAGCGCATCTCTCGTCTCCCGTTCCGCTCCCCGTTCCCCGGCGGCGGTGATGCGCGCCGCCGCCGTGGCCGGAGCTCATTGCATCACGATCTCCCAATCGTACGGCACCCCGGCTTCCTCCCGGTTCAGCAGGCGTGAATCCGTATCGTCGCCCTCCAGGACCGAGAGGATCAGCGCGGCCTCGCCGCCCACGGCCTTCCATCCCCTGAGCACCCCCGGAGGCACCGTCACCTCGCGGAAACGGTATTCCCCCAGGAAGATCTCCATGATCTCGTCCCGCGTGGGCGAATCCGCGCGACGGTCACAGAGGACGAGCTTGATCGTGCCCCCCAGGCAGACGATCCTCTCCACCGCCGCTTCGTGGCTGGTCCAGGCCTCCGCCACTCCGGGGAATACCGCGCGGAAAGACGCGCCGATCGAGGAGCCCGGCCGGTCAGCGCCCCTCCATATCTCTACGCTCAGGCCCGACGCATCCAGGCCCGACGGCAGCTCGCGCACGGAAACCGCTGCGATCAAGACACCCTCCTCAGATCAGCCCTACCCTGGAATTATCTCCCAATACGAAGCGGAAGGCCTTGGGGCGCGCCGGGGACCTGTAGATCTCCACGTTCTTCCCGATCAGGCTGTCCTCTATGCGCCCCGGGATGTTCGCGATGGAGCTGTTCTCCATGACTATGGAGTGCTCGAGTTCGCTGCCCTCCACGGTGACGCCGTAATAGATGGCGGTGAAGGGCCCGATATAGGAATCCGTGATCCTGGAGTCCCTGCCGATTATCGCCGGGCCGCGCAGGGTGCTGCGCACCACCTCGGCCCCCTCCTCGACCACCACCCTTCCGTCAACCCGGGACTCCCCGTCCACGCTGCCGCCGCAGTACGGCTCGATGTCCTCGAGCACCATGCGGTTGGCCTCCAGGAGGTCCTCGAGGCGGCCGGTGTCCTTCCACCACCCCTCGATGATATGCGCTTCCACGTGGTGGTCGTGGTCGATGAGATGCTGGATGGCGTCGGTTATCTCCAGCTCGTTGCGCCAGGAGGGCGAGATCGCCCCGGAGGCGGCGATGATCGAGGGGCGGAACATGTAGGCGCCCACAAGGGCGAGGTCGCTCGGCGGGTCCTTGGGCTTCTCCACCAGGCGCACTATCCTGCTCCCATCCAGCTCCGCCACCCCGAAGCGTTGCGGTTCCTCCACGTGGGCCAGCAATATGAGGGCATCCACGTCCTTGCGCCGGAACTCCTCCACGAAGCCCGCTATCCCCTCCTTGATCAGGTTGTCGCCCAGGTACATGACGAAGGGCGTGTCGGCCAGGAAATCGGCGGCGGTCAACACGGCGTGGGCCAGCCCCAGCGGCGCTTCCTGCCTGATGTAGGTCACCTTGACGCCCCAGGCGGAACCGTCCCCCACCGCTTCGCGGATCTCCTCTTCGGTTTCGCCCACGATGATGCCTATGTCGGTAATACCGGATTGACGCAGGGATTCCAGGCCGTAGAAAAGAATGGGCTTGTTGGCCACCGGCACCAGTTGCTTGGCGCTGGTGTGGGTGATGGGGCGCAGGCGAGTCCCCTCTCCGCCGGATAGAATCAACCCTTTGAGCTCCATAGAAGATGATTCTATCACACCCCGACAGGCGGCTGAAGCAGGCCGTGGCTCGAAGCGGACCGGGTCTGCTTCGACCGCAATGCACGTTTCATGACCTGGCTCCGAGGTTTACGGCTCACGCCGCGGAAGTATGGAAGGACGCCCGGGCATGACATGAATCAACCTTTGCGCGAAACCGGAACGGAGGAAAAGCCGTCGCAAGCGGGTAAAATAATATTGGATGACACGGGCCGGAAAGACGCTCGGAAGGGAATAGGTCTGGAGTTGATGCCCATGAGCAAGAATGCAAGAACCGTTCTGTCCATCGTGGCCGTCGTACTGTTGCTCGGCTCGATCGCGGGCCTTATCCTCACCCTCACCGCCGGCGCCCCCGCCTCCGCCGAGCCGGAGATCGAGGTTCAACTGATCCCCAGGGAAGAGATCCTCACCGCCGCCTACAAGGTGTACGGGGACGACCAGCAGAACTATTGGGCGGCAAAGACCCTGATCAAGAACGTGGGGGGCGTCCCGGTGGAGGGCTTCTCCATCTCCTACAAGATCGAGGGCTACTGCGACTGGACCTCGACCGAGAACTACCCCGTCATCCTGCCGGGACAGACGGTGCGCGACTACTGCTGGCCGGTCCTGGACGACGCGCAGATGAAGGAGATCACCACCAAGACCCCGGTGGAGCTGACGGTCAAATACAATTACGAGGGCCTCAGCCAGCCCATAGAGGACACGGCGAAGACCTTCCTCCTGGGAAAGAACGACTTCGTTTTCACTTCACTGGCCGACGAGGACATCCTCACCTTCACCGACCAGTTCGACAACTACCCCATGATCGCCGCCTTCGTGACCCCCAACGAGGAGATGGTGAAGAGCGTGGCCAACACCCTCGCGGGGGGCCTGGAGACGGCCATGAACGACGACGACGTCTACCTGGCCTTCCTGCGCGTCTTCGACGGCATGCGGGCACTGGGGGTCAAGTACATCCAGGAGCCCGCCAGCTACTGGTCGGACCGGGCCGCGCAGTACGTCCAGTACCCCGCCGAGACCCTCAACCGCGCCTCCGGCACCTGCCTGGACCTGGCCATATGTTACGCGGCGCTCATGGAGGCGGTGGGCATAAAGTCATACGTGGCCCTTATCCCCGGACACGCCATCCCGGTGATCGAGCTGCCCAACAGCGGCGAGCTCTACGGAATAGAGTCCACGTTCATCGACAAGGGCTACGCGCTCTCGCACTTCCCGGGCGAGACCAGCCCCGAGGTGACCGCCGGGGAATGCGTGGACATAGCCGCGAGCGAGCTGGACCAGGCGGTGCGGGAGGGAAGTTTCATCCTCATAGACATAGAGCAGGCGTGGAAGAGCGGGGTGATGCCGATATGGTGAGAACGACGCGTCTTTCCAGGACTATCATCGCGCTTGCGATACTGGTAGCGGCTCTCCTGCTCGCCGTCCCGGCGGTCCTCGCCCAGGAAATAGGCGACGGCACCGTCTATGACATGCAGGAGGAATACCGCATCGAGATCAACGACGTGGGCGACGCCAAGATCACCGACACCATCACCTACGAAGAGGCCTGGTTCGAGGAGTTCGGCTACCTCTTCGAGGAGAACCCCAACCTGCTCTCCCGCCGCTACCGCGAGGACAGCGACGTGGGAGAGGTGGAGAACTTCGACGCCGACATCGACCAGAGGAAGGGCACCATCACCATCACCTTCGAGACCCCGGGGCTGGCCTACAACTTCGGGGGCAAGTGGGACGTCTACGGCTACGGCCAGTACACCCTGGTCGACGAAAGCGACGACGAAGTCGTGCTGGAGGCGGCATGGGAGGGCGTGAACTACGAGTTCACCCTCTTCGAGACCATGAACCTGGCGGAGAAGGTGGTCATCGACCTCCCCGATGGTGCCACGAACGCCTCTTTCGACGCCTCGACGGGGACTGTCGAGTACGACCTGGCCTACAAGGGCAAGGAGGTCAGCGGGGGTGTCCTCGCCGACAACAAGACGCTCTTCACCATCATCTTCGCCCTGGCGATCGCGCTCTTGCTGATCCTGCTCTTCTACGTCTTCACGCGCGGTGCGAAGGCCCCGGAAGCGGTATCGGCGACGGCGGCCGTGCCGCCGGCGCCCGCTCCCCCGGTTGCGCCCGGGGCGGAAGCGCCGCGTGAGGGCACGCCCGGTTTCTGCAAGAAATGCGGGCACCCGAAAGGCAGCCTGGAGGAGCGCTTCTGCCGCAAGTGCGGCCAGCCGCATGGGTAAGACAGGCGGATAACACGGCGAGAGAACGGGCAAGGTCCGCCGAGCCCGTTCTCTCTTCTAGTTCTTCTCCAAGGCCCTACTCACGCAGGCACTCGCCGATGGTTTCGCCCATCACCCGCATCTGCCAGTTCTTGAGCAGCCCGCTCCCCTCCAGCTCGGTCCTGCCCGCCGGGTTCAGCCTCGCTATCGCCTTCAGCACGGCGTTCGGCAGTAGGAAACCGGGGTCCAGCCCCAGTTCCTTCGCCCGCTTGTCCCTGGCGATCTTGAACCGCTTGAGCAGTTTCTCGGCCTGGAAATCCCTCTTGTGATGGACGGGCGCCGGGAATCGCGGCAGTTTCGCGGCCGGCATCTTCATACCCTTCTCCACCGCCCGCAAGACCTCGCCGCCGAACCGTGCAGCTTGACGCTCCGAGAGAATGCCAGATCTCTCCAGCTCGCGGCGGTTGCGGGGGCGTCTCGCCGCCAGGTTGAGAAGCCTCTCGGTGCCTATGACCTTGAAAGAGGGCACGTCCATGCTCCGGGCCTTCGCCTCCCGCCACTCCAGGAGCTTCTGCAGCACGGCCGATTGGCGCGGAGAGAGGTCCCGGGCTCCCTTGACCCTGGTGAAATCGGCGCTCCTGGCGGGCATGGACTCGAGGTTCTCGACCAGGCGCTCGAACTCCTCCCGGGCCCATTCCGTCCTGCCCATGCTCTCCATCTCCGCCGCCAGCCGGTCGCGCAAGCGGTTGAGGTATGCGACGTCGAGCGCCGCGTAATCGAGCATTTCGCGCGGCAGGGGCCGCCGCGACCAGTCGGCCTTCTGCAGCCCCTTTTCGAGGGCGATCCCGAAGTATTCCCCCAGGAGGTCGGAGAGCCCCACCTTCTCCTTGCCCAGGACGCGGGCGGCTATCATGGTGTCGAAGATGGGGGCCGGCTTGACGCCCAGGAAGGTGAGGAGCATCCTGCCGTCGTAGTCGACGTCGTGAAAGACCTTCTCCAGCGATGCATCCTTGAACAACGAAGCCATTTGCGCGATGTCCACGCTCATGGGGTCGATGATGAAGATGCTCTCGCCGTCCCCTATCTGCAGGAGGGCGATCTTCTCCGCGTAATGGTGATAGCTGTCGGACTCCAGGTCAACGCTGATGCGGCTGCCGCCTCGGAGGTGGGATAGCATATCGCGCATGGCTGTCGTGTCGCCCACGTATTGATAATCCATCATGCCCATATTATAGGTTCTTCTCCGAGAAATGTGGGTGACGAGACGGCACAAGCCCGGTTGCCTTGTCGGGTCGCTCCGGGCCTATCCGCGCCATACATGCTAATATATTTCATGGTGATAAGATGAACGACAACGCGACACCGAGAAAGAAACGCCTCCCGGCGGAAGAGCGGAGGAAAGTCATACTGGACGCCGCGCAGCGCACCTTCGTCGAGTTCGGCTACCACGGGGCCCTCATGGACACCATCGCCGAGCGGGCCGATGTGACCAAACCCATCCTCTACCGGCATTTCCCCAGCAAGCTGGACCTGCTGCTGGCGATTCTGGACCAGGCCGACGAGCAACTGCGCAGCGCGCTTCTTCTGCCCAATCCCGACGAGATGGACTGGATGACGTCGATACGGCACAGCATTCATTCCTACTTCGACTTCGTGATGAGATCGGAGAAGGCATTCCGGCTCATCTACGCCACCGACCTCAACGTGGACCGCAAGGCCATCGAGCGTATCACCCACATCCGCGAGGGGCTCACCGACATCGTCGCCAACATGATAAGCTCCTATACCGATACCGCGGCCGTATCCCGGGATGATATCAAGGTCCTCGCCGTCATGCTGGTGGGCATGACCGAGTCGACGGTCACCCATTGGATGAACAACAAGGATATCTCCCACGAGACATACGAGAAAAACCTGATCAAGGCTACCGCCAACATCCTTTCACGGCTGCCGGCCCGCCCGCGCTGAGCGGCGCCCGGATCCAGAAGCGCCTCGGGTTTCCCTGATCCCTCCCGGCCTTCCCGCCATGCCCACGGGTCAGATCCGCACCCCACCGCTTACGCCGATATGCCGAAGCCCCGTACCAGGCCGCCGATACCGGCTGCGCCGGCGCTTAAGCCGCTCTGCTGCGGGGCCGACAAATAGATATTCGTTCTTCGTTATGTCTTTGTTTTTGGGTGGGGGCAAATGGAAGGCGACCGAATCGAGATTGATGGCGAGGTTTTCGACCTCACCGACCCCGAGGGCAAGAAAGCCGCCGTCCGAGCTTGGCTCAAGGCCAAGTCCAGGGAGAGAAGCGTGCGGGCCACACCCGGCGCCGCGGGGGAGGATCCGCCCGCCCGGCAAGACATGGCGGGAGAAGAGAACGGCCCGCCGGAGCATTGACGGGGGCTTTGCGCGGCGCTGCTCCATCATCATCGCGAGGACGCACGAGCGGCGGTTGTGCTATCATATCCCGTAAATATTAGTAACCGGTATTTCAACTTCCCCACGGAGCGTGGGAATCAGCCCGGGCGATACCCGACCTGACAACCGTACCGGAATAAGTCGAGCGCGGACCCGTAGCGGGGATTCGCGCGGCTCGTAAAGGGATGCGGCATGGGGAAAAAGAGACTGCCGGCCGAGAAGAGAAGGCAGAGCATCCTCAAGGCGGCCGAACGCTGCCTGGCCCGTAAGGGCTACTACAACTGCACCACCGCGGACATCGCCGCCGAGGCGGACATCACCGAGCCCGTTCTCTACCAGCATTTTCGGGACAAGCGCGATCTCGTCAGCTCGATGCGCAACGAGGCGGTCGAGGATATATCAAACTACGTGGCGAAACGCGTCGTGAAGAGGAAGACCCCCCTGGAGGGCCTACGCGAATGCGCGGAGGCCGTATTCGGCTACACCGTGCGCCATCGCAACAAGATGCGCGCCTACTACTATTCCATACCCGAGTTGGGGACGGGCGGACTGCGGAGGTCGCCGGTAGAGCGCCTGCACCGGCTGCACGAAGCGGTCACCTACATGCTGGAGGAAGCGCAGCGCCAGGGGGCCGCGGTGGCGGAGATGGACGCTCCCGATTTCGCGTGGAGCTTCATCTCCCTGGTGGAGATCGTATACATCGCGAACGCCCTCGGATTGCACGTGCCGTTCGATCAGAAGGGCGCGTACATGGACCTCATAGACCGCCTGCTGCGGACCGTCTCCGTGCCCGAGAAGGCGGAGGTCTGAGGGATGGCCGGGAAATACGGGCCGCGCGGCAACCGCAGGCAGCAGATCATCGACGCGGCCATCAAGGCCTTCGCGGCCAAGAACTACGACGGCGCATCGGTGACGGACATCGCCAGTGCGGCCGGCATCACCAAGAGGGCCATCTACCGTTACTTCCCCACCAAGCGTGAACTCTTTTACGCCGTGCGCAACGAGGTATACGGCGCCATCGTGAACAACCTCTGGAGCGATCTGCCACCCGCGAAGGACTTCAACGGGCTGGCCGAGGCGCTGATGCGCAACCACCTCGCGTTCGGGCTGGAGAATCCGGAGATGTCGCGCATCGTGGTCAACACTATCTCCGAGGCAGCCACCCGGGAGTTCCGGGAGAACATCGAGGCCCTCATGGACGAACGGGCTGAGGAGGTAGAGAGCCTGATGCAGTCGGGCATCGCGGAGGGCACCCTCGACCCGGAACTCGACCCCGCATTCGTGTCCTGGATACTGGTGCTCTTGTTTTTCTTCCTCGTCTACATGCAGGCCTGCGAGGAGGACTGGCTCGTGCCGCGGGGAGTGGAGGCCGCCTCCGTGCTCATGAAGCCCTTCCTCGCCTCTCTCGCCCCCCGAAGCTGATATATGGGGATTCCCGGTTGCCCGTCTACCCGCGTCCCGTAGTTGCGGATAGCCCCCAGGCATCAAGGGAGTTCCAACCACGGGTGGGATTCACCCGCTGCGGGCTATCCGGTTCCGTGGACATGCGAGCGCTGGGCTAGGCGGGAATCCATGAAGGTATTATCTACAAGCCTACGCGCATAAGCTGTATCATCAAGTATGACCTCGTCCGGGTGTAGCGTTGTAAAGAACCCACTAGCCCGGGGAACTACCAGGTCGGTCTCCGCGGAGCGTGTTGGCGGAGCGGGACCGTTACCTGGAGGCCCCGGGCTAAATACACCCTATTCGTAGATCTTCTCCTCTTCGTTGAAGGCCTCGGGGGCGTCCTGCTCCACGTCGCGCTTGCCCCGCACCTTATCCGCCAGCTCTTTATAGAACTCGTGCTGGATGATGAGGTTCATGACCTCGTTGGTGCCGGTCCAGATGGAGAGCAGGCGGCAGTCCCTGAGCATCCTCTCGATGGGGTAGACGTTGGTGTAGGCGATGCCCCCCATGGCTTGCATGGCGTTGTAGACGATGTCCCATACCGCCTCGGTGGCGTACTTCTTGGACTCCGAGACCATGCGCCGCATGCGCCCGTGGGGGACGCCGGAGTCGATGGCGCGGGCGGTCATCCAGATGAGGCTGGCCATGGAATCCAGCTTCACCAGGCTCTCCGCGATCATGAAGGAGACCGCCTGGAAGTCCTTTATCGGTATGCCGAAGGCCTTGCGCCGCGTGGTGTAGCGCGCCGCCAGCTCGATGGCCTCGCGAGCGGCGCCCACGCACCCCGCCGCCGAGGTCATGCGCTCGGGCACCATCATGCGGTAGAAGATATGGGAGGCGCCGTTCTCCTCCCCCACCAGGTTCTCCGCCGGCACGCGGGTGTCGCGGAAGAGCACGCGCCCCGTGCCGCTGCCGCGCGCGCCCATGAGGCCGTATACCGTCTTCACCTCCACGCTGTCGTCGCGCTCCACCAGGAAGCAGGAGAGGCCGTCGCGGGGAGGCGCGTCCGGGTCGGTGCGCGCGTAGACCATGAAGTAGTCGGCGCCCTCCGCGCCCACTATGAACCTCTTCTGGCCGTGCAGGACGTAGTGGTCGCCCTCGCGGCGGGCGGTGCAGGTGGCGCCGAAGAAATCCGAGCCGCCGCGCGGCTCGGTGAGCGCCTCCGCGCAGACCTTCTCCCCCTTCAGGGTGGGCAGGAGGAAACGCTGCTTGTGGTCCTCGTTCCCGAACTGAGCGACGCACTCCCCCACGATGCTCACCAGAGAGTAGAGGCAGGTGAGGGGTACTCCCACCAGGGACATCTCCGATATGGCGATGATCTCGTCCTCCCACTTCATGCCCCGGCCGCCGTACGCGCGAGGGAAACGCAGCCCCAGGAGATTGCGCTTTCCCGCCTCCTCGAGGAAGAACCCGGGAAAGGGCGCGACCATGGCGTCCATGTCCAGGATGAGCTGGCGCGGCACCCAGCTCACCAGGTCGCACATCTCCTCCTGCAGGCTCTTCTGCTCCTCGCTCATCATGAAATCGAACATACGCCTATTCCTCCTCTGTCCGCGACCTCGGCTATCCCCTTCCTCCGGGCTCCTCTCCATCGGCGGAATATCTCTCCAGGCGGGATCTGACCGTATCGATGAACCACGGCAGATCGCCGTCGTCCTCACCCACTCCATCCTCCAGGATATCGACGAACCGCCAGGCGAAATCCAGCATCTCCTGGCGTATGGCCTTCAGCTCCTGGATCATCTCTTCCAGTTCCAGAAAATGCCTCTCGCTCAGCTCGAGGGTGCGCCTTATCTGCTCACGCTGGGTGGGATCCACGTCGTAGAGATCGATTAGCTCCTTGATCTCGGAGAGCGAGAACCCGAAGCGCTTTCCGCGCAGGATGAGCTTGAGGTTCGCGCGCGCGCGCTCGCCGTACCTTCTATCGCTGGTGGGAGTCTTGCGGTACGAACTGAGCAGCCCCTTCTCCTCGTAGAACCTGATGGTGCGGGGGGTGACCCCGAACTCGTTGGCCAGTTGGGAGATGCTGTAGACGTGAGGGCTGCCGTCTTCTTTCTCCGCACGGGCCATTCCCGTCTCGCCCTTCATCTCTGCCCTACCCCGTTTTCAGATGCCGCAACGGATTGCCCGTGCTCTTCCCGCGGGGATTCTCGAGGGTGGTGGCCAATCCCACCATCGACCCCTCTCGTAGCTCCCGCGAAGCTCCCGCAGGATGAAGACCAGCGGTGATTCCGCGCCCGGCAGGTATTCCCCGGGGTCCGGAGACCTGAGGCTGCCGTAGTCGGCCAGGTTCAGGAAGCGCGCGGCATCGGCGCCGAGTTCGGCAACCTTCTCCTTTATCGCATCGTACTCCATGTCTCCTCCTCCCCTGGGCGCTTCCGTCCCACGGCTCCCGCGAGCCCGGACATCTGCCCGCCTCGAGTCCGGAATCCAGCCGCTATGTGTTCCGCCCGGCGTTTCGCAACACCCGGCCCCGCTTCCGCCTCCGCCAGCGCGAGGTCCTGGTAGGCGTGAAAGAGCCGGGCGCAGAGTCCGTCCCAGCGCTCGCACACCTCCAGCGTCTCCTCGTTCATCTCGAAGAGGTGGGGAACGACGAGCAACTCACCCGTCTCCTCCGCCAGATCCTGGATGACGTCCGGGTCCGCGCCCCGCAGCATGCTGGCCACGCAATCGGCCGCTGGGTACCATTCCGCGACCCTCTGGAAATCCCGGTGCATCTGGGTCAGCAATACGTTGCGCGGCCCCTCCCACAGTTCGTTCACCAGCCCGTCCCGCAACATGCGCGGGAAGCAGGAGAAATCCTCCATGACGCCGTGACCTCCGAAGACGCTGATGCCCAGGCGCGACATGTCGTTGGCGTCCGAGGCGGTGGTGATCTTTTGCAGCATTACCAACTGCCGCACGTCGAAACGCTCCCTCTTCAGTTCCAGGGGCTCGTCCGTGGTCAGGCCGGGCGAGAGGCCGCCGGGAAGGGCGACGAAGTCCCGGTAGAGCTTGAAGCTCCCCGCCACGCTGCGCCTGGCGAAGCGCTCGTTCCTGGCGATCTGCGCCGCGGCCATGGGGAAGGAGCCGATGGGCAGCCCGAAGGCGGTGCGGAACTCGGCGTACTTCCTGCACTCCCGCAGGCCGCGCAGCAGGCCGCTGCTCATGCCTATGCCCACCACCAGGCGCGAGAGCGTGAGCACGATGCCCACCACGTTGGCCACGCCGCGGTCAAGCGGTCCCACGGGATACGCTAGGGCGCCGTCGAAGGTGATCTCAGCCGTGGGCAGCTCCACCGTGCCCAGCTTCCACTTCAGGCGGTCGATGGCATAGCCGTTGCGTATCTCCTTTTCTTTATCCCCCGGCAGCCACATGGGCATGACGAAAAGCCCCACCCTCTCCGAACCCCGGGGCTTGGCCGTGATCACCGCGTAATCCGCGTGAGCGGCCGAGCAGAAGAATTTGTTGCCGTAGAGGCGCCAGGCGCCGTCCTCCTCCACCGCCTCGAGGAGATTGGCGGGCACGTCGGAGCCGCCCTGTATCTCGGACACGAACTGCGCCCCGATAGCGTACTCCCCGTCGACCCCCTCCCTGGCGTGATCGAGGATGCGCCTCGTCTCCGGCGTGTCCGCGTATCTCTCCAGCAGCGCCACCAGCCCCCAGGTGCAGGCCACGGGGCAGAGGACCCCGGCCTCGGAGTTCTGGCTGAGGATGGATATCTTGACGAAACGCTCCCAGGGCGGCGTCCCCGCGGAAAAGATGCCCTCGGAGAAGACTTCCTTCTCCATCACCTCGACCTCGTAGGGCCGTATGATGCGGTCTATGCGGTTCTTGTGGCCGTCGTAGTGCATCATGTAAGGCCGGTTCTCCGGCGTGGCTATCCGCTCGGCGAAATCGCGCCAGCGGAAAGACGCTTTCTTCGAGAACTCCCTCGCCTTACGGTCGATCTCCTCGGCTTCATCTCCCGTGAACGCGCGCACCATCTTCTGGAGAAAGGGATCGTCCGCGTAGTAATCTACATTCCTGCGCCACTCGAGATAAGGGTTGAAGCTGTAGGGGTTGTCTCTGTCTGGAAGGCTCATGCTACTCCTCCTTCACGCGCCGCGGGCATCTCGCGCCCGCCACCACCCATTCGTGGCGCGGCGGGACCGGCTGCATGCCATGCCGTATCCGTACAAAAACGTGTTCTCGCGAAGCCCTCTGTCAGGAGACCGCCGCGCCATATATATTAACGTTTACGTTAACGTTATTAATAATCGCATGCACGGCCTCTTATGGCAACCAGTCCGGTTCGGGTGCCGGGATACCCCGGGGCCTCAAGCCCACCGGCTGGCCCGGCCCACGGCCTTTCTCCACCCCGCATGCAGCCTCTCCCTCGTCCCGGCATCCATGGTCGGGTTGAAGACGCGGTCTATACGGCGGACGCGCGCGATATCGTCGGGGTACTTCCAGTACCCGGACGCGATGCCGGCGAGAAAGGCCGCCCCGAGGGCCGTGGCCTCGAGCATGCGCGGGCGCTCGACCTCCACATCCAGGATGTCCGCGAGGAACTGCAGCAGGAAATCGTTCTCGGAGGCCCCACCATCCGCCTTGATGCTCTTCACCTCTATCCCCGTGTCCTTGCGCATGGCCTCGATGACGTCCTTGCACTGGTAGGCGATGGACTCCAGCGTCGCCCTCACCACCTGTTCCTTGGTGGTGGCGCGGGTGAGCCCGATCACCGTGCCGCGGGCGAAGGGGTCCCAGTAGGGGGCGGTAAGGCCGGTGAAAGCTGGCACAACGTACACGCCGCCGCAGTCATCGCAGGCCCGAGCCAGCTCCTCCGACTCGGAGGCTTCCTTTATGATCTGCAGGTTGTCCCTCAGCCACTGGACGGAGGAACCGGCGCTGGAGATGATCCCCTCCATCATGTAGGCCGTCTTTCCCTGTATCTTCCAGGCGATCATGGGGGTCATCTTGTTGATGGAGGCCATGGGCTCCTCCCCGGTGTTCATATCGATAAAGGTCCCGGTGCCGTTGGTGCACTTGACGCTGCCCCTGTCGAAACACGCCTCTCCGAACAGGGCCGCCTGCTGATCGGCCACCACGCACCTTATGGGGATGGGGTCACCGAAGGCCTCGGTGGTGCCGAAGTCGCCGCCGGTCTCCCTTATCTCCGGGAAGACCAGGCCGCCGGGGAGTCCGAAGGGCTTGAGCAGCAGCGGGCTCCACCTCATCCCGAAGGGATCGTACATGCCGGTCGCGCTCACGTTGGAGAAATCGGTGGCGTGCACCGCCCCCCTGGTGTAGTTCCACACCAGCCAGGAATCCACGGTGCCGAGGAGCAGCTTTCCCGCCGCGGCTTTCTCCTTCGCTCCCGGCACGTTGTCCAGCACCCAGCGGGCGTGGGCGGACGACTGCGCGGGGGTCACCGTGAAATGGGCCGCGGTGATGAGCATCTTGCCGACCAGGTTGTTGCGCAGCCCCTTACTCAGCGGCGCGATCCTCTGGTAAGCCCCTCCCACCAGGTGGAGCAGCCTGAACAGCGGGCTGTGGTTGATCTTCTCGCAGGCCTCCGACATCCTGGTGTCCTGCCAGGTGATGGCGTTATGCAGCGGCTCCCCCGTCTCCGCGTCCCAGATCATGCTCGTGGCCCGCTGGGTGGCTATCCCCATGGCCGCGATATCCTTCGGCGCGATCCCCGACTCGTCCAGAACCTTCCAGGTGACGTCCACGCAGATATCGAAGAGGGCTGCCGGGTCCTGTTCCGTCCATCCCGGTTGTGGGAATATCTGGGGTATCTCGCGGTAGACCTCGGCGACTACGTTCGTCTCGTGGTCGAAGATCACCGCCCTGGTGCCCGTGGTTCCCACGTCGTTGACCAGGATATATTTCTCCTCCATGGATGCCCCCAATCCTCAGCGCTCACTCAGCCTCCGCCTCGCCTCCTATTATAATTCCTCCTATCGATATCCGTGCGGGAATCCTCCGCATCCGCCGCAACTCGCGGGGAGCCGTTTAGAACCATGCATTCCGGGGCATCAAGGATGGTGCGGGAACCGGCTATGGAAAGGAGGAAAGGCAATGCCCAGGGTGGTTCATTTCGACATCGATTCGGACGATCCGGAGCGGGCGATCGGTTTTTACGGCGAGGTCTTCGGTTGGAGGTTCGAGAAATGGGAAGGTCCCATGGAGTACTGGCTGGTGACGACGGGGCCGGACGAAGAACCGGGGATCAACGGCGGAATGGGGAAAAGAGGTGATGGCGGTATCTCCTTCAACACCTACCGCTGCACTATCGAGGTGCCGGACGCGGACGAGTACGCCGCGAAAGTGCGGGAAAACGGCGGGCAGGTCGTCATGGAAAAGACCGGCATACCCGGCGTGGGCTGGTTCGTAGCCTGTGTCGATACCGAGGGCAACCACTTCGGGCTCATGCAATCCGACGAGTCGGCCGTATAGATACGCAACACCTTGGGGTCTACCCCTCAGAAGTTGCAGTGAGGGCACTGCAACTTTTCAGACCCTAGGGGGAACAGCCGACCGAGCCGTGGGCCCAGGTGCGGCTATTGCCGTACATGGCGCGCTCCGCCACCACCGGCTTAGTCGAGGTGACGGTGGTGGAGACGTTGTAGGAGGTGATGAAGTCGTTGGCCTTCCAGGTGAAGCGGGTATGGGGCGGCAGGACGGCCGTGGGCCCGGCCTGCGGCCCGTTCTCGGTGACGAAGGTCAGGCGTACCTCGGCCTCGCTGTCCCCGGGGTTCTGCACCAGGATGAAGGTCTCCATGCCCCCGGCGGTGGAGCCCTCGGCCAGGTACCAGGTGGTGGCCTGCGGGTTCGTCGTTACGGTGAAGGGCAACCCGTTGGAAGTGCCGCCTGGAGTCGTTACGGTCACATCCACCTGGTCCGATATCCCGGTGGGCACGTAACAGGTGATGGAGGAATCGGACCAGGACTCGTACACCAACGCGGGATCACCGCCGAATGAGACATACGAGCTTCCCCGCATCGCGCCGAAGGCGGTGCCCGTGATGCTCGCTTTCGTCCCCGCCTCCCCGGAGTCGGGGTCTACGTCGATTGCGTGCGGTCGTACCGCGAATGTCCTCGAGTTGGACGTTCCTCCCGTGGTGGTCACCACCACCTCCACCAGGCCGGAGATACCCTCCGGCACGTGGCAGGTCACGTCCGTATCGCTCCAGGAAACGTAGACAGTCACCTGTTCTCCTCCGAAGGAGACATGGGAGCTTCCCCGTAGGGGGCCGAAGGCGGTGCCGCCTATGGCGACCTCCGTCCCCACCTGCCCCGATGTGGGAATGACGGAGTCGATATAGGGGGTGGAGGCCATGTTTTCGAGGGTCCGCCTGGCGTCGATGCGGCCATAGCCGAAATAATCGTCGCGGCCGGGAGCCCCCAGGTCGTGGGCGTACTCCTTCATCATCCACTCGACCCGGCCGGGATCGCAAGAGGGCTTTTGCGAACGAACCAGGGCGGCCAAGCCGGAGGCCATGGGCGCGGCCATGGAGGTGCCGGAGAGGAAATCGTAGTTCTGCGCGTATCCGTGGCTGTTCAGGCCCACGGGGTAGGTGGGCATGGTGGAATAGACAAGACGGCCGGGGGCGGAGAGGTCCACACTGGAGTTGTAGGTGGAGAAGCCCGCATGTTCGCCGGTGTTGGTGGTTGCTCCGACCCCGACGACGTTGCCGTATCCGGCGGGATACTGCATGGTGCCGTCGCCGCTGTTGCCCGAGGAGGCGAACACCACGGCCCCCGCGGCATGCGCGTAGTCCACGGCGTCCTGCATGGCCTGGGAGTAATGCGTGCCCCCCAGGCTCAGGTTGATCAAGCGGGCCCCGTTGTCCGCGGCGTAGTAGATGGCGGCGGTGATGTCCGAGTTGTACCCGCTGCCGGTGCAATCCATCACCTTGAGGGGCATGAGCCCCGCCCCGAAGGAGACCCCCACGCCTCCCTGGCCGTTGCCCTCCTCGGCGGCGACTATCCCGCCGACGTGGGTGCCGTGCCCGTTGTCGTCACGCGGAACGGCGTTGGCGTTGGTGCGGAAATAGAGGTCGTCGTCGGGATATTCCACCCACCCCGAGCCGCTCCTGCGCGACTCCCGCCCGTCGCGGTAGGGATCGAACTGGTCGGTGTCCGGATCGCCGGTGCCCCAGTTGTCATAGATGTAGTAGCAGTTTGACAAATCCCCGGCAGCCGTCTCCAACACCAGGTAATAGGTCGCTCCCGCCGTCAGGGCGACCGCCGGCGAGAGTGGTTTGTATATCTCCCCTATCGCCGGGCCGACCTCGGAAGCGTATATGGTGAGCGAGGCCAGGGTGGCTCCATCCCGGTCCGAACGCAAGGAAACCGTGATGTCGTCCGCCGGCGTCCCTTCGCTCTCCAGGGCGAAACCTACGTGGGTCAGCCCCTCTCCCGTACCCCTGATGGACTGGGCGCGCTTGCCGTTGGTGGAGCTGGAGCCGAAGTAACGCGCCGTCGTGTAGTAGGTCTCATCCACGTAATCGTAGTAGTAATATCGGGACTGGGTGATTCCTGCCCAGTTGTAGCCCGAGACGTCGTCGACGTAGCCGTTGAGGTCGTCGTCCACACCGTTTGCCGTTATCTCGTCCGTGTTGTCCCATATCTTCCCGTCCAGGTCGGGGTGGCCGAGATCCATGCCCGAGTCGATAACCGCCACCGTCACCTGGTTGGAGAGCCCCTTCTCGATATCCCAGGCCTCCTGGGCGGAGATGTCGGCGCCGGGCAAGCCGGCCTGCCCCTCGATGACCTGGCCGTAGTTGTTCAAGCCCCATTGCTCGGGCTGGTAATCGGGATCGGCGGGTATGTAACCGGCGCGGGCTATGTAGTTGGGCTCGGCATAGATGACGCCAGCGAGATGCTCGAGCAGCTTCACCACTTCCGCCACCGCCACGCCGGCATCCAGTTTCAGCAGCGTGAGCAGTTCCTCCCCTTCGCGGAATACCTCCTCCGCGGCGCCGCTCACGCCGAGGCGGTCGAGGAGGGACGTTATCCTTTCCGCCGCCGAAGAACCGGCGAACCTCACCAGGACCTCACCCGGTTTGTAGGGAAGGGGGGCGGCCTCCGGCGGCAGGCCGTCGATGCCAGGGGCATGTTCCGTCCACGGCGACATTCCGTCTGTTTCGAGGTCGTTTCCCGTCTCCCGCGCCCGTGCCGGCGCCGCGGCAAGCCCGACGCAAATGCACGCCAGAAGCGAGGCACAGGTCACGAGGGCGGGTATCTTCAAAGGGCCGGGAGGCTTGCCAAAGCCGCGTTTTGTCAGCTTACGCGCGGGTTTTATCATAACATAACACCTATTACCAGGTTAGCCCCAAGCGGCCATCAAATCAAATCGGCGTCCCGCGGGAACTTTCCCATTATTTCTGCCACCATAGAGGCTGTCGCACAAACCCCGCGTCAGACATATCGCTCTCCACATATTCACCGAAATGTCCCGGTATTGACACTTCGCCCTCCATCAATACCGTTGACGATAAGTGTGGGTAATCTGGACGGCATTTGATATGCCATGGTTTACCCATACCTTAACTACCGGCCCTTTTCCTTGTTGGCGTTGAATCACTTGTATCTTGCTGCCCACGCTTCTGGGAGAAAGCCTTTCAGAAGAACCATGTATAGAAACTCCTTGCGCTGTTCACCGTGGGGATTTCCCTTCGTCTCTCGGGACCGGCGTCCGCCGTCAAAAGCATGTCGAATGAGCGGGCTCGACGGTGCCCCCGCGTTCCTATCCGGACATCCGCGCGGCGTCTCCCCGGTCAGCCCGGACCGTAACCGGTCACCACGTGCCCGCCGTCGAGGCCCCCCTGGGAGAAATACATGGGCCGCTCGGCCACGACCGGCGGCCCGGAGATGACGCGGAGGCGGCAGGAGAGCTGGTATCCGCTGCCGGCGTGCTGGTTGACGAAGATGGTGATGCGCGACCCGGGCGGCACCGTCACCGTCCGCGGCTCGAGCGCCCCTCTTTCCTGGGTCAGATATACTACCTCCATCACCGCTTCGAGGTCGCCTGGATTATACAGGCAAAGCCATTCGTGGTAGCCGTTTCCTGTATAACCTTCGGCGAAAAACGCCTCGCTGGAGGCATTGACGGCGCCGATGACGCAGTGGCCGCCCTGCCAGTGGCCGGCGCCGGCCCCGGTATAGTCGAAGTACGTGGGCCGCTCGGCCAGAAAATCGCCGGCCGATGAAAGCTCGATGGAGACGTCCTTCTCCGTTCCCACTTCATCGGGCACGAAGATGGTCAGTCTCCTCCCGCCCTCCACGCGGTAGGTTTTTCTCCGAGGATCCCCCTGGCCGGGAGCGAAGCCGTAGGCGGCCTCGACCTCGATGGGGAAATCGTGGGGATTCTGCAAGGCCAACCACTCCTCGAAGCCCTCCCTGGTCGTCCCCTCGGCGAAGAGAAAGGTTTTAGCGAGGGACGTAGCTCCCATCACGCAGTGCCCTCCCTCCCAGTGGTGGGACCCGGCTCCCCGGTAGTCGAAGTACATGGGGCGCTCCACCACCACCGGTTGCGACGCCTCGACGGCGCACGACGCCTGATAATCGGCGCCGAGGATATCGTTTACCTTGAAGCTGGCGCGGGAGCGCGGTCCCACCTCGAAACCGCCCACGGTTACTGCGCCCGCTTCCTGGGTCTGGAAGCGAAGGGTCAGCCCGGACGCCGCCGTCCCGGGGTTGAGGACGCATAGCCATTCCTCGAACCCCTCTCCCGTGTAGCCCTCGGCGAAATACCAGGTGGTCGAGGGCTTGCGAGCTCCCATCACCACGTGGCCGCCCGTCCACTTTCCACCGTACATGAAATACATGGGCCTCTCCGCCACGATATCCCCTTCCGACGTGACGATCATGGAGACCTCTCTCCCCTGCCCCACCGCCGCGTTGACATCGAGGGTGCCGCGGGATCCCGCCGGCACCGCCATGCTCCGCGATGACGAGGCGCCGTCGGGGAAAAAGAATTCCACCTCCACCCGGGCCTCGCTCGAGCCGGTGTTTCCCACACAGAGGTATTCCTGGAAGCCCTCGCCCGTATAGCCTTCGGCGAAATAGAAGCTCTTCGCCGCGGGCTCGGGTTCCGGCTCCGGCTCTGGCTCGGGGATATCTCTCATGAGCCTCACGACCAGGGGGGTCTTCCCCACGGTGAGACCTTCCACGCTGATCCTCCCGGAGGCGTCGCGGGTCAATCCCGCCAGGGGCACGGCCTCCCCGTCGGAAGGGTCAACACTCATCGCGTCCTCGAAACCGGGGTCGTTCACGGTGAAGGACAGGGTGTCACCCGCATCGTCGCTTTTCCAGGCCGCGAAGGCGAGGTCGCCCGCGGGCGTGCGGAAGCAATGCGCCTCCAGGGTATTCGGGCTACCGCAGGTGAAGGAGACGGTCGCCGTATCCACCGAGGTGGCGGGGCCGAAGACCTCGCAGAAGGTGGAGTAATACCCGTACGCGGGCTTGGCGCGGAAGTGCATGTCCAGAAGGCCATAGCGGTCCCAGTCGTTCAGCTGGGTGTCGCGCAGGTTGAACCAGATCACGCGGTCCACGTCGGTGGAGGCGTAATTGATGAGGGTGCGCAGCATGTAGTCGGCCTGGGTTTTCACGTCCACCCCCGGGGGCGCTTGCGCGCAGGTGGTCCACCCCACCTCGGTGATCCAGACCTCCAGGTCCTTGGTCGTATGTTGCGCCACCAGCCAGTGGACGAATTCCACCAAGGTCCGGCAGAGGGGCTCCTTGGGGCGGAAGGCTTCCTCCTCCGGCTGTCCTTTCACCCCTATGGTCTCGGCGTAGGGATGGTAGGCGATGGCGTCTATATGTTCCGCTGCTCCGAGCCTCAGGCAGGCGTCGAGGTAATCGGAGCCCAGGCCCGCCACCCCCCCCATGACCACGGTGGCCTCCGGGTCGGAGGAGCGTATCTCGGGAGACGCCGCCGCAAGCAGGTTAACGTACTGGGCCGGGTCGGGCTCGGGCTGCCAGAAGGCGTGGATGTTCTCCTCGTTCCACACCTCCCAGGCCGCCACCCGGCCCGCGTAGCGCGCGACCACCGTGCGCACGTAGTTCCGCCACGCCTCCATGTCGGTGGGAGGATGCCTCCAGTCCTTGCCACCGTTTGCCCAGGGAGGAGAGGCGCCCAGGATGCCCAGGATTTTCACCCCGCGCCCCCCGGCTTTCTCCACCACCTTGTCCGACCCGGAGAAGTTCCATCCTCCCCTCACGTATTCCAGGTCCGTCCACGCGAAGTCGCAACGTATCCAGGCCGCGCCTATATCCTCCATGGCCGCGAACTCCCGGTCCATGTCGGCGGCGTCGTAGAGCTTGATGTGGCTGGAGGCCACGCCGAAACGCTGCGCGAAGGGCGAGGCGGCCGCGGCGGCGTGGGCGCCCGCCTCTTCCCCCGCCGCGCCGGCGGGGATCAGGCCGGTAAAACACAGCGCGAGCGCGGAGGTATAGAGAACCAGCTTGCGCATGGTATTCACAGGCATTTCTTCCACCTCCACTAATGCGCCATGCCCGGCGCCCCCCTCTTCCATCGCCGTGAAAGGACGAAGGATCCGCCTGCCGCCGGGACTTCCACGCGGAGCCCGCGCCGCCGGCCCCTTCCGGAACGGCGATGGAAGCCGGCGCGCCATCCCGTTACATCGGAAGGAAGGCCTCCTCCACTTATCGAAAGATAGCCCCGTCGACGTTTAATCCCATTTTACACCGCCCGCGGAAACGGGATACTCTCACGCCTGATGCGCGGGCCGCCTCCCGCGCCCCACGAAGTGCCATCGCCGGCAACGACGGGAATTTTGCCACTTGCTCTGTTGATGGTATCATTTCCATACCGCTTTACTGCGTCATAAGGGTGGGAGGCAGCAAGTGTCAGTCTATCCCCGCGTCGGCGGCAGGCTGCTCAGGCCGTCCATGGGCATGATGCGCATGGCCTCCGGACTTTTTCGCCTGCACGCGAAGGTGGGGGAACTGCTCCCGCTGGAACGGGTCCTCTGCACCGCCTTTCACAAGGAACCGGACCGCGTGCCGGTGACCCACTTCCTCCTCGGCGCCGCCCGCAGACTCACGGGCATTTCCTACCATGACTTCTCCCGCGACCCCGAGATGGCGGCGGAGGCGTATATCGCGGGAAACGAGATCGTCGGGGGGGACGTCCTCTACACGGTCATCGATCTCTCCGTGGAGGCGGCCGATTTCGGCCAGGAGATGGTCTACCCTCCGAACAGTACCGCGCACCCCGCCTACCATAATCCGCGTATCGCCATCCCCGAAGACTACGAGCGGCTGGAGGTCTTCGATCCGCGCAGGTCTCCCCGCATGAGCATGGGCATCGAGCTCGGCCGCATACTCTCGAAGAAGGCCGGCATACGCTACCCGGTCATGGGCTTCATCTTCGGGCCCCTGGGGGTGCTGAACATGATGCGCGGCGCGCAGCGGTTGTTCGTGGACTGCCTCAAGCACCCCGAGAAGGTAAAGACGGCCCTGGAGATCATCACCGAGGTGCTGGTCGACTACGCGCGCGCCCAGTGCGACGTGGGCGTCGACTCTGTTATGCTGGACACGCTCTTCGCCTCGCAGTCCGGCATCTCGCGCGAACTCTGGGTGGAGATGGAGGGGGTCTACGTGAAGCGCATCGCCGACGAGATAAGGCGCAACGGCGCCCTGGTGACCCTGCACAACTGCGGCACCCGTCCCTATCTCGACCTGCAGCTGGAATACATGGAGCCGCTGCTGGTATCCCTGGCCGATATCCCGGACGACTGCCGGGACATGGCGGAGATGAAGGCGAAATACGGCAAGCGGACCGCGATCGCCGGATTCATACCCACGGATTCCATCATCATGGAGCCTCCTAGTCGCATCATGGAGACCGCCCGGGAGCAGATACGCATCCTCGCCCCGGGAGGCGGCTTCGTCCTGGCCCCGGTATGCGAGTACCCGCCGAACGCCGACCTCGTAAACGCGCTGGCCATCACGCGGGCGGCACAGATATACGGAAGATACCCCATGAAATGAAAGCGGGAACCCATGAGCGCTGATGAAGATACTCTTGCATCGATCGCCGCCGCGGTTATGGAAGGCTCGGAAGAAGATACCGTATCCCTTTGCCGCAGGGGGCTGAGCGAGGGTATCCCTCCCGCCGGCATCATCCGGGACGGCCTCAGCCGGGGCATGCGGCAGGCGGGCGAGCTCTACAACAAGCATCGGTACTTTCTGCCCGAGCTGCTCGTAGCATCGGAGGCCATGCACGCCGGGATGCGGGAACTCGTCCCTTCCCTGCTATCGCCGGAGGCGGCTTCGGACAGAGACGCGGTAGTGCTCGGCGTTGTAGAGGGCGACGTGCACGAGATCGGCAAGAACCTGGTGGCGGTGCTGCTGCGGGCCGAGGGCCACCGCGTCATCGACCTGGGATACGACGTGGCGCCCGAGAGATTCATCGCGGAGCTGGACGGCAGCGGCGCACGCGTCCTGGCTCTATCCACCATGATGACCACCACCATCCCCGCCATGCGCAGGACGGTCGAGCTGGCGCGGGCCATGAGCCCGCGCCCACTGATCATCGTCGGCGGGGCTCCCCTCTCGGCCGCCGTCGCCGAGGGCATGGGGGCGGACGGCTACGAGGACAGCGCCGCCGGGGTACCCGCGCTCGTCAAGTCATTGCGGGCTTAGGATGCGCAAAGCGGCGCCCTGCCTGGCCGTGTCCGCCTCCCCGATCTTGCGCGGCATCACCTCCATGTCATCCTTCTGCGCACATGAGGCGATATCCGCGTCTTTGTCCTCCAGGCGGGCCAGACAGAACCCGCAACAGCCGATAGTCTTATCCGCCAGCCTGACGACCTCGACCTCGGCTCCCGCCTCCGCCGCGCCCTTCGCGGCTTTCTCGCTCAGTACAGCGAGCGCGCCGCTGCTTCTCGGGTTGCCGGTTATCGCCAGGGTCTTCACGTGACCTCCGTTTCCGGGACACCGCGCACGGCGGCGGTCAGGTTTCGTAGCCCAGCGCCTTCTTCACCAGCTCGATGAGGTGATGGTTCTCAAGGCTCGCGGCGTCGGCCACCTTGCGCAAATTGAGCGCGCACAGGGGGCAGAGGTAGGCCATGGCCGATGCGCCGTGCTTTACCGCATCATCGATGTTGCGCTTCTTTATCTCCATGGCTTTATCGCGGTCACGCGGCATCATGGGAGAGCCGCAGCAGAGGGCGAGCCTGCGGTCGTGCACCCTTTCCACCCTCTCCACCCCGATGAGGCGGAAGAGCTCGTCGAGCTGTTCGTCCTTCCAGGGCGTGTATCTCGACGCGCACGGCTGCTGGTAGGCGGACTTGATCCCCAGGGGCTTCAACCGGTCCTGGTGGGCTTCGGCGTACTCCAGCAGGTACTCGATGACGTGCACGGGACGGAAAGGAACCTCGACTCCGTAGTCTCTCGCCATGGTGGCGGTGAGGGCATAGCAGTCGTCGTGGTAGAAGACGATCTCCGGCGCGCCGCTCGCGGCGAGCCTCTCCACCACCCCCTGCGCCCTCTCGCGCACCGGAGTCTCGCAGCCGAGATGCACCCAGCCGACGTTGCAGAAATAGTCCCCGCCCTTGAGCACGGTGAGCCCCTCGAAGAGCGGCCCCTCGAAGAGGCCGGGCAGGAAATCGCCCACGCTGCACAGGGAGAGAACCGGCTTGCCGGGGTCGCCCGCGATGACCTGGCTGGGGGCGGCGGGCATGTTGCGGAAGACCTCGGTGTTCTGTTCCGGGATGTTGAGCACCCCGGTCTCCTCCTGGCGCGCGAGGACGAGGTCGAAGGGATTGGCCCCTTTATCGCAGAACTGGTTGCAGGCCACGCAGGTCACACACTGGCCGACTATCTCGGGGGTCTCCCCCTCCACGAGCCGCCGGAACTGCTCTATCGACTCCTCGCGGTCGTATTCCACGTAGGGGCAAAGGAACACGCAATCCCCGCACAGGTCGCACTTCTCGCTGTTAAACATCTCTCCCTCCCCGCCAGACCGTTACGAGACGACGAGGTTATTATACCTCATCGCGTGCTATACTAATGGGGCCCTTTGCGGGCATTTCCCGGCATCCGGAGGGGTTTCCATGTGCGATTTCTGCGGCAAACACGGGCAGGGCAACCGCTGGTATCTCAACTCCGATGATTCCTCCGAGAAGATGATGGAGGACCCCCCGGCGCGCGAGGAACCTCGAGAAGGTGGCGGGGTGAGGCATCGACTACTACATCGATTTCACCTCCCGGGTCACCCGGCTCATCAACTGGCCGGTCATCGGGAAGACGGTGAAGACCGTCGTCGACCCGATCAGTGGCCAACGCGAGGCGGCGCGAGGGAATCGGCGCCATACGACGTATATATCATGGATGCCATGGATGCCTGCCCGGGAAGCGAAGTTGGGAGGACGGTGAGCTACGTATATCCGCTTGCCGCGAGCGTGCAACCCGCGCGAGGTTTTCTAAGATTGATTTGCATACCCGCATATGGGGTATATATATTATTCATGCTTGTTCATGCTGGTAGATTTATACCGGCTCACATTGCATGGCAGGGCGAATCGACTAGTCTAAGGAGGGATCGGGTATGGCGTTGACTTATGGCAGCGACGAATGGAACCAGGCCTACGACGCGCTGGTCAAGGAGAGGCTGGAGAGCCAGTCCAAGCCCTACATCATGGGCACCCCGGAATGGGTTCATCAGTACCAGGAACTCATCCAGAACGACGCCGAGTACAAGGAGGCCGCCAAGGACTGGGAGGGCTCGGTGGTCATCAAGATCCTGGCCAAGCCGGAGATCGGTCTGGACAAGGATCTGTACATGTTCATGGACCTCTGGCACGGTGACTGCCGCTTCGTGAAGATCGTTCCCACCGAGGTGGGAGAGGCGGGGGACTACGTCATCACCGGAGAATACGATCGCTGGAAGGCGGTAATGGCCAAGGAGCTGGATACCGTAAAGGGGATGATGCAGGGCAAGCTCAAGTTGAAGGGGGATCTCCCCACCATCGTGCGCGCCGTCAAGGCGGCGTCCCGCCTGGTGGATCTCTCCGCCTCCACCGAGCCCAGGTTCCCCGACGACCTGGACGAAGCCGGGGTCGAGGATCTGCGCGCTCTGCTGAAGCGGGCGGAAGACGAGTTCGGGATCTAGCCGAGGGGCATTTCCGCCGTGTCTTTGAGGGTTCCCGGGCTGAATGCCCGGGAACCTGTCGCCAGAAAAAGGAACCGGCGCCGCCAGACACCGGTGTTGTCACTACGCGATATGCCGGGGCGGAGATATCCCCGGGCTGTAACCGGAGGTGGTTTATATGGGCTATGACAAGGACCTGTCCTTCATCTACAAGAACTACACCAGGCTGGTCTTCGGCATCGACTCCGTAAAGGACGTCGGCGCGGAAGTGGACCAGCTCAAGTGCTCCAAGGCCTTCATCATCACCGACAAGGGGCTGGTGGAAGTCGGGCTCGTCGAGAAGGTGGAAAAAGCCCTTGGGAGCAGGCACGTAGGAACATACGACGATATTCCCCAGGACTCCGGGTATCACATCGTCAACGAGGCCGCTGAGATCGCGCGCGGTACGGGCGCGGACTGCCTGGTGAGCGTGGGCGGCGGCAGCGTCATCGACACCGCCAAGGGCATGGCGATCGTCGTCTCGGAGGGGGGCAACCTCCAGGACTACCAGGGTTTCCAGATGCTCACCCACCCTATCACCCCCCATATCGTCATACCCACCACCGCGGGGACGGGGAGCGAGGTCACCTACGCCTTCGTAATCAAGGACTGGGAGAAGAACCAGAAGATGCTCTACGGAGACGATTACCTCATGCCCAACACCGGCATCCTGGACCCGTTGATGACGGCGAGCATGCCTCCCGCGATAACCGCCATGACCGGGATGGATGCCTTTACCCACGCCGTGGAGGCCATCCACGCGCTGCAGGCCCAGCCCATCTCGGACACCATGGCCGTGGGCGCCATAAGGCTGATCATGAAATACCTGCCCATATGCGTAGAGAACGGCGACGATCTGGTG
The DNA here is from genome assembly GCA_964592775.1 of uncultured Actinomycetota bacterium. Classification (GTDB taxonomy): domain Bacteria; phylum Actinomycetota; class Geothermincolia; order Geothermincolales; family RBG-13-55-18; genus SURF-21. Next base: position 30,046 of record CAZQFX010000009.1, read on the forward strand.
GCCAGGGGGCAGCAGCAGATAGCCGCAACCATGGCCGGGATCGCCTTCTCCAACGCCCAGGTGGGGATGGTGCACGCCATGGCCCACTGCGTGGGCGCCCTCTTCGAGGTGCCGCACGGCGTCGCCAACTCCATCCTCCTGCCCCATGTGATGATGTACAACATGGACGAAGCTGCCGAGCGCTACGCCCTCGTCGCCGAGGCCATGGGCGTCAGGCAAAAGGGCATGAGCGACGAGGAGGCGGCCGAAGCGGCCGTGGACGCGGTATTCGAGTTGACCCGGAAGCTCGGGGTGCCCCAGTCGCTGCGGGATGTGGGCGTGGAGGAGGAGGGTCTGACGCAGGCCGCGGAGATGGCGCTCTGCGACGGGGCCATCGTGTACAACCCCAAGATGATCTTCGAGGTCGAGCAGGTCATGGAGGTGTACAACAAGGCTTATTAGGATGCTGTCGTTCCGCTCGCGGAGTATTTGCGCAATCATGAAGGAGGTAGGAGATGGCTGATGTGAAGCTGGCACCGGGAGCCGACGAGGTGGCAATGGCGGTCATGCTCGCGGACATGCTCAAGGCGAACCTCGAGAAGCCCGAGAAGCTCAAGGACTTCAACAAGCTCAAGGCCCGCGTGCATATCAACGCGAAGGACGCCGACACCGAGATGACCATGGTGTTCGACAAGGGCGTTATGACCGTGTACGGCGGCAAGGAAGGCAACCCTGATATCTCGATCGTCACCGACGCCGCGACCCTGCTGGACCTGGCGAACATCAATATCAAGTTAGGGATGCCCTACTACTTCGACGAGACGGGGATGGCGGTGGTGAAGAAGCTCCTCAAGCGGGAACTCAAGATCAAGGGCATGTTCCTGCACCTGGGCGCCCTCACCAGGCTCACCAAGATCATGTCCCTGAATTGAGATCGTTTTTCGCGGCTGCATATGAGAGTGGGAGGAAAGGAAGGCGGGGGATTGCGTCACGCCGCTCCCGGGAGATTGCCAGAGATGACCAGAGACGAGGGCCATGCGGCTGAGATACGTGTAGGCCTGTACTTCCGCCACCATTGGCGACTGTAGACTTCAGACTGCGTCGGACGTCGGCCGACTTCAGACTTCAGAGTTCGGAGTCCGGACTTGAAAACGGGGTGATGACTGTGGCTTTCGGCAACATGGGCAAGGCACTGGAGGTGGACCTTACCTCCGGGACGACCTTGGAGTTCGAGATCGACAAGGCGACCTACCGCGATTATATCGGGGGTACCGGCCTGGCGGCTAAACTCCTCTTCGACCGCGGCAACCTGGAAGCGGGTCCACTGGACCCGGACAACCTGCTCGTCTTCGCGACCGGCCCGCTCACCGGCATCGGCTTCTCCGGCTCGAGCCGCCTCTCGGTGGGGGCGCGCTCGCCGCTCACGGGCGTTTGGGGCCAGGCCTCCTGCGGGGGAAACTTCGGGCCCGAGTTGAAGCGCTGCGGCTACGACGCGGTCGTCTTCAAGGGCAAGGCGGTCGGGCCGGTCTTTATGCTGCTGGGCGAGGGCTCTGCGGATCTTTTACCGGCGGATGACCTCTGGGGCATGGACACCTACGAGACCACCGACGTGCTCAAGCAGAGATACGGCAAGGGCGGCAAGGTGCTCGCCATCGGCCCCGCCTCGGAGAACCTCATCCCCTTCGGGAGCATCGTCAACGACTACGGCCACGTCTTCGGCCGCGCCGGGATGGGGACGGTGATGGGTTCCAAGAACCTCAAGGCCATCGTGGCCGAAGGGGGCATGAAGCCGGAACACGCCGACCCCGAGAAGGTCAAGGCCATGCAGGAGGAGCACCGCGAGATGATCAAGGACAACATCTTCTGCGGCGCTCTCGCCGCCTTCGGCACCGGCGCCAACCTGGAGGCCAAGATGTACGAGGGCGACGTCCCCACCCGCAACTGGGGGCAGGGCCTGTGGGAGGAGGGGGCGGAGAAGCTCTCGGGCATAGCGCTGGCCGACGGGTTCGTGGTAGACCACGCTAGCTGCCGGGGTTGCGCCGTGCGCTGCAAGCCGGTGGTGGAGATCAAAGACGGGCCTTATGCCATACCGCCCGGTCCCGGGCCGGAGTACGAGACCCAGGCCGCTTTTGGCACCATGCTCCTCAACCCGGACCTGGGCGCGGTGTGCAAGATAAACGACTTCTGCAACCGCGCGGGCATGGACACCATCACCCTGGGGTCCACCTTCGCCTGGGCCATGGACTGCTTCGAGGCGGGCATCCTCAAACCGGAAGACTACGACGGCATCAAGCTGGAATGGGGCGGCATCGACACGGTGATCGAGCTGCTGCCCAGCATCGTCGCCAAGGAGGGGAAGCTGGCGCAACTGCTGGCCAAGGCCTCCCGCGCCGCGGCGGAGGAAGTGGGCGGAGGGGCCGACGCCTTCCTCGCCGACTCCAAGGGCCTGGAGGCTCCCATGCACGACCCCCGCTGCAACTGGGGTGACGGCCTGGCCTACGCCGTCTCCATCCGTGGCGCCTGCCACGTATCCAACATGACCTTCCTGCTGGAATGGGGGGCCATAGAGTACCCCGAGATAGGGCTGGACAAGAACTACCAGAACCAGTCCGCGGAGTTCAAGGCGGAGGCGGCTGCGCTCACCGCGGATATCGGGTGCATCATGAACTCCGCCTGCTGGTGCGAGTTCCCCGGCACCGCCTACTCCGTCACGCAGTGGGCGGAGCTCTTCAGCGCGGTGGCGGGCTACGGCTGGGACGTGGAAAAGATGATGGAGGCGGGGGCGCGCGTATGGTTCCTGCAGCGCTGCCTGGGCCACATCTGGGGCGCCACGGGAGCGGACGACCGCGTAGGCCAGCGCATTCTGACCCCGGTGGATGACGGCGGCATCGCCGGCTCCGTGCCGGACATGGAAACCATGCTGCGGGAGTTCTACGAGTACCGCGGCATGACGCCGGACGGCATGCCTCCCCGCGCCTTGCTGGAGAAATACGGCCTGGGCGACGTCGCCGACAGGATGAACTTGTAGAAGACGGTTTCAAAGGAGCGGGCTCCAGAGCCCGCTCCTTTATTCGCCATTACTTACCGCCCAACGCCCGATCCATAACCCCTAAGTACTCCGGTCCGTAAATACGGTAACGTATCGAGAGCGTCGCTGCGCCACGCCAACAAGGCGCGCGACTGAGGCGTACTCCGCGAGTACGCCGCAGGGAGCGCAACACAGTTGGCGGGGATGCAGCGGCGACCTGTTGCGAGCGTA
>CAZQFX010000010.1:0-32637 GCA_964592775.1 uncultured Actinomycetota bacterium
TTCATCGCCACCATGGAGCGCACCCTGGGTACCCTCCTGGCCGAGGCCGACGCGGCGGCCGGGGAGGCCAAGGACGTGCTGATGCGCCTGGGAATAGAAGGCCTGACCTTCATCTCCAAGTACCGCGACCTGCAGTTCATGTTCATGGGCATGATCTCGGAGACGCTCGGCGGAAACGATCGCTTCAGGAAAAAGGCCGCCGAGGTGTTCGGCAAGGTGGCGGAGTTCCTGGCCCGGGACATAGAGAGGGGCATCGCCGGGGGGGTTTTCCGCCCCGTGGATCCCATGACCGTGGCCTACGCCCTCCTCGGCATCGCGGAGGTGGTGGGCAACCGCTACGTGGTCGAGGAGGACTTCGACGTCCTCACCTTCTTCGTCAACCTCATGGACTTCCTCCAGCACGGGCTTTACGCGGAGGGATAGCCGCGAGAAGAGGACCTGGTGCGCAGCACCACTCCAAGGGGGTAGGGTTGGGACCGTACATCGTGCGCCTGGCCGCCTTGCTACAGCGCATTTCCATCGACCTCGAATCGGCGCCGCAGGAGGGCACGACGATGAGGATGGCCATCCCCTCGCGCTGAGCGTCCAGGCCCCCGCTAGCGCTCTCGTATTCACGCTGCATGCGTATCCCCGGGCTCCGTGTTACGCATACCCGGGGTTTACATACGGGTATTCAGTAAGTATAATAGCACTCACAAGTCAATTAAACTATCTACAACTGGAAGGATATGAAACGATTTGCCACAGGCCGTGATGAGCTGCACTGCCAGGATACCACCTGCCCATGCGAGGCGATGGGGTCGCATACAGCGGCAGGACCGCAAGTGAGAGACGCGCGCGGCGCGGAGGTGTCCTTCGCGGACAGTGTAGGATCGAGCAAGAGGAGGTTCGAATGGCGGACTACGACGCGGTCGTGATCGGAGCGGGCCTGGGAGGGTTGACCACCGCCTCGATACTGGCGAAAAACGGTTTCAAGACCCTCGTCCTGGAGCAGTCCGACATCATCGGGGGCTGCTGCTCCACCTACGAGACGCAGGGCTACAAGTTCGACGTGGGCGCGTCGATCGTGGAGATACTCCACCCCATGGAGAGGTTCTTCGAGCTCATGGGAAAGAGGCGCGAGGACTATATAGAGCTGGTGCCCTGCGACCCCATCTACTCCTTCATCACCCCGGAGGGAGACAGGTTCTCCTACCCCACGGATATCGACGAGACAACCAGGGTCATCGAGTCCATCGCTCCCGAGGACGTGGAGGGCTGGAAGAAGTTCTCGAGCCTGGGTTTCGAGATGATCGACAAGATGATGGACGCCATGATGCTCTCGCCCATGAAGACGCTGCCCGAAGCCATGCGCATGGTCATCAAGCACCCCGAGGCCATGCGCTTCCTGCCCCTGCTCATGCGCACCCACCAGGCGGTGACGCGCAAGTACTACAAAAACCCCATAATCCAGTCCTCGGTGGCCTTTCAATCGTACTTCGCCGGCGCGCCGCCGGAGATCGGCTCGGGCATCTTCGGCTTCATCGCCCTCACCGAACACATGGGCATCTATTACCCGCGCGGCGGCATGATCTCCATCCCGGAGGGGATGAGGAAGGCGGGCGAGGAGCACGGGCTGGAGGTGCGCACGGGCCGGAAGGTGGAGAAGATCCTGGTGCGCGAGCGCACCGCCGGCGGGGTGCTCCTGGAAGACGGCACGGAGATAACCTCCCGCATAGTCGTATCCAACGTCAATGCCAAGGTGGCATACCTGAAGATGGTCGGACCCGAGAACCTGCCCGGGTGGGCGGTGAAAGCCATCGGCAGCTACCGCCACTCCATGCCCTGCCCCATGATCTACGTGGGCCTCGACACCAAGCCCGACCTGGAGGCCCACCATACCGTGGTCACCGGCTCCATCGAGACCATGAACGCGGTGTGGAACGACTACTACATGCGCGACCTCATCCCCGACAACGCCATGAGCCTGGTCTGCTGGCCCTCGGAGGCGGACCCTTCCCTGGCCCCGGACGGCCATCACGTCCTCAACTTCCTGTGCAACGCGCCGGCACCCTATGCGCCGCTGGGCGACAACTGGGACCGCATCAAGGACTGGTACAGGGAGGAGGCCGTCAAGGGCCTGGAGCGCAACGTCCTTCCCGGCGTGCGCGACCACATCACCTACATGGAGGTCTCCACTCCCCTGGACTTCGAGCGCCGCCTGCTATCCCCCCAGGGGTCCATCTACGGGCTCTTCTCGGACATGACCTCGCTGGCCCTCTTCCGTCCCCATGCGCGCTCGCGAGCCATCAGGAACCTGTACCTCACCGGCAGCTCCACCCACCTGGGGGGCGGCGTGCCCACCACCATCGCGTCGGGCATCATCGCCGCGGGCTACATCCTGAAGGACAGGGGATAGGGGCGCCCGTGGTGCGGTGGCGAGAGGCCGGCCGCACGGCGGAGGGGGTTTCCGGGCTTCGTGTGGAGACGCCCGCGGGATAGTGACCGAGCGTCTATAGTGAATGGAAGGTCTTCCGGATAGGAGGTAATGAAAATGAAGAACGTGAAGAGGGTTCTCGGCGTCGCGGTGCTGCTGGGGCTAGCCGCCGCCTATCTGACCGCGGACGAGAGCACCAAGCGCTACCTCAGCCACGTCGGCAGGCAGGTCCCCTACCTCCCCTACCGCTATTTCATCTGAGAGCGCCGAAAGGAGACGAAGATGGATTACGATGCCGTGGTCATCGGTGCCGGGCTGGGAGGCCTTTCCAGCGCCGCCTTGCTGGCGAAGAACGGTTTCAGGACGCTGGTCCTGGAGAACACCGGCCAGGTGGGCGGGTGCTGCTCCTCCTACGACTACGAGGGCTACCGCTTCGACATCGGAGCGAGCGTAGTGGAACTCGACTGGGTCATCGGCGACCTCTTCACCAGGCTTGGCCGCAAGACGGAGGACTTCATCGATTTCGTCCCCGTGGACCCCATCTACGGCTTCTTCACCGCTGACGGGCGGCGCTTCTCCTACCCGGTGAGCATAGACGGTACGCGCGAGGTCATCGCCCGGTTCTCCGAGGAGGACGCCCGCGCCTGGGACCGCTTCTCCGAGGTGGGTTCGGAGGCCATCAACTTCGCCTTCGGCAAGGTGATGTCGGAGTCCATGGGGACCATGAAGGACCTCGTCAAGGTGGCCATGGCCAACCCCAAGCTGATCAAGTACTTCAAGTACATGATCCTCAATTTCGAGAGCGTGCTGTGCAAGTTCTTCAAGAGCGACACCGTGCGGGCTTCCATGAGCCTGCAGTCGTATTTCGTAGGCCTCCCCCCGGCGCTGTGCCCCGGCTACGTGGCCTTTCTCGCCTACTCCGAGCACGAGGGCATCTTCTACCCGCGCGGCGGCATGAGCGGCATCCCCGAGGGCATCGCCGCCGCCTACAGGGAGTTGGGCGGGGATCTACGCTTCAACGCGCGCGTGGACAAGGTCCTCACCGACGGCAAGCGGGCCCGCGGCGTGCGGCTGGCGGACGGGAGCGAGATACGCTCCGACATCGTGGTCTCCAACATCAACGCCAAGACCCTCTACCTGGACCTGGTGGGGGAGGAAAAGCTGCCCGCATGGGCCAAGCGGGCCATCAAGAGCTACGACGTCTCCATACCCGCTCCCATGATCATGCTCGGATTGGACGCCAAGCCCGACCTGGACGCCCATCATTCCTTCTGCTACGCCACCCTGGACGAGATGAACCGTATCTGGTTCGAGGACTACGCGGCGAACCGCGTCCCCGACGGCGGATTCATGCTCATCTCGTGGCCGACCCACGCGGACCCCTCCCTGGCGCCGGAAGGGCACCACTGCCTGAACATGGTCTCCTTCGCTCCCTATCACCTGGCCGACGGGGATTGGGACAACTACAAGGAGAAGTACCTGGACATGATGCTGGGCCTGCTGGAGAAGAACTTCAACCTCAACCTGCGCGACAACATCCAGGTGGCCAAGGTCAACACCCCCAAGGATTTCGAGAGGATGCTCCTCCATCCCAACGGCGCGGTGTACGGGCTGCAGAGCGACATCACCTGTTCCGCCGCCTTCCGGCCCAGCGCCCGCTCGCGGGTGCTGAAGGGGCTGTACCTCACCGGCGCCTCCACTCACCTGGGAGGCGGGGTGGCGCCGACCATCGGCTCGGGCATGGTGGCGGGGGAGTTCGTGCTCGAGGACTTCGGCTAGGCCGGATAACGAGGATGGGAGCAACGCGGCAGCGGACCATGTCATTGCGAGAAGAGTCTCAGGCGACGAAGTAGCCTTGATGCATGCTTCCGCACGTACACGCGCCAGGCCTTCAGATGGACACGCGCCAGGCCTACCGGCACTGTCACCCCGCGGAATGATCTTGAGGCACTGGAACCGCAGTGCCGCCCTCCGGGCGTCACCATCGCTTACGCGATGCATGCTGTCGGGCGTTTGGTTAATATATACGTAGGTTTTTTGTTCGGCCGGGGGAGACGTACGTGCAGATTGCGTTTGATGCGAGGAACGTCATAGAGATAGTGGCTGTCGTCGGTTCCGGCCTCCTGGGATTCATCGTCCTCGCGAACAACTGGAGAGAGCGCCGCGGGAGGCTCTTCGGCCTGCTGTGCCTCAGCCTCGCCGTATGGAAGGCCTTCGAGTTCGCCGATCCCGAGCTGAGCACGGCCTTCTGGGTGGATGCCATGGGGTGGGGCACGGGGATGTTCTCCACCGCCCTGTCCTTCCATTTCATCGTGACCTATGCCTATCACGGCAGGCACGAACCGCGTTACCTCTACGCCGCCGCTTACCCTCTCGCCGCCTTCTTCGTCTTCGCCAGCGCGATGGGGTGGGTACACGAGAGCACGCCATGGCAGGTGGCCTACAGCGCCTACTTCATGGTGTTGATAACGGCCGACGTCGGCTTGATCGCCTGGGCTTATCGCAGGGAGAGGCACAGGGAATACATGTGGGCCCTCCTGGGGGCCGCGTCCCTGGCCCTGGGCGTAGCCCTGCAACTGGTGGCGATCATTCTGGGCGCGGAGGATTTCTACTGCCAGACCTATGGCATGCTCGCCTTCGAGCTCTTCTTCGGCTACGACATCATAGTGGGAGGTTTCCTGCGCGAGCGGCGGGAGCATATGCGCACCCTGGAGGAGCTGGGCTTGAGGGAACGGAAACTGGAGATGGCCGAGGATGGGTTCCACCGGCTGGTGGACTCGAGCTTCGACATCATTTTCACCCTGGACAGGCAGGGAGACATCCTGGCCATCTCCACGCAGGCGGATGAAATCGGGGGCTTCAAGGTGAGGGAGCTCCTCGGCAAGGGATACCAGGGGTTCCTCTCGCCGGAGGACCAGGCGAAGGTGGCCGATGCCGTGGTCAGGGGCATGGCGGGAGAGAAGATCCGCCACCTGGAGGTCACCCTTCGGGAGCAGGGAGTAAAGCCCGTGGTCATGCAGATCACGGCCACGCGCCTGCAGGGGGAGGACGGCGTCGCCCTGGTCATCGCCCGCGACGTAACGGGGGCGCGGGAGATGGAAAGGGAACTCCTGGAGAGGAACCTCCTCCTGGAGGAAGCCAACCGGAGGCTGCGCGAGCTGGATACCCTCAAGACCGAACTGGTGGGAGTGGTGGGACACGAACTGCGTTCGCCGCTCACCGTCATCTACAGCTACGCGGCGGCCCTCCAGGACCACTGGGACAGGATGGACGAAGAGCGCAAGCTGGAATGCATAGACCACGTCTTGCGCGAATGTAACCGCCTCAACCGTATGGTAGAGAACGTCCTGGACATGAGCCGTATAGAATCGGAGCGGCTGTTCCTGCACCGGCAACGCGGCGACCTGGTGGCCTTGCTGGGGGACGTGACGCGGGAGTTGGCCATCGCGCCCGGCTCCCGCCCCATGCGGCTCATCACCTCGGTGCGGCAGATTGAGATGGAGGCGGATTGGGACAAGATCAAACAGGTGGTGATCAACCTCATCGACAACGCCTTCCGGTTCAGCCCCCCAGGCTCCCAGGTTATCGTTACCGGCGACCTCGACGACGGTGAGGCCGTGGTGAGGGTGAAGGATATGGGGCCCGGGGTCCCGCCCGAGAAGAGGGACCGGCTCTTCGAGAGGTTCACCCAGAGCAAGGTCGAGGGGATGGAGCGCGGCCTGGGGTTGGGCCTGTACATCGTGCGTACTTTCGTGGAAGCCCACGGCGGCAAGGTATGGCTGGAAGACGAGGACGGCCTTGGGGCGGTGATCGCTTTTTCCCTTCCCGTGGGCAGTGGGTCCGCGCCAGAAGCCGGGTCTCGAATCCCGGATTTTCCCTGATCGGGAATTGGATGTCGGGGGTCGGCCGGAGTGCCGGTTCCTGATCCCGAGTCCACGGAAGAAAAGGAGGTTGTAATGTTCCGGAAGAAAAAGAGGGCCTTGGTGGTCTATCACACCAAGACCGGCCACACGGCGGACGCGGCGGATGCCGTCGCGAGGGGGCTGGAATCGCGGAGGGTCAGCGCGACCGTGAAGCACGTATTTGAAGTAAACCCGGGGGAGCTCTCCGACTACGCGATGATCGCCGTGGGGAGCCCCACCCGGGGGGCCAAGCCGGCGCGCGTGGTAAAGAAGTTCCTGCGCGGCCTGGACAGGAAAGCCCTGAAGGGGAAGACCGCGACGACTTTCAGCTCCTACGCGGGCTTCCGGGGGAAGGCGACCCTGCGGCGCATGAAGAAGCTCCTGAAGCGCCGCAAAGCCAAGGTCCTGCGCGGCGTGGCTTTCAAGGCCGGCGCGCCCTTGAGCCTGTGGAGAGGGCCGGATGCCAGCGAGAAGGATGTCGCCCGCCTGGAGGAGCTGGGGAGGAAGCTGGCCAGGAAAGGCTAGCGCCTGACGAAAGACATGTGAGAAATGCGCACCGGTAAAATGCAACACCCTGACCCACAGGGCTAATCGCCCCGGCTCACGCCATCCGACCTTGGTCGGTATCCAAGCAGGTCGCGGAAGGACTCAGCGTTCTCGACCGCGAAACCGAAGGCGTCGTTGTTGAAATAGGCGTAGACGTCCCGCCCCTCATCCAGGAGGCCGCGGGCGAATGATGCCCAGCCCTCCAACTCCCGGCGGGAGTATTTGGAGCCGTAGAGGACGGTGCCGCCGTGGAAACGCAGGAAGGCGAAATCGGCGGTGACGCGCCTGGCGTTGGGGAAGGATGGGGAACTGGAGATGCACAGTGCGCAGTTTCCGGACTCGAGGACATGGTACACGTCGTCGTGCAGCCAGGTTTCATCGCGGAATTCGAAGGCGTAACGGCCTTCGCCGGGAAGCATGGCGATGAGCTCGCCCAGCCTTTCCGGATTTCTTTTCCAGTTTGGGGGGAGCTGGAAGAGCACCGGTCCCAACTTCTCTCCCAGCCCGCCGGCGTTGTCCAGCAGGTTTGCCAGGGCCTCGCCGGGAGCGAGCAGTTTCTTCACATGGGTGACGTAACGGCTGGCCTTCACCGCGAAAACGAAGCCCTGCGGGGCCTTTCCCCCCCAGGCGGCGAAGGTCTCGCGGCTGGGCAGCCGGTAAAAAGAGTTGTTTATCTCGACGGTGTCGAAACGGGTGGCGTAGAAGGCGAGCCATTCCTCCGGCCTGCTGCGCGGAGGATAGAACACAGACTTCCAGTGAGTGTAATGCCAGCCCGAAGTGCCCACCCTGAGCTGCGCCAACGTCGCCCCCCTTCAGCTCTTGAGAAGAACCTAAGAAGATTATATGTCCCATCGGGCCGTAAATCCCCCTTGGGGTCAGCCCTGGAACGGGATCGGGAACCATGATATCTCGCCTGTCCGGGGGTCGTCCCCCTTGGGGTCATCTTTAAAGGTGACCCCAAGGGGGGATTTGTATGACCTATAATATAGGGGCTTGATGAAGACGAGCCGGGAAGAGCGGTCCAGAGGACGGGATGAAGTTACCGGGAAGGCTTTTCGGCGGGATACGTGTAAGGATTCTCCTGGTCATATTACTGGTCAGCGCGTTGACCGGTATCCTGGTCGGCGTTTCCGCTTACTATATAGCCAGAACCTCCATAAGGGACCAGGTCTACGACAACCTCTCCAATACCGCCCGGAATGTGGAACTGGTGATCGAAGAGGCATGGATACCCACCATGGAAGGCCAGATGAGGATACTCGCGGGGGTCGCCGAGATGCTGTATGGCACACAAGCGGGGAGCGAGGGCATGTACGAGGGGCTGGAGGAGACCCAGGGCCAGATACCTGGGTTCCAGCGCGTCAGCGTCTTTCTACCCAACGGCTTCTTCCTGGCCAGCTCCGACCCCGATTACCACCCGGGAGAAATGGAAGAGCTGCGGGGATTGCGGGCCGGGGAGACGTTGGTCATCCCCTTCCGCCTGGCGGGCGAGCCTCCCGAGCAGGAGAAGGTCATGACGGTGGCCGCCCCCATGGTCATCGAGGGAAAGGTGGCGGGCATCCTCGTCGGGGACATACCGCCCGAGCGTATCAGCGAAACCCTGGGCTCGTTGGTGATCGGGAGCTTGGGGGAGGTCTACCTGGTGAACGACGAGGGGCGGCCTATCACTCTCCCCCCCAAGGCCGGCGAGGATATGGGGCTGGAGATCCTTGGCGAATCCCTGGATACGGAGGGCGTGCGCCGGGTGGCAGGCGGGGAGAGCGGGGTGGCCGAATACAGGAATTACGCCGGCGAGGACGTCCTGGGCAGCTTCACATGGATGACGGAGTTGGAGATGGGGCTGATAGTCGAGGAGGATGCGAACCAGGCCTTTTCGCAGCTCGACACCCTGCGCATCAGCGTCGTCCTCATCGTGCTCGTCCTCGGCATCGCCGCCTTGATCGCCTCGATATTCCTCTCCCGGCGCATCAGCGAACCCCTGGTCACCCTCAAGACGGGAGCGGAAAAACTCGGCCTGGGCGACCTCGACTACCGCATCGAGATCAAGGGGGCGGAGGAAGTGGAGAGCATGGTCGCCAGCTTCAACCGCATGGCCGAGGCCATCCAGAGCTCCCACGAGACGATGGAGCGCAAGGTGCAGGAGAGAACCCAGGAACTGCGGGCTTTGAACGAGATGGCCAGCTCCTTGCGGCGGAGCGTGAGTCCCGACGAGATGCTCCAGCGGACGCTGCAACTCTTCATGGAGTTCACGGATTACGATAACGGTTGGTGCTACCTGGCCGGCGATAGGGCGTGGAGGCTGCTGTACCGCCGCTGTCCCCCGGAACCGGCGTCGCGATTACCCGAGGTTGTGAAGCCGGGGGAGGGGCTGCTGGGGAGAGCGATGGAACAAAGAGAGGCGATTTTCCTGGGGGCGGCGCGCGAAGCCAAAGAAGAGGAAGTGGACATCCTCGCCATAGTGCCGGAAGGTTCCTTCGCCGCCCTGCCGCTCAGCTCTCCCTCCCGCGTGCTGGGCTTGATCTGTCTGGCGTCCGCGAGCAGCAAGCGCCTGTCCGGTGAGACGAAGGCGGCCCTCAGGGCCATGGCCGACGAGACGGGCATCGCGCTCGAGAACGCCCTTCTCTACGTGCAGCTGCAGGGACATATCGCGGAACTGGAGAAGGCCAACGAAGAGCTGCGAGGGCTGGACGAGATGAAGTCCAATTTCATCTCCGCGGTGACCCACGAGCTCAAGCAGCCCCTGGCCTTGATCGGGGGGTACACGCAGACCATCTACGACTACTACGATAACCTGACCTACGAGGAAGAGATGCACTGCCTGCGGGTGGTGATGGAGCGCACGCAGTTCCTGGCCTCCCTGGTCGACGACCTCCTCGACATCTCCATGCTGGAGATGGGCATGATCCGCCTGCAGCGCGAGGAACTGGACCTGGTGGCCCTGGCGCGCAAGGCGGCCGAGGGGTACATAGCCGGCAGGGGCGAGCAGCGGGTAGTCGTTGATTTCCCTCCGGCCGTCCCGGCCCTGACGGCCGATGCCCGGAGGATAGAGCAGGTCCTCTCCAACCTGCTCAATAACGCGGTGAAATTCTCCGGGGGACGGGGCGATATCCGCGTCTCCTGTATGATCGCGGACGGCCGCGTGCGGGTGCGCGTGGAGGACGAAGGCGTCGGCGTACATCCCTCGCAGCTGGAAAAGATCTTCGACCGGTTCTACCAGGCGGACGCAACCTCCAGCAGGCCCTACCCCGGGGTCGGCCTGGGGTTGTTCATCTGCCGCCAGATAATCGAGGCGCACGGAGGAAGGATCTGGGCCGAGAACATGCCGGAGGGGGGCTCCGCCTTCGTCTTCGAGCTGCCCCTGGATCCGGGACATGGAGGTGAGGGAAGCACATGATCGACGAGGACGTTGCGCGCCGGGTGATCGAGAAAGCTCTTTCCGGGGGTGGCGACTTCGCCGAGCTCTTCGTGGAGAGGAGGCGCGGCTACAACCTGAGGCTGGAGGAGGAAAAGGTAGAGGACAACACCTCCGGGAACGAGACCGGGGCCGGGGTGCGCGTCATCCAGGGCGAGTCCGTGGCCTACGCCTACACCAACGACATGGGCGAAGCGTCGCTCCTGGAGACGGCCGGTGTGGCGGCAGCGGCCTCTCGCGGCGGGAGCACGGCATCGATAGACCTGGAGAAGCCGCTGCGGTCCCTCCCGCCGCTCGCGGAGCATCCCGTCGAGCTGGATATCGAGGCCTATCCCCGCGAGGGGAAGATAGACCTGCTGCGCCGGGCGGACCAGGCGGCGCGGGAGGCCGGTGCGCAAGTGGTGCAGGTGGTGGCGCAGCTGGGGGACAGCCGCCAGGAGGTCCTTATCGCCAACTCCCTGGGGGAGATGGTGCGTGATGCACGCGTGCGCGTACGGCTGGTGGTGCAGGTGGTGGCTGCGAAGGACGGCGAGATCCAGACCGGGCATGAGACCCCGGGTATGCTGGCGGGATACGAGCTCTTCCGCATCTTCCCCCCCGAGGACGCGGGAAGGAAGGCGGCCGCGCAGGCCATGACCATGCTGGAGGCCCGTCCCGCCCCCTCGGGTCCCATGGCCGTGGTCATCGCCAACGGCACCGGGGGGGTCCTCTTCCACGAGGCCTGCGGCCACGGCCTGGAGGCCGACGCGGTATACAAGAAGGCCTCGGTGTTCATGGGGAAGACGGGAGAGAAGGTGGCCTCGCCCCTGGTGAACGCCTACGACGACGCGACTCTCGTCAACCGCTGGGGCTCGTTCTCCTACGACGACGAAGGCGTGAGGGCGGCGCGCACCCCCCTCATAGAGGGGGGCGTGCTGCGCGATTTCATAAACGACCGCAAGCGCTCCATGCGCGACGGAACCGCTCCCACGGGCAACGGGCGGCGCCAGTCCTACCGCTTCGTCCCCGTGCCGCGCATGACCAACACCTATATAGAGAAGGGCGCGGCCGGGAAGGAAGATATCATCGCCGATACGCCTCTTGGGCTGTACGCGCTCAAGCTGGGCGGCGGCGAGGTGAACCCGGTCACGGGCGATTTCATCTTCGCCGTCACCGAGGGATACATGATCAGAGGCGGCGAGGTGGCCGAGCCGGTGAAGGGGGCGACCCTCATCGGCAACGGCCCGCGCGTGCTGCAGAATATTGACGCCGTCGCCGACGACCTCGATTTCGACACCGGGATGTGCGGCAAGGAGGGTCAGGCGGTGCCGGTGTGCACCGGCCAGCCGACCCTGCGCGTGCGGGAACTGGTGGTCGGAGGCACGGCGGAGGTGATGTGAGTGAAACCGGCGGCGGATCTGCGGGCGCTGACCTCGGAATGGTTGGAGCGCGGGCGCTCGCTGGTGGGCGCGGGCGTGGAACTGGAGATATTCGCGCAGGAGCACCGCGGCCTGACGGTCAAGGCCTTCGGCGGAGAGGTGGAGGGGCTGCGTTATTCCCACAGCCGCGGAGTGGGAGTGCGGGCGCTTAGCGGGGGGCGCCTCGGCTATTCCTACTGCACCGGATTGGACTGGGAGGACGGGAGGAAGGCCTTGGAGGAGGCGGTGGCCAACTCGCGCTTCAGCGCGCCCGACGAGCACAACCTCCTTCCGGGGCGCGGCGAATATACGGTTGAGGACCTGGGCATCTACGATCCCGGCGTGGAGGAGACGGATTCCGCGAGGAAGGTGGAGATGGCCCTGGAACTGGAGAGCCTTACCCTCGCGAGCGACCCGCTCATCGCGCAGGTGGAGACGGCGGTGTACGCGGATACCGTGGCCGAGGTTGCCTTGGCCAACACGGCGGGAGTAACCGGACTGTACCGTTCCTCGGATTGCTACTGTTACGTGTTCCCCATGGCGCGCGATGGGGACGAGTACCAGACGGGGTTCTCCTTCGGCCTGGGCGTGAGGCCGGCCGACCTCGACCTGGCCGGGGTGGCGGGGGAGGCGTCCGAACGCGCCGTCTGCCTGCTGGGGTCGAAGAGCATGCCGTCGCGCCGCACCACGCTCATCCTGGACAGTTTCGTCGCGGCGGAGTTCCTGGGGATGCTGGCGGCCGCGCTCTCCGCCGAGGCGGTGCTGAAGGGACGCTCTTTCCTCGCGGGCAAGGTCGGGGAGGCCATCGCGGACCCCATGGTCACGCTCATCGACGACGGCCTGCTCAAAGGGGCGCCCGCAACCTCGCCCTTCGACGGCGAGGGAGTGCCCTCGCGGCGCACCGAACTCATCGCCGCGGGAACCCTCCGGGGCTACCTGCACAACACGTACACCGCTTCGCGGGCCGGAGCCGCGAGCACCGGCAACGCCAGCCGGGGCTCCTTCCGCGACCGGCCCCGGGTGGGGGCGACGAACATGTTCCTGCAGCCTGCAAAAGGCAGCCGGGAGGACATCATGCGCCGGGTGGGAGACGGGGTGCTCGTACTGCAGGTGGTGGGGGCGCACGCCGGGGCCAACCCGGTATCGGGCGAGATCTCGCTGGGAGCCCTGGGGCTGATGGTAGAAAATGGCGAGCCTGCGCAGCCGTTGCGGGAGATAACCCTGGCAGGCAAGGCGCTGGACTTTCTGCGGGATACGGTGGCCGTCGGCGAGGACATGCGCTTCCTGCCCTTCGAGGGCAGCCTGGGCGCCCCCACCGTCGCCATAGAGAACGTCATGATCTCCGGCCGCGGCTAGCTCAAAGTCAAACACGTTGGGGTCAGACCCCAAGGTGTTGCACATCAATAGGGGCGGATGTCCGTGCCCAGGGGGACGGTCGCGGTGCCGACGGCCAGGCTCCACTTGGAGACGCGGTCCCAGGGGCGCAGGGAGATGAGCGGCAGGAGCCAGATGAAGTACCAGGGCATGTAGTAGCTCGTGGTGACCAGGTAGAGCAGGGTGACCCAGAAGAAACACTCGGGTAGGTCCCTCCATTCCCGGGCGCGGCGGGGCGCCAGCCACAGCGCCGCGAGGAAGAACGGCAGGAGCAACATCTTGGAGAGGACGCTCCCCAGCGTCTCCGCCACGAAGGCGGGCACAAAGAAGACGTACCTGAAGACCGCGGCGAAGAGGAAGGCAAGTATGCCGCCCAGGCTGTCGAGGTTGTTCAACTGCAGGTTGCGCAGGGTGGAGGCGAAGGTGTTCGTCCCCGCCCAGAAGGGGAGAAATAGCAGCACGGCGATGAGCAGGAAGACCGCCGCGTACGATGCGAGGTCGCGCAGCCTCTCCCTCGTCCCCTCCCTGCGGTAGACGAGGTAGATCACCAGTGCCACCACCAGGATGAGCGACACGTACTTGATCAGGACAGACAGGCACAAGAACACGAACCCCGGCCACTTCCTCCCTTTCACCAGGAGATAGAGCGCCAGCAACACCAGGGTCATCATCATCACGTCGTTGTGGCCGCCGCCCACGCCGATGGTCAGGGCGATGGGGTTCCAGGCGTAGATCATGGTCCCGAAGCGTTGCCGGCGCGGGGCAAGTAACCCCAGGATCGACCACACGATGATGACGTTGAGGAGGTGGAAGAGGGCCATAGCGCCCTTGAAGGCAAGGATGTTGGCGGTTATCCCCTCGCCGGCCACCAGGTTCAGGAGCATGGAGAAATAGGTGTGCAAGGGCCCGTAGACGATCGCCGTGTTCTTCCAGTTGAGGCTGACGTAGGCCATGAGCTGGTCGCCAGCCAGCCGCTGCGGCGTTACTATGTACGGGTTGTCGTGATAGCGCGCGGCTATCTTGCCGTAGAAGATGTTGGAGAACACGTCCTTGCTCACCAGCGGCGGGATCACCGTAAGTATCACGCACAACAGGAGTGCGAGGGTCAGGATGGAGAGAAGCCCCTTGTCCTGGCGGCGGCGGAATATGAGCACCGCCCAGGCGTAGACGGCGAGCAGCAGGATGAGCACGAATATGGAAACGATGACCAGTTGCAGGTTGGTTGCCAGGTTTATCCCCGTGAGCTCCAGAAGGCGCCGCAGGTAGGCGTTCCTCTGCACCGTTTCGTGGATGGGGGAGAGCTTGCCTATGGTCCCGTCTGGCGCCAGGGAGAGCAGGGCGATGACCGCGTAGAGGAAGATGGTCGTGCACAACATGCCGAGGTAGCCGATCTCCGAGGTGAGCGCGTCTACCCAGGCTTTCCCGCGCGCGGTTTTATCCGCCGGTGAACCCAATCCTGCTCCCATCTGTTCACATGCGGCGGCGGTCTTCACGGCACTCCGTCCGCGGGAAGCGTGTAGGCGCGGACGAAGCCGTCCAGAGAGCCGGCATAGACGTATCTCCCGGCCACAAGAGGCGGCGCGACGAAGCCGTGCGGGGCGAGCAACCGGCCGAGGGGTTTGCCCGTGGCGGCGTCCAGCACGTACGCGTTGCCCTGGGCGACGAACGCGCATACGGCACCCGACTCCGGCAGGGCCGAAGAGGAGAGGAGGTCGCCGTCATCGAAGGCCCACAGCTCCTCGCCGGTCTCCAGGGACATGGCGTTCAAGGTATCGCGGTGCGAACAGGCGTAGATGATGCCGGAACCGTCGGGAGGGGACAGCCAGACGAAACCGGGGAGCTTCCTCGACCAGAGGGGCGTGCCTTTCTCCGCCTCCAGGGCGTGCACCCAGCCGTCTATGCAGGTGAAAAGCAGCTTCCCCGCAACGATCTGAGGCGATGAAAAGACGATGCTCGAAGCCTTGAACGACCACAGCTCCCGGCCCGTGAGCTTATCCAGCGCGTAGACCTCGCGCCGGTAACCCCCCAGGTAGACCGCGTGCTCACCCAAAGCGGGCGGGGAAGGGGTCCAACTCTCGGTGTCGTACATCCACAGGAGCTTGCCGCTGCGCGCGTCCAACGCGTAGAGGCGGTGCATGAGATCGTATACCGAATCGTTATCGGCGGTGACGAACACCATTCCGCCTCCGACCACCGGCTGGGCGAGTATTTCCCCCTGGGTGGCGTAGTACCAGAGAAGCGCCCCGCTGCCGGCGTCGAGGGCGTAGAGCATGTGGTTGGTGGCCCCGACATAAACCACTCCATCGCGCGCGGTGGGCGGCGCCGAGACCCAGACCCCGAGGTCGAGGCTCCAGAGGATGTCGCCCGTCGCGGCTTTAATGGACATGACGCGTCCGGTGGTGGAGGTCAGGTAGAGGAAATCCCCCTCCTTATCGATGAAGACCTCACCGCCCACCGCCAGCTCCCATATGGGGACGAGGGGATAGGTGCGCGCGCTGGCCAGGTCTTCGATGAGGCCCTCGAAGGAGCCGAACAGCCTCTCGCCCAGGGTGGTGCCGGTTACGTTCGTGCGCTCCCCGGGCGCGCTTGCGGTGCCGCGCGCACCCAGGGTAGCCTGGACCACGAAGAAGACGGCGATACCGGCTAGGAACAAACACAGCAGGACCTTGAGCGCCATGGCCGCGTTGCGGTCATCAATGCTTTCCATATGAGTCACTGCCTCCTGCCGGCCGCTAGGGCTCCGCCTGCCGGTGGGTCGGGCCTGGCTCGCTTCCCGTCCCGTCCCCCGATCGCTCCTCCCATATTAGAGCTGCCAGGCGTGCGGGGGTTCCCCCGCCCAAGATGAATTTACCCCTCAGAACATCCTCCCACAACGCTAGCCGGTTCGAGCCGTAGGCGGACCTGGCCTCCGGAGGCAGGGTCTCCATATGCGCATGGTCGCCGGAGGTCAAGACCATGGCGAGGCGAGCCCCCGCGCCGGCGGGCGGCGCCGGCTCGCACAGGCGAGAGACCAGCCACGACTCAAGGCTCTCTCCAGCCACGTCGCCCCTCCTGCGGGCAAGGAAATAGGCCAACCACAGCGAGATGAGCAGCCCGACCACAGGTCCGGAGAAGAGCTTCCACCTTACGTCGAATGCTACCGTCACCGCGGTAGCCGCCGTCACGCACAATACGAGGAGCGGCAGCCACAGGCGCAGGATCCTGGCAAAAGCCGCTTCCCGCCACGGCTTCTGCCCCAGGAGCACCGTGGCCACGTCGAGAGGAGTATTGGAGAGCAGGGCGTCCCCCACGAATCCCTGCTCGCAGTCGGGCACCACCGGTGCCACCAGCAGGAGCCCGCGGGGATTATATGTATTTTCCAGGTCAGGACGGATAGCTGCGAGCGTGTTCCCGCTCCAACCCAGGCCCAGAAAGGTCTCCCCCTCCAGGCTCACGCCGCGTTCCCGTTCCACCCAGGCCAGCGCCTCCATGACCGCCGGCCCCGGTGCCGGTGTGTCCAGCGGCCGCCGGCCCGCCTGCACCGGGCCGGGGTGGATGGACAGCAGTCCGCGGCCCCGTGGCAGGGCCGCATAGAGGCCGCGCACGAGGTCCTGAGATCCCCTTCCAGGTTCCGCCACCACGACGAGGTTCTCGCCCCGTTCCCCCCATTCCCCGGAAACGAGCGCCGTCCCTGCCGGCAGCCGCAGGCTCTTGAGGCCGCCTCCCGCCACCTCACGGCCATGGCTCAAGCGGCGCCGCAGCGCCTCGGAGAGCGAAGCGAAAAGGGCGGTGGCCGCGGCGGCGCCCGCGATGCCCAACACGAGGCACACCAGGCTCATGAAAGCCTCGATGTTGCGCACGTTGCGGTGCAGCGGATCGCTGAAGTACCAGGCGAAGCCGAAGATGATCAGCGCCGCTCCCAGGGCGTTGTTGAGGTTGGAACGCACGCGCCCCCCGTATACACTCAGGCCGTGCCATCCGCGCCGCGCGACCATGATCTGGATGATCCCCAAGGAGACGAAGAAGCAGAAGAGGAAGGTCTCCAGTACGTCCTCGTAAAAGATCTCCTCCACGGCTCACTCCCTCACGCTCAGGCATGACCTTATGCGGCTTTCCATGCCGTTCGCGACGGCCACCAGGGGCCGGCTGAGGAAGTCCACCCGGTGTACGAGGTAGGCGCTGGCGGCGGCGAGGATCACGCCGGCGAGTACGTCGCCGGGATAGTGCACGCCGCAGTAGACGCGGGCGAACGACATGAGCAGGGCGGGCGGCAGGAACCACCACCCGAAGCGCCGGTCCGAGAACACGGCGGAGAAGAAGAAGGTAAAAGTAGCCGTCGCGGGGTTGCTGGGAAAGGACCAGTCGGTGGGACGGTAAAAGAGGAGGTTCACCTCGTGAGCGATGAAGGGGCGGGGGCGGTGTATCAGGGTCACGGCCAACTGCAGGAGGGCAGAGGAGACGGCGATGGCGACGAACAGGCGCACCACGGCGGCCAGGTTGGCGCGGTCCTGTGCGCGGCCGCGGCCGTGCAGGGCCATGACGACGACCATGAAACCGAGGGTAAAGGGAACCAGGTGGTCGTTGCAGAAGGTCCGCATGGCGGTGTCGAGCAGGGCGTTCCTGCCCGCGAGCCCGTTTATCCAGGTGAACACGGTATAGTCGAAGCTGACCAGCCAGCACATGGGATCCCTTCCGGTCGCTCTCAGGCCGCTGCCCGTAAAGACTGGTTAATTATACACACGGCGCGGCAAACGGAAAAAGCTCCCGGGTCGGAAAATCCCACCCCGGGGTCAGCCCTGGAACGGGATCGGCAGGGGTCTACACCGAAAATAGCAACCTGCATAAACCTCGCTGGTGTCGCGGCCGCGCGACATGGACAACCGACCCCTAAAAAGCTGCTGTATCCCATCAGCAGCTTTTCCAATCGGAACAGGCGGAAGGATAATAAGCGCTTTTATAAGAAATAGAGTGATGGGTAAATCCTTCTCTTACGGGAGGCCGGTTGCGGAAAAAGACGGCGTTCAAAGCGATGCTGCTGGCGCTGGCGCTTATCGTCGCGGGCACGAGCGCGGTGATGTTCATCGACCCCTGGAGCTGGTTTGACGGGGGCGTCGACGCGGCGGTGGAGCCGGCCGCGTTCCCCGGGGTGGAGGAGCCTCCCTTCGTGCCGCCCGCGGAACCCGTGAGCCAGGAGCCCTTCAACGTCCTCATCCTGGGGCTGGACCATGGGCTCGGACGAGCGGAGAACGGCAACCAGAGAAGCGACGTGACGATGATCGCCCATATCGACGAGTCCCGGGACAAGACGTGCCTCATCTCCATACCTCGCGACAGTTATGTCAATATCCCCGGGTACCATACGAGCAAGATCAACGAGGCCTACCAGGTGGGAGGCCCGGAGCTCGCGGTGCGGACGGTGGAAGCGCTGACGGGGATGGAGATCCGTAACTACATCGCGCTGGATTTCGACGAGTTCGAGTGGCTGGTGGACCTCTTCGGCGGGGTGCAGGTCACACTGAGCGAGCCCATATCCGATCCCAAGCTCGGCAACATACCTGCCGGCAACCAGATGCTCGACGGCGAGCAAGCTCTGATCATGGCCAGGTCCAGAGATTATCCCGACGGAGACCTGGAGAGGGTGAGGCAGCAACAGAGACTGCTCACCCAGATCCTCTACAAGGGGAAGGAGATGGCGGCTTATCCGGGAGCCGCCTGGTTCCTGTCCGTGGCGCTCGAGCCCCTGGAGACCGACCTCACCCAGGACGAGGTCATCCGCCTGGCGCGCGGATTCGCCGCCGCGCCGGTGGTGGACGTCCAGAGCGGCGTGGCCCAGGGGCGTCTCGGTTCGGCCGGCGGCGCGAGCGTCATCTTCCTGGACGAGGCGAAGTTGCGGGAACTGGTGTCCTCCGTCCAGAACATGTGTTACGTCCCGGAGGAGTTCCGCTGAGCCGGGAGGCGCCGTGAGGATCAAGCTGGACCTCCACGTGCACACCACCTATTCCTTCGACAGCGCCATCGATCCCGCTGAGCTCAGGGAGGCGTGCCGCCGGCAAGGCCTGGCGGGGGCCGCCATTACCGACCACGATTCGCTCCGGGGCGGCCTCGCCTTCGCCTCCGAGCTCCCGGACCTGCTGATCATACCGGGATCAGAGATAAGGTCGGCGGAGGGGGAGATCATCGGCCTCTTCATGACGGAAGAGATACCGCCCGGGCTGCCGGCGCCGGAGACCATGCGGCGTATCCACGAACAAGGCGGTATAGTGGTGGTCCCGCATCCCTTCGACATCGTCAAACTGAAGCGCATGACTTCCCGGCGCCTCAAGGAACTGAAGGAAGAGATCGACGCCATCGAGGCCTTGAACGGCAAGCCGCGCTGGTGGCGGGCGAACGGCAGCGCCAGCCGCTTCGCCCGCGAGCAGGGCTTCCCTGTCACGGCAGGCAGTGACGCCCACAAGGCGAGCCACGTCGGGCTCCTCTACACGGAGATGGAGGAATTCTCGGGACCTGCCGGGTTCATGACCTCGCTGAAAGGCGCTTCCGTGCATGGAGAGCGCTACAGCCCGTGGGCGAGCCAGCTCGACCGCTGGAAGGCTAGGTTGCGTTAGTCGAAGAACCCCTCCGGCGGCTCCAGGTCCGGTGGAGATACCAGCCCGCCGCTGCCTCCCGGGGGTGGCAGGGGTTCCAATCTCTCGTCAATGCGTGGCAGCTTCACGCCTCCGGGCGGGGGTTCGGCGGGGAAGTCCAGGGGCGATATATCCGCCAGCGGTGGCGGGGCCGCTTCGGGCGCGGGTGCGGCGGGAGGCGGCGGAGCCGTCACCGGCGGCGGCGTATAGGCGGGTGGAGGAACCGTCTCTGGGGCCGAGACGAAAGCCGGCGGTTCCGGAGCGGGCTCGAAGAAGGGGGCCGGCTCGGGTATGGGAGGGGGCGCGACGGGCGCCTCGGGCGCGGCGCCCCTGCCCGCCTTCTTCGCGGCCTTCTCCTCCTCCTTGAGGCGCCTTGCCTCCTCCTTCTGCATGCGGGCCAGCTCTTTCTTGCTCGGCGGGGCCTCCGCCGCGTAGGTGGGTGCCGCCGCCATGGGTGGCGCCAAGGGCGCGGGCGGCATCTCCGGCATGGTGGGCGCCGCCTCTACCGGAGGGGGCATCTCGACGGGCGCGGCCGGAGCGACCTCCTCCCTTTCCCACAGGGATTCCGCCGCCCCCAGTTCGTAAGCGGGTTTCACCGCCACCGCGGCGGCGGGCGCGGCCTCTTCCCTGCCTTTCCTGCGAGGCTTGTGCGCCTTGGCCTCCGCCTTCTGGCGCTCTTTCGCCAGGCGCGCGGAAGCGCTTCCGAGAGCGGCCGAGATCTCCCCTACCCGGGTACGGTAGCAATTAAGGCAAAGATGGATCTGGTTTGTCTCCACGGCGCACATGGAACATATAGGCGTCTCGCATTGCACGCAGGCGGTGATGGCTTCATTTCCAGCGTGGAAAGGACACTCCATTACGGCCACCTCCAAGCCTCTTGATCCTGTTCATTCCAATATAACTTCTATGACTGAAAGCGTTTCCCTTTACCGTGCAGCACCCTCAAATCCTAGTATATAACCCGGCGGCCGAGCGATACAGTAGGCTCCACTCCAGCCCGACCCCGGCCATAATAACTTATCGGCAGCGCATGATGCGTTTTTAAGAGAGGTTTGCATGCTGGTATAATGCATTTGAGCAGGGCCTGCCGCAGCCGATCCATACGAAGGAGAAACGTGCCTTGACCATAACCAGGGAAGGTAAGTCCGTGTTCAAGAGGTTCTGCCTCATCGGCCTGGGCATCCCGTCCGTGCTCCTGGCTTTCGCGGCCGCCCTGTTCCTGTCTCCCTGGGCCATGGAACGCACCGGGGCGACCCCGGGCGCGTTGACGGCGACGGCGGCCTGCCTGGCCGCGGCGGGAGTCGCCGTCTGGGCGTTCTTCTCTTTTTACCTTTACCGCCGCTTGTGGAATGTTTTTCCTCATATCGGCGAGAAGGAGAAGGGCTGGTCCTACGCCGAGGGGGTTTTCGGGCTGTTGGGGGTGGGCACCAGCATGGCCTCTGTGCTCGCCCTCTTCTACTACCTTTTCAGCGGTGACTTCAACCGCGGCGCCGTGCTCTTCGCGCTGTCTTACCTGCTGGCCATGGTGGAGGCATTCAGGTTCCCGACGCGGATAGCTGACATCGAGGACACGCTGGCGGAGATGGAATGATGGGAATACTGCGCAAGCTCGAAAAACGCCTGGAGAAGCTGTTCGAGGAGCCGTTTACCAGGGCATTCAAGGGCGGGGTGCATCCCCTGGAGATAGCGCGCAGGCTCATGAGGGAGGTCGACGACGCCAGGGTGATGGGAATCGGCGAGACGCTGGCCCCGAACAGGTTCCTGGTGCGCCTGAGCCCATCCGATAACGAACGCCTCTCCGGGATAGCGGGCAGCCTGGCGGCGGAGATGGAATCCCTGGTCATAACGTATGCGAACCAGAGGGGATACCACCTGATCACGCGGCCGAAAGTCGACTTCGAGCCCGACTCCTCCCTGCGGGAGGGGGAATTCACGGTGCGGACCTCACTGGACGAGCCGGTGAAGAGCGAGCCGCCTACGGAGAGGATGGCGATGGGCCAACAGCCGCCGCCGGCGGAGGGCCGTCTCGGCATGTTGACCATGCTCGAGGGCGGCAACGCGGGCTTGAGCTGCAACCTCGAGGGCACGCGCACGAGACTCGGCAGGGCGGAGGAGAACGACCTGGTATTGCCGGATCCGCGCGCCTCGCGCTTTCACGCGGAGATAGAACGCACTCCGTCGGGATACGTCCTCAGGGACCTGGGGAGCACCAACGGCACCCTGGTGAGGGGACGGAAGGTCTTCGAAAGACTGCTGGAGGACGGCGATACTTTGGTGGTAGGCGGCACGGAGATGCGTTTCGGGCTGATCGCCGACTCGCGGCGACGCTGAGGCGCGCAGGCCTTGACCGGCCGGAGGTCAGCATGCCGCGTGGCTTAGGGGCTGAAAAACATGCAGTGACGGAAGGCGGCCCGGGGAGGCACGGGAAAGAGAGGGGATTCCTCTACGAGAGATGCGGGTAGCAGGATAGGAGAAGGCTCCATAACCAGCCACATTGCTCGTGGAAGAACCGGAAAGGGCGCATATTGCCGGAGATCGTATATGTCACGTTGAGGTTCGTTTTCCTGGCCCTGCTCTACGTGTTCGTATTCCTGGTGGCCAGGACGGTTTACCGCGAACTCAAGCCCGCGCCGGTCCGGCCCGCGGTCGAGAGGGTGCCGGCGAAGGCGCCCCGCGGCAGGCGCAAGGCCCGGCTGGTGATGGTGAGCGAGGTGGGCCGCAAGAAACAGGCGGGCTGGGAGCTGGAGGGAGAGGTCATCGTCGGCCGCGCCCCGGAATGCGCGGTGTCCCTCGACGACGAGTTCGCCTCCAACCTGCATGCCAAGATATACCAGGCCGAGGGACGGTACTACGTGGAGGACCTGGGAAGCACCAACGGAACCTATGTCAACGGCAGGCGCATCCATTACCCCACGGAGTTGAGGAACGGCGACCGCATCAAGATAGGGCGCATGGTGTTGGAGCTGAGGAGGTAGGTATTGCGCTACGCCGCCCTTTCCGAGACGGGAAAAGTGCGTGAGAGCAACGAGGACAGCTTTCATGCCGATGGCCGCGTCTTTGCCGTCGCCGACGGCATGGGCGGCCACCGGGCGGGGGAGGTGGCGAGCGCGGCCGCCATCGAGGAGTTTTTGCGCTTCGACGCGGAGAACCGCGGGGCCCCGCCGCGGGAACGCATGCTCAAGGGCATCCAGGCCGCCAACCTGGCCCTCTACCGCATGGCCCGGAACGATCCGGAAATGGAGGGGATGGGGACGACCTTCACCGCGGTCGTAGTGGAGGAAGGCCTGCACCTGGGCCACGTGGGCGACAGCCGCGCGTACATGTGGAGGGAGGGCGTCCTGCGCCCGCTGACCAGGGACCATTCCCTGGTGGAGCGCATGGTCAGGGAGGGCCGCCTCTCGCCGGGAGAAGCGCGCATCCATCCCCGGAGGAACGTCATCCTGCGGGCCCTCGGCGTCTCGAAGGAATTGGAGGTGGACATGGACACGGTGGACGCCGCACCCGGGGACAGGGTGCTGCTGTGCAGCGATGGGCTGACGGGTCCGCTGGAGGACAGGGAACTGCAGGAGATCGTCTCGCTGGAAACCGGGCCGGAGGAGCGCGCCCGCCTGCTGGTGGACGCGGCAAACAGGCGGGGCGGCATGGATAATATCACCGTTGTCATGATCGACCTGGAGGACGGTGACGTGCCCGTGGCGGAGGCGGATCCCGCGGCAAGGCGGCCGTGGCGGCGGGCGCTCTTCGGGCGCGGGGCGGGCTGAGCGCTTCGCGCCCACGGCATCTATCATGGAGTGTTGTTACCTTGAATATGAGCCCGCGTTGGAAAGAACTGGTACTCCTGGCCGCGGCAGCACTCCTACCTTTCGTGGGCTGGATATCGCTTGGCCTGGCCCGGGAGGGGCGTATAGTAGCGGGGAGCGTGCTCTATCCGCTGCTCCTTTCGGGCATGTTCTTCCTGGCCCACGTGGTCCTGCGCTTTTTCAGGCCGGAGGCCGATCCTTTGCTCCTGCCCCTGGCGGCGGCGCTCTGCGGCCTGGGGGCCGTACTTCTCTTCCGCCTCAACCCCCACATGGCGCGACTGCAGATGATATGGCTCGCCGTGGGACTGGCCGCGATGCTGGCCCTGGCCGCCGCCCTCAAGGATTACCGCGTGCTCGCGAGATACCGCTATACGCTGGCGGTGGCGGGACTGGCGCTGCTGCTCTCCACCATGGTCCTGGGCAGGGAGGTCAACGGGGCGCGCCTGTGGCTCGTCTTCGGGCCCCTGCGCTTCCAGCCTTCCGAGCTGGCCAAGATACTGCTGGCGGTGTTTTTCGCCGCCTACCTCGCGGACAAGAAGGAGCTGATCGCGGGCGCGGGGCGCTCGTTCGGGGGGCTGAACCTGCCGCGCCTGCGCGACCTCGGGCCGCTTCTGACCATGTGGGCGCTCTCCCTGCTGCTGCTCATCTTCCAGAGGGACCTCGGCTCGTCGCTGCTCTTCTTCGGCATCTTCCTGGCCGTGCTCTACGTGGCCACGGCGCGGGTCTCCTTCGTGCTGGTGGGGATGGCCCTCTTCCTCCTGGGGGCGCTTATCACCTTCTTCGCCTTCTCCCACGTGCGGGAGAGGGTGGACACATGGCTCGATCCGCTCAACCCGGAGACCATCGGGGACGAGAGCTACCAGATCGCGCAGTCGCTCTTCGCCTTCGCCGAGGGCGGGATTTCCGGCACCGGCTTGGCGCAGGGCCACCCGGACATCATCCCCTTCGTGGAGACCGATTTCATCTATGCCTCCGTGGGGGAGGAGCTGGGGCTGTTCGGCGCCGCGGCCATGGTCCTCATCTACCTCATGTTCGTGGCGCGGGCCCTCTACCTCGCCCTGCGTTGCGAGGACGACTTCGGAAAGCTGCTGGCCGTGGGGCTGGCCGCCATCGTTGCCCTGCAGTCCTTCATCATCATGGGCGGAGACACGCGGCTGGTGCCGCTCACCGGCATCACCCTGCCTTTCGTGAGCTACGGCGGAAGTTCCCTGGTGAGCAACTTCCTGCTCCTGGGGCTGCTGCTGTGCATCTCCGGGAGGTACCGGGAGAAGGCGGGCAGGTGGAGAGGGACCGCGAGAGGCGGGCGCCGTGCCGGCATGGGGCCGCGGCGGCCCGCGGTGCGTGAGCCTGCCGGCGGCACGGGCGAAGGCGCGGGATCCACCGGGAGGTAGCGAGGTTGCAGGAAAGCATAAGGAAACTGGGCATTTTCTTCATCGTCCTGGCCATGGCGCTGGTGCTCAACCTCAGTTACCTGCAGGTATTCGGGCAGGATAAGCTGGCGGAGAACCCCGCCAACACGCGCCGCCTCATCGAGGAGTACGGCATCGCCCGCGGCAGGATCATCACCGCGGACGGCCTTGTGGTGGCGGAGAGCGTGAGGACGGAGGGGCCCTTCGAGTACAAGCGCACGTATCCCGGCGGCAGCCTCTTTTCCCTCGTGGTGGGATACGACAGCCCGCAGTTCGGCAGGTCCGGGCTGGAGGAATGCTACAACGGTTACCTGCTGGGCCGCAAGCCGCCACGGGGATGGGTGGAGGAGATGACCTCCGACCTCGAGCAGGGAAACGACCTCACCATGACCATCGACTCCGAGGTGCAGGCCGCGGCGGCGCGGGCCCTGGGCCGGCGCAAGGGAGCGGTGATAGCCATGAACCCCAAGACGGGCGGGGTCCTGGCCATGTATTCCTGGCCGGACTTCGACCCCAACGCGCTGGTGAGCCAGGAACGCGACGCCGAGGGCGGCCTGGCGGCCGACGCGGTGATGAGGGCCTACATACAGGACCCGGCGAGCCCGCTGCTCAACCGCGCCACCATGGGGCTGTACACCCCGGGGTCGAGCTTCAAGGTGGTCACCGCCTCCGCGGGCATCGAGTCCGGCTTCCCTCCCTCGACCATGTATGACTGCCCCGGCGTGTTGCCGGTTGGCAATTTCCGGGTTACGAACTACGGCGACCCGCCGACGGACTTCGGGGTCAGGAACATGGAGGAGGCCCTCGCCCTGTCCATCAACACCTACTTCGCGCGGCTGGCGACGGATACGGGGGCCGATGCATTCGTGCGCTACGCCGAACGCTTCGGGATGAACGCGGTCCCCCCTCTCGACTACCCGGCGGTGGCCGCCGCCCTCATACCTCAGGCAAGCGAGATGGACGACGTGGAGCTTGCCTGGAGCGGGGCGGGACAGGGCGCGCTGCTCATGACGCCCCTGCAGCTCTGCCTGGCCGGCTGCGCCATCGCCAACGGCGGCGAGGCCATGCTCCCGCATCTCATGAAGGACATACGCCGCCAGGACCACATCCTCAAGCGCTTCGACGCCGGCGAATGGAGGTCTCCCATATCTCCAGAGACGGCGGGCGAGGTACTGGCGATGATGGTGCGCGTGGTGAAGGAAGGTACGGGCACCGCGGCCGCCATACCCGGCGTCACCGTGGCCGGGAAGACGGGGACGGCGGAGGTGGGGGGGAAGCCGCCGCATACCTGGTTCATCGGCATCGCGCCGGCGGAGAACCCCACGGTGGTCGTGGCGGTGGTGGTGGAGAACAGCGGGGGCAGCGGGGGAGAGGTCGCCGCGCCCATCGCCCGCGACGTCCTGGAATCCGCCCTGAAGTAGGGAATCGGTGCTTTTCCGGCCGGGGCCGCTGGGTAACGGTCTCGCTCGGCTGCGCCCGCCACCTCTCGGACAGAAGAGACCTTTTCTTGCGCGCTCGCTGCGACCGACCCAGTCGAGCCCGTGAATAAGGTCTGTGTTGTATCGGTGGTTGAGTCGATCCTGGCCAATACTCTGTTGGTAACATTGTTGAACTTGAATGCAAGAATGATCGCGACAATGCCAATTCCTACGGTAAAGACGATTGATGCGATAGATGCAACCAAAGCTACCACTTCGAGTGTTGAATTGCTTTCCATCTCTTATTCATCCCCCGAATCGATCAAGCCCGCCCTAATCAAGAAAGATACTATCAGATTAGATATCCTACTGTAAGGAGTCTATCTCACGATCAAAGCAGTCCAATGCTTCGTGCCCCGATCCGTTAATACGCTCACAACAGGTCGCCGCTGCATCTCCCGCTATCGTTGTCCTACGGAAACATCTTGCTCTAACGAGCTCACCGCGCTCTTAAGGAGCTTTCGGCCATACGCGAGGTGGCGATCATCCACCATGCCTCCTGTGGTTGAGAATCAAACGGCCGCGAGGGGATGCCCGCGGCCGTTGTCGTTACCGGGTGCTGGCGGATATCAGCCCTCTTCTTTCAGCTTCTCGATGATGATGGTCTTGAGCTCGCGCTTGAGCACCTTCCCCACGCCGCTGGTGGGCAGCTGGTCCATGAACTCGATCGCCTTCGGTACCTTGTAGGGGGCCACCTCCTCGCGCAGGTAGGCGAGGATCTTCTCCTTCTCGGCTTCGTTCTTCTCGACCCCCGGCTTGAGCACGATGGCCGCCGCCACGCGCTCCGACCCCGGCCTCTCCGGGTCCGGGAATCCGACCGAGGCGGCCATGTCCACGTCGGGATGCTTGACCAGCACGTCGTCCAGCTCGCGCGTGAAGACCTTGAAGCCGGAGACGATGACCATGTCCTTCACGCGGTCCACGATGTAGAAGTAGCCGTCCTCGTCCATGCGCGCCACGTCGCCTGTGAACATCCAGCCGTCCCGGATGGCGTTCGCCGTCTCCTCGGGCTTGTTGTAGTAGCCCTGCATGAGCTGCGGCCCGCGCACGGCGATCTCGCCCGGCTCTCCCGCCGCGGCGGGCTGGCCCGTTTCGGGATCGATGAGCTTGAACTCGGTGTCGGAGATGGGCATGCCTATGGATGCCGGCTTCTTCTTCCCGTAGCGCGGGTTGCAGCAGGTGACGGGGGAGGTCTCGGTCATGCCGTAGAGTTCGATGAACTTGTTCTCTCCGATGACGCTTTCCAGCTCCGCGATGTTCCCCGGCGGGAAGGGGGCCGCGGCGCTCAGGCACCATTGGAGGTTGCTCAAGTCCAGCGCCTTGAACTCCTCCTGCTTGATGAGCTCGAAGAAGACGGTGGGGACGTTGACGACGATGTTCGGCTTGTACTCCTCGATGCACTCGATGAGGAAGTGCGTATCCCGCGGGTTGGGCACGCAGATCTGCGTGGAGCCGTTGGTGAGGGAGAACCCGCCCAGGGCGAGGCCCGCGATATGGAAGAGCGGGAAGGCGGAGAGCGCCACCGTGTCCGGCTTCAGGTCCAGCCAGGTGAGCACCTGGTGCCGGTTGGACATGTAGCTGCGGTGGGTGAGCACCGCCCCCTTGGAGGGGCCGGTCGTGCCCCCCGTGTACATGAGGAATATGGTGTCGCCCATCCCCCGCTTCACGTCGACGCGGTCCCTGGGCATGCCCTTGATGGCGTCCATGAAAGGGATGACCGTCTTTCCCTCCATCGGCTGCACCTTGACGCTGGGGATGGCACTGAGCTTCTGGTCCAGCTTTTTGACCTTCTTCAGCAGCTTGCCGAGGCCGGTCTGCCTGATGTACGCCTTGGCCAGTTTCTCCTTGATCCCCGGCAAGAAGTCGGCTATCTCGGAATAGATCACGGTGGTCAACGCGGTCTTGTCCGCCACGGCCGCCACGCTGCCGTAGAGCAGGTCAACGGTGATGACCACCTTGACCTCTGCGTCGTTGATCTGGTGCTCCATCTCGGCCGGTGTGAGCAGGGGGCTCAAGCCGGTGGAGACGGCCCCGGCCTTCTGCACCGCCACGATGCTGACGTAATGGGCCGGGATGTTGGGCATGCACAGCCCCACTACCTCATCGGGCTTGACGCCGATCTTCACCAGGTAGGCGGCCAGCTGATTGGACAGCTCGTCCAGCTGGCGGAAGCTGATACGATTTTCCATGTAGATGATGGCGGTCTTGGCCGAATACTTGTCCACCACCTCCCTGAACTTTTCGGTGAAGGTCTTCTCCTCGTACTCCAGCGTCGGCGGCACGTGCTCGTCGTAGTTCTCGAGCCATGGCTTTTCTGCATGGATGTCGCTCATGCTTCCCCCTTCCTCTGTACAGGCCTCCCTGCCTTTCCGGATCCCAGAGACGTAGATGTTTACAGGTACAAGCGGACAGCCGACCATCGGGCCTTCTGATCGACCTCGATGATGATATATTATCATTTTTGGTTCTTCCGCAAAAAGCGTGGGTGGCCGTGGAGCCTTTGAGGCCTGACCCGATCTCGTCATTGCGCGTTTTCTTTCTTGCCACCCACGCTTTTTGCGGAAGAACCTCATTTTTTTCGCCCACCATATGTCAAGCGGTAAAAAGGCGCCGGTGAGACGGGAGATGCCGGGACGCGCGAGGCGGGCATCCGCGCCCGCGGCGGCCTCCCGATCCGAAGCGCCAGGCTCCGCAGGCACTCCCGGGAGACGATACTTTGGATGCGTGATGTTGCAAATATGGAGGCCGGACCCCCAAGATATATCTATGCGTACGGAACGGGACGGCGGCCCCGCCATCCCGGGTCTGCAAACGGAGGATGGATGGAACGCTTGAAGGATTGGAAGGGCAGGGTCCTGAGGCGGCGCTACCGGCTCGACGAGAGGATAGCGGTCGGAAGGACCGTCGAGGTCTTCAGGGCTTTCGACCTCCTCGAGGAACAGGAGGTGGCTATAAAGCTGCCCCTGCCCCACCTGGTTTCGGACCAGGATTTCTGCGACGCATTCCGCTCCGCCGCGTACCGCGCCACCCGCCTGCGCCACCCCTCACTGGTGCAGGTCATCGATTACGGCCTGGAGGAAGGGCGCCCCTTCGTGGTCATGGAGATAGTGGAGGAGAAGACCCTGCACGAGCTGCTCGACGCGGGGAAGAAGATGAAAGCGGTGGGGGCGCTATATTTCACCATCGAGTTGGGGAAGCTCCTCGCCTACCTGCACGGGCAGGGCGTTACGCACGGCTCTCTGGACGAAAGGCACGTGTTCGTCTTCCCGGGCCGCAGGGCCAAGGCTTCCGACCCCGGATTCCCGACCGTGCTCGGCGGAGGAGCCAGCCCGCATCCCCTGTCCCAGGAACCGAGGAGGGATATCCAGGGCCTCGGTTATCTGCTCTACCGCTCCCTCACGGGCAGGAGCAAGACGGAGGCCGCTGAGGATATCCGCGCCGGAAAGCTGAGATGGGATGCGGAGACCCCCGACAGGTTGCGGAGGCTGGTGCAGGACTGCCTGGACAGCGCGGGGGGCGGCGGGTTGCCTTCCGCCGAGCGCTTGATGCAGGAGGCGGTCACGGCTTTGCGCGAAGAGGTGCCCATGCTCCCCACCCCCACCATAGCGCCGGTCGAGCAGCCCGAGGAGGCGCCCGAAGTGGTCCACGCCGGGCCCATCCAGATACCCGTCCCGCACCTCGAGCGCTGGCAGAAGTGGACGTTGGCGGCGTTCCTGGTGGTGGCCGCCATATTCCTGGGAGTATGGATGCTCTCGGCGGTGATAACCGAGAGCAAGGTGGAAGTCCCCAACCTGGTGAACAGGAGCGTCGAGGAAGCGGCGAAGATGGCGGCCGAAAGGGATCTCGGGGTGCTCGTGGTGGGGAAAGAATACGACGCGGATATCAAGGCCACCCACGTCATCTCCCAGAACCCCGAGGTCGGCGAGATGGCCAAAAAGAAGACCGTTATCAAGGTCCTGGAGAGCATGGGCCCTCTTACCGTGCCCAACCTCATAGGCCTCAGCCTGGACGACGCGCGGACGGTCCTGGAGAGCCGCGGCTTCAAGGTGGGAGAGGTGGTATACCGCGAGGTGCCGGGCTACAGCGAAAACCGCGTGGTCGAGACGGATCCTCCTTACGGGTCCAAGCTGTCCAGCGGCGACTCGGTAAACCTGGCGGTGAACAGGAGTTCGCGGGGGCCGTGACTTTTTCACCCGCGGCGGGAACCTCTTTCCGGCGTGGGTCTTCAAAAATGCTTTAAGGGCGCGCGCATGCTCTTGGCGGAAGGACTTGCAGCAGGGATTATTGAAGAATACGTGGAGACAGGCGGCATTGCCGGCGCGCGATCCGGGAGGCTCGTTCCCAACCACGTCAACGGGCGCGCGCGGCGCCGCGGATGTCGGGGAAACCGGAGATCGGAGAGCCCGCCCGCCAGGGATCGAGAACGGGGATCACGGAATAAAGGGGGTCCTATGCTTGGTTCGGTCTTCAACCAGCGGTATCGCCTGAAGGAGAAGCTGGGCAGCGGGGGCATGGCCGAGGTCTATCTCGCCGACGACCTCCTCCTGGGTAGGGAGGTGGCGGTCAAAGTGCTGCATGCCCAGTTCGCCTCCGACCCCGCCTTCATCCAGAGGTTCCGCCATGAAGCACAGGCCGCGGCCAACCTGAACCACCCCAACATCGTGAATGTTTATGACTGGGGGAACGAGGGCGACCTCTACTACATCGTCATGGAATACGTGGAGGGGCGCGACCTCAAGGAGATCCTGCGCACGGAAGGCCGCCTGCTCCCGGAAAGGGCGGCGGAGATAACGGCGGAGGTCTGCGCGGCGCTGCAGTTCGCCCACCGCGGCAAGCTCGTGCACCGCGACATCAAGCCCCATAACATCTTCGTGACCAACCTGGGACGGGTAAAGGTGATGGATTTCGGGATCGCCAGGGAGGGCAACGGGAGCGGTATGACCCAGACGGGGATGGTCATGGGCACGCCCCAGTACATCTCCCCGGAACAGGCGCAGGGACTGGCGGTGGACGGAAGATCCGATATCTACTCGCTCGGAGTGGTCCTCTACGAGATGCTCACCGGCCAGGTGCCCTTTGACGACCCCAACCCGGTGACCACAACCTACAAGCAGGTGCGTGAGGACCCCATGCCCCCCTCGGTGATCGACCCGGAGATACCAGTCACGCTCGAGGCCATCGTGATGAAAGCCATGTCGAAGAACCCGGCCAACCGTTTTCAGAACGCCCAGGAGATGAAGGCGGACCTGCTCCGCTTCCTGGAGGGGATGCCGGTCTCGGCGACGCCGGTGCTCCAGGAGGCGGCCTACGCGGGATCCGCGGCGGCCGCACCCGCGGCCGCGCCGGCCCGCAAGTGGCCCTGGACGGTGGCGGCGGTGGCCGCGGTCCTCGTGGCCACGGGTATAGTCCTGGCGCTGGTCCTGGGTGGCGGCGGAGGAAAGGCCGAGGTCCCCAACCTGCAGGGCATGAGCGAGCAAGAGGCCCGGAGCACGCTGGAGAGTCTGGGCCTGCAGTTGGGGGAGGTCGAGGACCGGTACATCGAGGAGGAAACGGAAAGAGCCGGGGTGGTCATATCCCAGGACCCGGAATGGGGGACCATGCTCGCCAAGGGCGAGAAGGTGAGCGTGACCGTGACGCGGGAGTTGAGGATGCCGGAGGTCACGGGCAAGACCCGCAACGAGGCCGAGAGCGCCTTGAAGGAGATCGGCGTCTCCGTGATCGAGATACAGAACGTACCCGTGGACGACGAGGACGAGGTGAACGTCATCCTCTCCCAGAAACCGCAGGGCGGGCAGCTCATCTCTCCCAATACCAGCGTGAAGCTGGAAGTGGGAGTGGAGCAGAAGAAGGTGGCCGTGCCTGACGTCGAGGGGTATAAGCAGGCGGACGCCGAGGAGACGCTGCGGGAGGCGGACTTCCAGGTGGAGGTGGTGGAGGAGGCGAGTTCCGAGGTCCCGGAGGGCGAGGTCATCCGCCAGAGCCCTCTCGCCAATTACAAGGCCCTGCAGGGCAGCACCGTCACCATCTGGGTGAGTAGCGGCCCGTCCACGGTCGAGGTACCAGACGTGCGCACCGAACTCGAGGAAGACGCCAAGGATATCCTCACCGATGCCGGCTTGAACTACACCGTTATTTACCAGGACGCTCCCGACCCGGACGACGCGGGGAAGGTGATAGACCAGGTGCCCCTGCCGGGAGCGATGGTCGACACGGGCTACAACGTGCGATTATTCGTGGGGCGCGCGCCTTAGTACCCCGATCCGTAAATACGCTCGCAACAGGTCGCCGCTGCATCCCCGCC
>CAZQFX010000011.1:0-31992 GCA_964592775.1 uncultured Actinomycetota bacterium
GGCCCCTAGCTCCAGCACGCGCTTTCCCCGCCATTCCTCCCCCGCGCAGAGATCGAATACGGCGCGCCCGTGCCGCCTCCAGGTCTCCATGTCCGCCTGGGGCCCCTCCATCCCCTCCAGCATGGGCAGCGCCCGCAGCCATTCCCGCGAGCGCAACCGCTCTTCCTCCGAGGCAGGCGGTTGGGGCCGCATCGCCTCCCAGGCCTCCTTTTCCTTGACGACCTCCGATGACAGATCGACCAGCATATCAACAATGCCCTGGGAAATCGCATATTCACGCCTACATTCACCGCAGGCGAGAATCCCCTCCCTTATCTCCTGGCTTTCGTCTTGAATCCGCGCGAGGATCAGGCCGCCCTCTTCACAGGAAGGGCAACACAGCAAGGGCAAACACGCTCTTCTCAAGCCTCTATCTCCATCCTGTCATTTAATACCCGGTATTCGAATCATATGACTGCATGCAGTCCGGAAGAACGTCTGGAAGAACGTATTGCCAAACCGCTGCAGTTTTATTCTCGGTAGGGTTGAGCGATTTATTTACAATTCTTCTCCGAGAAGTGTTGGGTTAGAGTCCCCGGTAGTGGTGTATGAACCGAATTCCCTAGCAAAGCAAGGATCACCGTGCCATGCAAGGGCACGAAACAACCCGCTTGCGCAAGAAAGCGGTTGAGGTTGGAGGGGAGGGAAATCCCGGTCAACCTTCTCCCCAACGGGAAATATCCCAAGGCCCTTTCACCGGATAAACAAGACTGCCTGCGCACGCAAGGAGGGGAGGCGGTGCCTCCCCTCTTCGTCTTTACACGATCGCGTTTACGCGGGCTGGAAGCCCACGATGTCCTCGATGTGGCCCTTGCGGTCCTTCTTGGCCTTGAGCACCGGCTTGACCTTCATGCCCACCTTGACCTCGTCCGCCTTCACCCCCGTGAGGAAGTGCAGGAAACGGCAGTCGGTACCGTCCACGTCGATGAGCGCGACCAGGACGGGCTCCTTCTTAGGCGACCCGTCCATGTTCAGGTGCACGACGGTATAGGCGTAGACAGCGCCCGCGCCCGAGACCGCCGCCGTGCCCTCGATCTTTTCCAGGCAGCGCTCGCAGAAGGAGCGCGCCGGGAAGTAGGTCACGCGGCATTCTTCGCAGCGCGAGGCCAGGAACTGCCCCTTGTCCTTGACGGCGCGGAAGAACTTCTCCAGTCCGAGGCCGTAGGTGTAGATGTATTCGATCGGTATCTGGCCCTCGGCGAACGTGAGTTGGTCGGTGCGGTCCGCCCTTTCAGTGAGACCCATGCTCTCACCCCCTCACCGGTTTGAAGTAGAGGATATCGGTGATGGCGCCCTCCCGGTCTTCGGGCTTCTTCCACACCGCCTTGACCTTCATGCCGATCTTGATCTTCTCGGGCTCGGCCTCGCCCAGCAGGTGCAGGATGCCCATTCCCTTCGATGCCCCATCGATCTCGATGACCGCGGGCAGGTGGGGCTTTTCCCCCTTCTTGATGCGGGAGGCGTCCCAGTTCACGTAACATACGGAGAAGGTGTTCACCGTCCCGGTGTCCTTGACATAGACCCACTCGTCGGAGGGACGCCAGCACAGCTCGCAGAACATGCGCGGGGGGATCATGATACGCCGGCACTTGTTGCACTTTCGCGCTATGATGCGTCCCTCCCTCAGCTCCGCCAAATACCTGCCGATGGCCACGCCGTCATCCCAGGCGTATTTCAGGTTCGGCTTCTTGTGCAGGGAAAGCACCTCGCCATCCTTGACGGCCGATTCCTTGAGAGGAGTGGCGCCGAGTTCGAATTTCTCCAGTTCCATGTCGCACCTCCCTATCTCCGCATGACCAAGACGGCGCTCGCCTGCATGAGGTCACCCCAGGCATGAGCGAGACCGCAGCGTGGGTTTCCGGGCACCTGGCGTTTTCCCGCTTCTCCGCGCAACTGCAGGAATATCTCGATGACCTTCATGAGCCCGGCGGCGGAGATGGGGTTGCCCACCCCCAGCAGCCCTCCGGAAGGGGACATGGGGCGGTCCCCATCCCTCTGCGTCTTGCCGTCGACGAGCATCTCCACCGCCTTGCCGCGATCCGCGAGGAGCAGGGCCTCCATGTGGTGCAGCTCCTTGTAGTCGAAGGGGTCGTAGGGCTCCGCTATCTCGATCTCCCGCTTGGGCTCGACGATGCCCGCCATCTCGTAGGCCATCCTGGCCGCCTTCTCCGCGTGGCGGGAATAGGCCAGGTCGCGCGTGGCCCAGTAACCTGTGTCCAGGTTCCAGCCCACTCCGTCCACCCATACCGGCTTGTCGGTGATGCGCTTGGCCACTTGTTCTGACACCATGACGACCGCCGCCGCCCCGTCGGAAGCCGGGCTGATGTCCAGGCGGCTCACCGGCCAGGCCAGCGTCTCGGAGTTGACGACGTCTTCCACGGTGACCTCCATGGGGAGCTGCGCCGCCGGGTGGTCCATGGCGTTCTTCTTGTTCTTGACCGAGACCAGGGCGATCTCCTCTTTGGTGATACCGTAGGTATTCATGTACCGGTTCATCTCGAGGGCGAATATCCAGACCAGGTTGGGATTGAGCGCCTGCTCCGTTGTGTGGTCGAAGATGGTCTTGAAGGCCCCCTGGGGATGGGGGTGGCAGGTGCTCATCTTCTCCGAGCACACCACCAGGCAGGTGTCGAACATCCCCGACGCGATGCTGAACCAGCCGTGGGCGGGCGAGAAGACCCCCGTGGCGCCGCCGATGAAATGCCGCATGTACGGCTTCCCCCAACAGCCCGCGCCGTCGGAGAGGTATTCGCCTTTCATGTGCACCCCGTCGAAGGCGTCGGGGGCGGCTCCAAGGCAGGCGCACTCGATGTCCTTGAGGGCCATGCCGCAGGAATCCAGGGCCATCTTGGCCGCCTGTGAGGCGAGTTCCTTGCCCGTCTCCTGCGCGCGCCGCACGAACTTGGTCATGCCGGCGCCCACGATAGCTACTCTCTGATATGCCATGTCATGCCACCTCCCCGCCTCAACCGCTCAGTATGGCCACGGCCGCGGAGGTGGTCGGGATGCCCCTCCAGGCTTGCGCCAGCCCTACTCCCGCGCCGGCCAACTGGCGCTTTCCCGCCTCGCCGCGCAACTGCAACACCAGTTCCAGCACCTTCTGCGCGCCGGAGCACTCAAAGAGGTGGCCGACGCCGAGCCCGCCGCCGGAGACGTTGACCGGCAGCGTGCCGCCAGGTGAAGTCTTGCCGTCCTCGGTGGCCTTGCCCGCCTGCCCCGGGTCGAAGAGGCGCAGCGCCTCGAGGTGCTGTAGCTCTTTGTAGCTTATTTCATCGCTCACCTCGGCGAAGTCGATCTCCTTCGCGGGGCAGGAGATGCCCGCCATCCTGTAGGCCCTGTCTCCGGCCTGGCGCACGGCCACCGCGTCCGTCCAGTCGCGGCTCTCCATGGTGGGGCTGTCGGAGGACCAGCCGATGCCCGTTATCCAAACCGGATCGACCGTCAGGCTAGGGGCGGTCTTCTCGGAGCAGAGCACCATTACCACGGCCCCGTCCGCGTGTGGCGCGATATCCAGAAGTCTCACCGGCTCCGCCACCGGCTCCGAGTCGAGCACGTGGTCAATGCTGATGCGCGCCCCGTATGCGGCGCTCGGGTTGGCGAGCGCGTTCGCCTTGTTCTTCACCACCACGGCGGCGCACTGCTCCCGCGTGGCCCTTCCTTTCTCCAGGAACCTGTTCATCTCCAGCCCGGCCACGGCATAGGAAGTGACATCCAGGGGGCGGTTGAGCACCGGGTCCATGGCGAAGTTCATCAGTTCCGGGACGGTCTTAATGTTGCTCGCTTTGCTCAGCGCCTGCACCGCGACCGTATTGAACCTCCCCGTCAGTATGTGCATAACCCCGACCGCCAGAGAATGCAGGAACTCCCCGGTGATGGTTTGCGCCGGCTTGAGCGCTCCCCCCACCTGGTCGTTGCAGTACTCGTCGGAGATGCTGTAGCCCTCCATCAGGTCTTCGGAGGTACAGATGAAGGATTCCACGTCCTTCGGTTCTATACCAGCTTCCTCGTAAGCCCTCACCGCGGCTTCGTAGGTGAGTTCCCGGTAGGAACTCCCCGGTGAGACCGAGGTGAAAGCCGTGTAGCCGATGCCGGCTATGGCAACCTTTTCTCGCATAAATGCAACCTCCTTCACGTCGGATCCCTCGCTAGGACATCGAGAAAATTGGTGCCTCGATTCGCGCGAGCGGTCGCGCCCGAGCGTGCGACCCCATACACGAACCAAGGCAAGAAAATCGACATCACCTCCCCGCTTTCCGTGATCGTGCTCTCAACAAACCGTTATCTGTTCTGCATATGCGGCCGGGCGAACTCGAAGTAGGCCGTGGCTATCTCCCGCAGCTTTCCCTCGTTCTCCTCCGGGAACTCCTTGCTGACTTTGGCGGGCACCCCGACCACCATGGAACGGGGCGGGATGCTCATCCCCTGCGGCACCACCGCTCCCGCCGCGATGACGCTGCCGTGCCCCACCACCGCGCCGTCGAGGACCACCGCGTTCATGCCGATGACGCAGTTGTCCTCTATGGTCGCCCCGTGCAGGATGGCCCCGTGCCCGCAGGTCACGTGTGCTCCGACCTGGACCGGGCCGTGCAGCACGCAGCAGTCCTGGACGCTCGAGAAATCGCCTATCACGATCTCCCCGCGGTCCGCCCTGAGAACGGCGTTGTACCAGATGCTGGCGTTGGCTCCCACGCGTACGTCCCCGATGAGCTGGGCGCCTTCCGCCAGGAAAGCCTCGGGCGAGACACGTGGAGACTTGTCATGATATTGGGTCAGGGCCAATAGGCTACCTCCCCGGAACCGTCCGCGCGGGCTCCCTCCAACCCTGCGCGTCTTTCCCTCCCGTAAGATTATTAAGTAATAAGCAACACTGTGCCGGAAAACGATTTCATATTATAACATTGTTTAAGTGGCATTTCGACCTGGACGGCCAAACTGTTATTTAAAATTCAAAACTGGGCAGTTTATGCTTGAAAGCTGGACGCTAAGATCTTCCATCTGGTTATTAGTCCCGCTGCAGGCTGAATCCCTCCTCTTGGTTAGGCTTAATATAGACTTGGAAGCACGGCTCGGACGAGGGGAGGAGGCATGGAGCAGATCCACAGGAGATTCACCACCGAACAGGTAAGAGCATTGCTCAAGGGGTACCTGGAGAAGAACCTGGAGCGCAGGGAGGTGGAGGAGATCCTGGGGATAGGCAAGGCGAGGTTCTTCTTCGAGAAGCGGGAAACCGGGCAAGACCGCAAACCGGCCGTTCTAACATAAGAGAGATCGTGCGATCCGCGGGAATGGCCAGGACTATGCCTTTGCTCCCATCGTTATCCGTACTTCCCTGAAAAAGGATCCGGCCGGATCATGTCTTTCTCAAGTGGAGGCAGGGTGAAGACGATAACTTTCAACGGAATTGTTTTCCCGCAAAGGCGTGTTTGTCTTGATGGTGAAGCCCGGGACCGGGAGATCGATCGACCAGAGAGGAGGGGCGGTGCCCAGAAGGCTTTATTGTTCTCAATGTCTCGCCTTCGGAGATCCCGAGGCCGGTTTCTGCACTTCCTGCGGAGCTAAACTCATCCCCCTCATGCGCGTGGTCATTATGCCCTTCGTTGAGAGCGGCCAGGAACCCGATTCACTCGGCGATCTCAAGGTCCTTGTTGAAAGAGAGGGCGAGCTACAGCCGTCCCAGGCCATCGGATGCCAGATGTACATGTCGAGCGACCTGGAGAAGGCGCGCCTCATCATCAGCCAGAAGGAAGCCTTTTTCTCGGAGGCCGAACGCATGCTGCCCAACCTGGTGAAGAGCTTCCTCGACCCCCTGGGTTTCTACGACGTACCCGATCCCGGCGAGGTGGACCTGGTGACGGAGCAGGCCGCCAACATGCCCACCGAGCTCTTCGTGCTCATCCAGAACCAGTACGACCCCGAATACCTTTTCCTGCCCGAGATCGGTTACTTCTTTTTCCGCTATCCCCGCATGCACACCGCGGGCAGCGGGAAGGACAGCGGCTTCGGCTTCGTGCAGATCAGCGCTTTCCTTCTGGACAACCGGGAGAACCGTATCGTCGGCCGAGGCTCCGGCGCGGGGCTCGAGACCTTCGAGGCCGGGGAAGCGGTTATCGACGAGAGCTTCACCATCACCCCGGAAAACCAGATGGCGGTGATGCGGCAGGCCAGCGCGCAGGCGGTGGAGAACCTCCTCAAGTCGATGAAGATGACGCGCTAGCCTTAGTTCATACCGGTCGAGATCTTGCATTCATGCATCGGGATAGAGCGCATGATCTTTGTTCTCTCAGGGGACTTTCTTTATCGGGGCGTACTGGAGCAGCAGCAGTTTCTCGCCCGCGCCGGGGAAATTGATGGTCAACTCCGGCCCGCCGCGGCTGCGCGAGATGGCGATTATCATCCCCTCGCCGAACTTGTCGTGGACGACCCGGTCGCCCACGCGGAAAGAGGCGGCCAACATTTCCATCTCCTCGCTCATCACCCTTTCCAGGGGCCCCTCTACGGCGGCGGGGCCCCCCGGCCTGATCACCTCGAGGTACTGGCGGGGGATGTCCCGAACGAAACGGGATTCCGGGCTCATCTTGAGGTTGCCGTAGATCGAGCGGTACGCCGCCCCCGTGAGGTAGAGCCGGTCCTGGGCGCGCGTCAGCCCCACATAGAACAGACGGCGCTCCTCCTCCATGCTATCCACACTCCCCATGCTGCGCACGTGCGGGAAGACCCCGTCCTCCATACCCACGATGAACACCACCGGGAACTCCAACCCCTTGGCGTTATGCAGGGTCATAAGGGTGGCCGCGCCCTCCTCCTCGTCGTAGAGGTCTATCTCCGCCACCAGGGATACCCGCTCCAGGAAGGCGTCCAGCCCCTCGCCGGGGTTGGCGGAGCCGAACTCCGCCATGGCGTTCTTCAGCTCCTGCAGGTTCTCCGCCCTCCCCTCGGCCTCGAAGGTGCCCTCCCGCGCTAGCGCCTCGAGGTAGCCGCTGCGCTCGAGCACCGTCTGCAACAGTTCCGGCAGGGGGAGCCGCCCTGCCTCAGCGCCCAGCCCCTCCACCAGATTCACGAACTGAGCGAGTTTCCTGCAAGCCGCGGCCCCCAATCCGGGCACCTCCTCGGCCCGCTTCAACGCCTCCCATAACCCTATGCCCTGCGAGCGGGCGAACGCCTCCGCGTGGGCCAGGGTGGTATCCCCAATGCCGCGCTTGGGCTCGTTGATGATACGCCGCAGGCTGACCGAGTCGTCGTGGTTGACGAGAAACTTGAGGTACGCCAGGGCGTTCTTCACCTCCTTGCGCTCGTAGAACTTGAACCCGCCCACGATCTTGTAGGGGATGCCGAAACGCAGCAGCATCTCCTCGAAGGGCCGCGACTGGGCGTTGGTGCGGTAGAAGACGGCGAAGTCGCGGTGGTTGTAACCGCCCTCCTCGAGCAGGCGGTTGATCTCCAGGGCCACGTAGGCGGTCTCGTCGCTCCCGTAGTTGGCGAAGAAGTACTTGATGGG
The DNA here is from genome assembly GCA_964592775.1 of uncultured Actinomycetota bacterium. Classification (GTDB taxonomy): domain Bacteria; phylum Actinomycetota; class Geothermincolia; order Geothermincolales; family RBG-13-55-18; genus SURF-21. The sequence goes on from CAZQFX010000011.1 coordinate 7,535, forward strand.
TTCGCCCTCCTCGCGCTCCGTCCACAGCCTCTTCTCCTTGCGCCCCGCGATGAGCGACACGACGTTGTTGGCCGCCTCCAGGATAATCCGCGTGGAGCGGTAGTTGCGCTCCAGCCGCACCACCATGGCATCCGGGTAGTCCTTCTCGAACTCCAGGATGTTGCGAAGGTCGGCGCCGCGCCAGGAGTAGATTCCCTGGTCGTCGTCGCCCACCACGCAGAGGTTGCGGTGGCGGCCGGAGAGCAGCTTCACCAGCCGGTACTGGGCGGGGTTAGTGTCCTGGTACTCGTCCACGTTGATATGCGAGAACCTCTCCTGGTAGTGCTCGAGCACGGGGGGGAAGAGCTCGAATACGGCCACGGTATTGAGCAGCAGGTCGTCGAAGTCCATGGCGTTGTTGCGGAAGAGCTGCTGCTGGTATGCCTTGTAGACGTCGCTCACCACCTCGGTCAGCTCGTCCTTGACCTTGTCGCGGTAGGAGTCGGCCTCCACCATCTCGTTCTTGGCGTCCTCGATGAGGGAGCGCACCAGCCGCGGCGGGTAACGCTTGGTGTCCAGGTCGCGGTCCCGGATGATGCGGTTGATCATGCGCAACTGGTCGTCATCGTCGTAGATGACGAAGCCTCCGCGGTAGCCCAGCCTCTCCGCCTCGCGCCGCAGGATGCGCGAGCAGGCGGAGTGGAAGGTGGAGATCCAGATGACCCCCGCGCGCGGCCCCACCAGGCGGTGTATCCTGCCGCGCATCTCCTCCGCTGCCTTGTTGGTGAAAGTGATGGCGAGGATGCGCCCGGGGTCCACCTCCCTGCTGCCGACGAGCAGGGCCACGCGGTAGGTGAGGACGCGCGTCTTGCCGCTGCCCGCGCCCGCCAGGATGAGCAGGGGGCCGTCGAAGCACAACGCCGCCTCCCGCTGCTCCGGGTTGAGTTCTTCGAGTATGGTTTTCTCGCCTTTCATAGCCTTGGCCAGCATCCTTTGACAAGCCGGAATGGGCGATACCGTGCCTCAAACTATATTACAGGTCGGCAGAGATGAATATCAGCGCAACTATTGATCGGGGGTATTGCCAAACATCACAGGTAATCGCCCAAGACCAGGACGTTTATATCCTGGAAACGCTTCAGCTTGGGCTCGTTGGTTATGAAAACATCCCCTCCGTTCATCACCGTCGTGGCCAGCAGGATGCTGTCAGGGCTCCTTAAACCATTTCTCGCCCTGATATCGGCGGCTTTGAGAGCGACCGGAATACTCACCTCGTATACCTCGAGGTTGGGCATCCCACGGAAGAGGACTTCGTAGGCCGTGGCGAGCCGCGTATCGCCATCCCGCAAGGGTTTCACAAGGATCTCCATAAGGTTCAGCACCGATGTGATCCCCTTGCTCCTGCCCTCGACGATGTTGTCTACGACCATTCCCGCCGCATCAGCGAATTCCGGATGGTTCTCGAACAGGTATATGAACACGCAGGTGTCCACGCCGCAGAAATCGTGTTTCAGCAATGCCTGGCGCAGCCTCTTCGTTCCCAAGCCATCTCCTCCTATCCGCTGTGGCTCTTTGCCTCAAAGTGTGGGTTATCTAGATGACATTCGATATGCGATGGTTTACCCGTACCTTAACTAACGGATCCTTTCTGTATTGACGCCAAATCACCCGTATCTCTCCATCCGCACTTCTGGGAGAAGAACCTCCGCTGTTTCCCGCAAGGTCGCTATATCCATGGTGCAAGCCTTGGCCTTTTACTCCCAGCTGCCTCTTTCCTCGTCTATATATCTATCCGTGTCTATGTCCTTCCAGATCTCCGCCCCCAGGCCCCGCATGGCCCGGGCGTAATCCCTGGGCCTGGGCAGGATGACGGCGATCCCGCCCAGGCCAGGGCTCAGATTGGAGACCAGCTCAAGAAACAGTTCGCTGCCTTCCTCGATGTCCAGGGCATCCCGGATCTCCTTGGGTATGACTATCTGTCCTTTGCTGCTCACCCTCACGGACTTCATGCTTTACCTCCTTTATTAATGTAAGATTATTATATATATAGTAAGGCTCATAGTCTATAAGTAAGCTATTATAATGCCTTCCCCTCGGGGCCTGTCTAACCATGCGATATGCGATGCTCTATAGAGGCTGTCGCACAAACCCTGCGCCAGACATATTGCTCTCCGCATATTCACCGAAATGGCCCGTTATTGACGGTTCGCCCTCCATCATGAGGCCTATTTTGCCGCAATTTTGGGAGAGCGAGATTCGTGCGAGGTTTAAGCAACAGGCTCTATACTGATAAAATAAAGGTGGAGAATAACGGTTGGGGCGTATCGTTGTACCTCTTTGCTACTTATGCCCGCCCCGGATCTTTGCTTGGCCTCGAGAACCGGCAGGAATGGCGAGATGACAAAGTATAAATCCCCGAGAAAACGAAAAGGAGCGCGTTCTGAGGGACCGAGGAGCGCTTTGCCGGGACGCAAAGAGAAGGATTTCACGCTCGAGGAATCCGAGGAAATGTACCGGGCGTTGTTGAGCATTTCGCCCGACGGGGTGACGATCACCGATCTGGAAGGACGGGTCACATATACATCGCCGAGAGCCCTCGAAATGCACGGCCTCGAGAGCGCCGATGAAGTGCTCGGGATGAGCGCGTTCGAGATGATCGCCCCCGAGGATCGCGAACGGGCCTTGGCCAACCTCGAGAAAACCCTCAGGGAGGGATATGCGAGGGACATGGAATATTCCCTGCTGCGCAAGGACGGCACCCGCTTTACCGCCGAATTGAACGCCGCCCTGATCCGGGACGCCAACGGAGCGCCAAAGGCATTCGTGGCTTTCGTAAGGGACATCAGCGAGCGCCGGCGCCTGGAAAGAGAGCTGCTGGGTGCGGAGCAAAGGCGCGTGGAGGGCGCCCTCAGGGAATCGGAGGAGAAGTATCGCCTCTTCTACGACTACGCGGGTGAGATGATCTTCTCCTACGACGCGGAACTGAGGATCTCCAGCGTCAACCGCCAGGCATCCGAGACCATCGGGTACAGCGAGGAAGAGCTCGTGGGGCGCAACATTCTGGAACTGGGGATCCTGCATCCCGGCGACTTCGAAAAGGCGGCGCAAGGGATCACGCGCCTGTTCTCCGGCGAGAGGAGCGTAACCGAGGAGCTGCGGCTGATCAAGAAAGACGGTTCCGTGATCGACGTCGAGATGACCGGCGCCGCCCTCTACGACGACGGCAAGCTGATGGCGGTCATCGACATCGTGCACGATATCACGCAGCGCAAGATGATGGAGGAGAGGTTGGAGGGGCTGAACCGCTGCTTCCTGGGCCTGGGGCCGAATCCCCTCGAGAACATGCAGAGGTTGATCCTTGCCGCGAGGGACTTGCTGGGTTTGCGCCTCGTGCAGTACGGGAGGATGGACAAGGGGAGGCTGTCGGTCTTCTCTTCCGCGCGGGAGAGGGAGGGCTTCACCGTGCCATCCCGGGCCGAGAGGCATCCCTCCTCCAGCGTCATCTCGCGCAAGGGGGACGAGCCTCTGGAAATCGAATTCCTCGGCGGCATGCCCTTCATGGAGGGCTTGCATCCTGAGACGAGCGGAATGGGATTCTTCCTGGGCTTTCCCGTGAGGCTGAGGGGAAGGACCACGGGCGCCCTGTGCCTGTTCAGCAGGGAGCGAAAGGACTTGTCCCCCGCGGATCACAACTTCTCGGGGATGCTGGCCCAGGCGCTTGCCATCGAGGAGGAGCGCTCTGCGCACGAGGAGTTCATAAAGGACATCATAGACGTCGCCTCCCACGAGCTGCGCACTCCCCTTTCCATCATCAAGGGATACGTCGAGGCGTTCAGGTTCGGCGACCTGGGAGAGCTGAGCGACCTCCAGGCCGACAGGTTGGGGATAATAGACGAGCGCACCGACAGGATCACCACCATCGTCGACGAAATGCTCAACCTTTCGCGCATCGAGAAAGGCCCGCTGGCCCTGCGCAGGAAGGAGATCGCGCTTGGAACCCTTGTCCGGGAGGCCGTGGACGAGATGCGCGGGAGAGGATGCGAGAACAGCTTCTCCATCTCCGTTGACGAAGGGGCGGCGGCCTGCAAGGTGGATCCGGTGATCCTGACCGATGTCATGCTGATCATCATGGACAACGCGGCGCGCTACTCCCCACCGGCTTTCGAGATAGACATAGCGGCGGCGCTGGAGGGCGAGGAACTCGTGGTATCCGTGCTCGACCGGGGCCCGGGGATCCCGGAAGAGGACCGCGAGAGGGTCTTCGAACGCTTCTTCCAGGGAGAGGAGGTGTTCCACCACTCGAGCACGGGAATAGGCCTGGGGCTATACATCGCGAAGAGGATCCTGGAGGCCAACCGGGGCAGGATCTGGTGCGAACCGCGCGAGGGTGGCGGCTCGATCTTCCGCTTCTCCATCCCTTGCTGATCCCCGACAAGGAGCATATGCATCCCGAGGAGCCGTCCCGTTCAGCGTCATCGCGAGGAGGAGTCCCGGATGGCGTGGTGATCTCAATGCGCCCGGATCGTAACAGGCGTGTGCATGGATGTTTGAATCCTTCGATCGAGGACCGATACGACCTCGTTCGCCCCTTGATTAATCGGCCTCGTAGGAGTGCTCGAAGTAATCCATCTTGTATTCGGAGCGCTGCAGGGTGTAGGGCGGGACCATGCTCAAGACCGGAGCGAGGGCGAGCTTCTCCTCCACGGCCTTCCCCAGCCTCCGCGCCAGCTCGTCTACCCTTTCCTCCAGGAAGGATTCCCCATATTCCACCTTGAGCTCGAGGGCAGTGTCGATAACCGGACCCGGGCCGCGCAGCACGATCCTGAACTCCCCCGTCACCTCGGGGACGAAGGAGCAGATAACGTCCTTGACCGCGGAAGGAAAGACGCCGACGCCCCGCACCCTGATCATTTCGTCGCAGCGGCCCAGCACGGTGAAGCGGAAGGAGGTGCGGCCGCAGGGGCAGGACGAGGTGAACACGCGCACGAAGTCGCGGCAGCGGTAGCGCACGACCGGCGTGGCCTCGCGGTCTATGGTGGTGAAGATTATCTCCCCTTCCGCGCCGTCCGCCATCTCCACCGGCTCCAGGGTGCCCGGGTCCACCAGTTCCGCCGCCACCATCCCCTGCCCGCAGAAATGCATCCCCTGCGCCTCGCCGCATTCGCTCGCCAGGTCCGGGGCGACGTCCGCCAGGCCGTAGAAGCTGCGGGCCACGAGGCCGAACTCCTCCTCGATCCTGGCGCGGCCCTCCTCGGTCAGGGCCTCGCCGGCCATGTACCCCTTCTTGAAGCCCAGCTCTCTCGGGTCTATCCCCGCCTGGTTCCTCAGGTAGTCGGCGAGGAATACGGTGGCCGATGGGGTGATGAAGAGGATGGTGGGGCGGAAGTCGCGCACGAGCTGCATCATCTTTTCCATTCCCGTGGTGGCCAGGGGAGCCGGGATGACGCATATCCCCATGGCCTCCGCCGCCACGGCCTCGGACAGGCCGCCTACGGAGAGGGAGAAATCCGCGGGGTCGATCATGGAATCGCCCGGCCGCAGACCTCCCGTCCAGGCGTGCCGGGCGAAGAGTTCCTTCCAGTTGGCGGCATCGCGCGCCGTAAGGCCGACATAGAGGGACCGCCGGGTGGTGCCGCTCGTTCCCTGGATGCGCACAATGGACGAGAAGGGAGCGCACTGATGCCCCCCGAGCCCTCCCTCCTTTTCCTGCGTGTCCAGCAGGTCGTCCCTGGTAAGAAAAGGCAGCTTCGCCAGGTCTTCCCTGCGCTTTATGTCTTCTGGGGATACACCCGCCCGCGAGAAGGCATCGCGATAGAAGGACGAGTTTTCGTACACGTAGCGGATTTGTGAGGTCAGCTTGCCCGACTCCAGCTCGTGAAGCTCGCGCGGCGGCATGGTCTCTATTTCCTCGTTCCAGTACTTCCTCTCCATGCGCAAATCCTCCGTAATGGACCCCCCTATCGCTCCGGGACGCTGGCCTTCAACCTATGCATTGCCCTCCCGCTTGTTCGTTACCATTCCACTCGTACGCTACACTTTCCGCTCATGCGTTACCCTATCACCTTAACGGATATTGCCCATACGCGCGCCTCTTAAACCTCCGGTTCCTCCGCGGGAAGCATGAGCGAGCGAGTGGAGCCTCTGAGGACGGGCGCCAGGAGCGCCAGGCACTGAGTTCCCCCGTTGCCCTCCGGTTGGATCTTGCGGGTGCCTGGCGTCAAGTGGTCCTACTGTTCCTGCCCCCATACCTTCCGCATAAGGACCGGAATCCCCGAACACCACGGTATTGGGACACGTCGGGATGGCGGGCCATATGGTACCATATAAAATGGTAACTCGAAGAGCGGTGATCGGGTGAGGAAAGGAGACCGCGATGGCGGGTTTCGTTTACCTGAGCAGGGAATGGGCCGAGGAAGGGCGCAGGCTCGCCGAGGCCGAGCTGACGCCGGAGGTGCTGCACCACGTCACCAGCTCCATGACCAACCTCTACAGGAACTGCCCCGATGGGAAGGACCGCTTCTTCCACGTCGCCTTCGAGGACGGCAAGCTGGCCGGCTTCGAGACCGGTGAGGGCGAGGGCCCCAAGGCGGAGTTCAGGATCATAGCCGACTACGCCACTTTCGCGCAGATAACCAGGGGCGAGCTGGGTGCGGTCAGGGCCCTCACCTCGCGCAAACTGACGCTGCGGGGCAACATGGCCAAGGCGCTGCGCCTGGCCCCCCTGGTGGACAAGCTAAACAAGGTGCTTGCCACCATCCCCACCGAATACTGATCGCGCGAGTGCGTGACGGGCCGGCCGGCGATGACCTTGCCGGCCTCCGGCGATGCCGGGAGACGGCCCGGTAAGCGATGATACATTTGGCAGGGAGGATGCCCGGTGCGGCCGGCACCGGGGCACTGACACAGGAGATGATAGAGATGTTCGCATACGACCCCAACGACCCCTATGCCGTGGACCTGGAGACGCGCCTGGTGGAGATACAGGCGGGGATGCACGCGCGCGACCTCGACGTCTACCTCGCCTCGCGCATCCGCACCATGAGCTTCGTCCTCGACGCCTTCGTGCCCTGGCGCAGCTTCATGGTCATCCCCGCCGAGGGGCTGCCCACGGTGTTCACCTTCGTCATCGACTCGGCGCGCCTGCTGAGCGAGACCTGGCTGGACGAGGACCACGTGCGCGGTTACTTCGGCGCCAGCGGGGCCGACCAGGTCGAGGTCATCCAGTACTTCATCGAGGAGGAGCTGGACATCAAGGGCGGGCGCCTGGGCTACGAGACGGGTATGGCCACCTACACCGCCGAGGGCTGGATGACCCACTACGAGTACGAGCGCTTCCGCGACGCCCTGCCCGGCTTCGAGTTCCTGAACACCCATGACATCGTGGACCGGGCATCCCTCATCAAGGACGAGGGGACCATCAACCGCTTCCGGGAGGCCGGCCGCATCGTGGACGCGGGCCACGCGGCCGCGCGCGAGGCCATCGAGAACGGCGGCTGGAAGGGCATGACCGAGACCGAACTGGCGGGCATAGCGGCCCTCGCCATGCGCCGGGAGGGCAGCGTCTCGGAGTGGAACTTCGCGGGCCTGAACGAGATATCCAGCGGCTGGCGCACCGGGCTGGGTGCCTGCACCCCTCCCACCACCAAGGAGTTCGCCGCGGGAGAGGCGCTGATGTTTGACCTGCACGCCATGTTCAAGCTGGCCCTGGGTGACCATTCCCACAACTACCTCATCGCCCCGGCAGGCGAGCGGCAGCGCTGGCATGCCGACAACTTCACGGCCTGCGTGCAGTTCGTCGCCGACAGCTACAAGGCCGGCGCCACCCCGGGCGACCTCATCACCGAGTGCGGGCGCTTCGCGGAGGAGCGGGGCTGCTCCGACTTCATCCTCCCGGGGGTGGAGCACGGCATCGGCCTCTTCGGGGACGAGTGGCGGGTGGGGGCGAGCATGGACGTGCCCATCCCCTACTGGACGGACCCCGATCACTCCTACCAGGAGAACGAGATGGTCATCCTGGCCATGCAGTACGCCGCCCCCGAGGACGACGTGGGCTTCCGTTACGAGAACCCCATCGTGATCAACAAGGACGGCTGCGAACTCACCTCGAAGTACCCCCTGGCCATAGAGGAGATCTCATAGCCCTCATAGGTACGTATCCGAGACTTAATCATGGTGCGCCGTGATTGGGACATTCGATTTCGGGTGGCGCACTAGCGCTCCATTCGATGATATATGGAGAGCCATCAATGCTCTCCGATAACTCCCTTCAACAATGGAGTGGATCATCAGGCTCCAGGATGAAGGACGTCTGAGGGGGGACCCTCGGCGTCATTCCCACTCGATGGTGGCGGGGGGCTTGGAAGAGATATCCAGCACCACGCGGTTCACTCCCTTGACCTCGTTGATGACGCGGCTGGAGATGCGCTCCATCACCTCGTAGGGCAGGCGCGCCCAGTCGGCGGTCATGGCGTCCTCGCTGGTGACCGCGCGCATCACGATGGGGTAGGCGTAGGTGCGTTCGTCCCCCATCACCCCCACCGACTTGATGTCCGGAAGGATGGCGAAGGACTGCCATATCTCCTTGTAGAGGCCGGCGCGCTTGATCTCGTCCACTACGATGTCGTCCGCCTCGCGCAGGATGTCCAGCTTCTCCGCGGTAACCTCGCCGATGATGCGGATGGCCAGGCCGGGGCCGGGGAAGGGCTGCCGCCACACGATCTCCTCCGGCAGGCCCAGCTCTTCCCCCGCTGCGCGCACCTCGTCCTTGAAGAGGTTGCGCAGCGGCTCCACCAGGGTGAAGTCCATGTCCTCGGGCAGGCCCCCCACGTTGTGGTGGGACTTGATGCGGGCGGCGTCGCGCGTGCCGCTCTCGATGATGTCCGGGTAGAGGGTGCCCTGCACCAGGAAGTGGGTGTCCTTGAGGTCCCGGGCCACCTCCTCGAAGACGCGGATGAACTCCTCCCCGATGGTCTTGCGCTTGACCTCGGGGTCGGTCACCCCCTCCAGCCTGGCAAGGAACCTCTCCTGCGCCCTGACGTGGATGAGGTTCATGTGGAAGTGGCGGCGGAAGGTGTCCTCCACCTGCTCCGCCTCCCCCTTGCGCAGCAGGCCGTGGTCGACGAAGACGCAGGTGAGCTGGTCGCCCAGCGCCTTGTGCACCAGCACCGCCGCGGTTGCCGAGTCCACGCCGCCGGAGAGGCCGCAGATGATCTTGTTGCCGCCCACTTTGGCGCGCACCTCCTCCACCTCCTCCTCGATGATGGAGACCATGGTCCAGGAGGGAAGCAGGTCGGCCGCGGTGTAGAGGAAGTTCTTGAGGACCTCCTTCCCCAGGGAGGTATGTATGACCTCGGGATGGAACTGCACCCCGTATAGCCTGCGCTGCCTGTCCTCCATGGCGGCCACGGGCGAGGCGGAGGTGTGGGCGGTCATGGTGAACCCGGGAGGGGCTTCAGTCACGCTGTCGCCGTGGCTCATCCACACCGTCTGCTCCATGGGCAGGCCCTCGAAGAGGACGCTCTCCCCCGTGAGGCGCAGGCCGGTCTTGCCGTACTCGCGGATGCCGGTGGCCTCGACCCTGCCGCCCAGTCGCAGGGCCAGCAGCTGGTGCCCGTAGCAGATGCCGAGGATGGGTATACCCAGCTCGAAAAGAGCGGGGTCGGGGTGCGGCGCCCCCTCCTGGTAGACGCTGGAGGGCCCGCCGGAAAATATGAGCGCCGCGGCGCCGCGGCGTTCTATCTCCTGGGGTGTTATCTCGTGGGGAACGATCTCCGAATAGACCTTGCACTCCCTCACCCTGCGGGCGATGAGCTGCGCATACTGCGCTCCGAAATCGACCACCAGCACCTTGTCCCTCGGGTTAGCGCTCAAATCCCCTCCCTCTCTTATCGCATCGGCTCCGGACCGCCATACAACCCCTCTTACTGCGAGGTTTTCCCGCTCCCATATCACAGGAAAGCGAGACCGTCACCAATACCCTCATCGCCGCAGACCATTTCAGACCTCAGACTTGAGAATTATTTGATCATCCCCACGCCCTGCTCGTACTGCATCGACTTGCCCTCGGTGCGGATAGCCGGCGCGATCATAACCTCCGCCCTCTGGAAAGCTTTGATGTTCTCGTAGCCACAGGTGGCCATGGAGGTGCGCAAGGCCCCGAAGAGATTGACTGTGCCGTCGTTCTCGTGCGCCGGGCCGACCAGTATCTCCTCGATGGTCCAGCGCTGGTCCGTCTTCACCCTGGTGCCCCGAGGCAGCTCGGGATGGAAGGTGGCCATGCCCCAGTGGTATCCCAGCCCGGGTGCCTCCCTCGCCGCCGCCACGGGGGAGCCGAGCATCACCGCGTCCGCGCCGCAGGCGATGGCCTTGGCGATGTCGCCTCCGGTGCGCATGCCTCCGTCGGCGATAACGTTTACGTAGGTCCCGGTCTCCGTGAGGTGGCGCACCCTTGCCGCGCCGGCATCCGCCAGCGCCGTGGCCTGCGGTACCCCTATGCCCAGCACGCCGCGGGTGGTGCAGGCGGCGCCGGGACCCACGCCCACCAGGATACCGACCGCCCCGGTGCGCATGAGGTGCAGTGCCGTTGAATAGGAGGCGCAACCCCCGACGATGGTGGGTATGGGCAGCTCGGCGATGAACTTCTTGAGGTTGAGCGGCTCAGTACGGGAGGAAACGTGCTCGGCGCTGATCACCGTGCCCTGGATGACCATGACGTCGAGTCCCGCTTCCAGCGCTATGCGGTAATACTGCTCGACCCGCTGCGGGGTGAGGGATGCCGCGGCCACGATGCCGCCTTCCTTCATCTCGCGCACGCAGCGGGCGACCAGTTCCTCCTTCACCGGCTCCTGGTAGAGCCGCTGCATGCCCCGGGTGGCCTCATCCTTGCCGAAGCCCGCTATCTCCTCGTACACCGGCCCGGGATCCTCGTACCTGGTCTGCAGACCCTCGAGGTTCAGCACCGCCAGTCCGCCCAGCTTGCCGATGTTGATGGCCATGTCCACGTCCACCACGGCGTCCATGGCCGAGGCGAGGAAGGGCAGATCGAAGCGGTATTTTCCCAGTTCCCAGGTAATATCCACGTCGTCCGCGTCGCGCGTGCGGCGGGATGGCACGATCGAGATGTCGTCTAACCCGTACGCCCTTCTTCCTGATTTTCCCAGACCGATCTCGATCTCCATCTCCACCTCCGGGTACGTCTAATAAACGCTCTTTGCCTTGATCTTCATCCCGTCCCGTCCCATATATGGGTATGCCCGCATATGCTCGATGCGGGTACGATTTCACCCCGGTCCCGGATCGCCGGAAACCTCAGCATTTTCAATTATTAGATACCAAATACTATACTTCCTTCCCCCAAAGTCAAGAAAGTTGGAGGCCCCAGGCCTGTTATAAGGGGGAGGTGCAGGACGTGAGTATATCGACCAACCAGCCCGAGAACTATGGGGTCGGTCGGTGCGTAGCGTATAGAGCGGAGCGAGACCGTTACCCCAAGGCTCGGGCCGGAAGAAGGCCAGGGAGGGTATGCAAAGGGGAGGGGCGGAGCCCCTCCCCTTTGAGTTACCTTATCCTACATCATGCCCGGGGGCATACCGCCGCCCGGCATTCCCATGCCGCCGCCCTCTTCCGGCTTCTCCGCTACCACGGCTTCCGTGGTCAGCAGGAGACCGGCGATGGAGGCCGCGTTCTGGAGGGCGGAACGGGTGACCTTGGCGGGGTCGATGATGCCCTCCTTCATCATGTCCACGTACTCGGCGTTGATGGCGTTGAAGCCCTGGCCCTTCTTGAGGCCCTTCACCTTCTCCACCACCACAGAACCCTCGGCGCCGGCGTTGTTGGCTATCTGGCGCAGGGGCTCCTCCAGGGCGCGCCTCACGATCTCCGCCCCGGTCTTCTCGTCGCTCTCGAGGTCATCGGTCTTTATGGACGCCACGGCGTTGACCAGGATCACGCCGCCGCCGGCCACGATGCCTTCCTCCACGGCGGCCTTGGTCGCCGAGAGGGCGTCCTCGATGCGGTGCTTCCTCTCTTTCAGCTCCACCTCGGTGGCGGCCCCGACCTTGATCACGGCCACGCCGCCGGAGAGCTTGGCCAGGCGCTCCTGCAGTTTCTCGCGGTCGAACTCGGAATCGGAACGCTCGATCTCGGACTTGATCTGGTTGACGCGCCCCTTGATGTCGTCGGCCTTGCCCGCGCCCTCGACCACGATGGTCTCTTCCTTGCTCACCTTCACCTGGCGGGCCCTGCCCAGCATGTCCAGGGTGGTGTTCTCGATCTTGATGCCCAGCTCCTCGCTGATGGACTGGCCGCCGGTGACGATGGCGATGTCCTGCAGCATGGCCTTGCGCCTGTCACCGAAGCCGGGGGCCTTCACCGCGGCCGACTGGAAGGTGCCGCGGATCTTGTTCACGACCAGGGTGGCCAGGGCCTCACCCTCGACGTCCTCGGCGATGATCAGGAGGGGCTTGCCCGCCTGCATGACCTTCTCCAGCACCGGCAGGAGGTCGGCTATGGCGCTGACCTTCTGGTTGGCGATGAGGATGTAGGGGTCGTCGAGCACCGCCTCCATGCGCTCCGGGTCGGTGACCATGTAGGGGGAGAGGTAGCCCTTGTCGAACTGCATTCCCTCGACCACCTCGAAGTTCATCCCGAAGGTCTGGCTCTCCTCGACGGTGATGACGCCGTCCTTGCCCACCTTGTCCATGGCGTCGGCGATGATCTCGCCGACCTCGTCGGAATCGGCGGAGATGGCCGCCACGCGGGATATTTCCTCCTTGGTCTCCACCTCTTTGGAGTTCTTCTTGATGTCCTTGACCACCATCTCCACGGCCTTCTCGATACCGCGCTTCAGCGCCATGGGGTTGGCCCCGGCCGCCACGTTGCGCAGGCCCTCGCGCACGATGGCCTGTGCCAGTACCGTGGCCGTGGTGGTGCCGTCGCCGGCCACGTCGTTGGTCTTGGTGGCGACTTCCTTGGCGAGCTGGACGCCGCAGTTCTCCCACACGTCCTCGACCTCGATCTCGCGGGCGATGGTCACGCCGTCATTGGTGATAACCGGGGCGCCGAACTTCTTCTCCAGCACCACGTTGCGTCCCTTGGGGCCCAGGGTCACCTTGACCGTGTTCGCCAGCTTGTTCACGCCTTCCTCGAGCAAGCGCCGCGCTTCCTCGTCGTACATTATCTCCTTGGCCATTTCCTCATTCTCCTCCTCTTAAAGGTTCTGAGTGTGCTGTCTTCGCCTACTTCTTCTTCTTTTCCTTCTCGACCACGGCGAGTATGTCGCGCTCGCTGAGGATGAGGTGCTCCTCTCCCTCGATCTTGACCTCTGTCCCGCCGTACTTGGAATAGATGACGGTGTCCCCTTCCTTGACCTCCAGGGGAACGTTCTTGCCGTCCTCCCAGCGCCCCGGACCCACGGCGATGACCGTCCCTTCCTGGGGCTTCTCCTTGGCGGTGTCGGGTATCACCAGGCCGGAAGCGGTCTTCTCTTCGCCCTCCCCCGGCTTCACGATGACCCTGTCACCCAAAGGCCTGAGTTTCATCTACACATCCCTCCTATCCTCGCTCTTTCCTACGAAAAACGACCCGGCTATCGCAACACCCTGGCACTCTTGGCTCCAGAGTGTTATCACTCGCCGGTTTTGACTGTTAGCACTCCGGTTGCGAGAGTGCCAACATCGAGAATAGTACAGGGCTTGAAAAAAAGTCAAGGGGTGTGTTTGCGGTTAACACCTTGGGGGCCGGGTGGCGCGGGGGGTCTCACTCCCGCGCTCCCACAGAACCGTACGTGAGAGCCTCCCCCCATACGGCTCCCAGCGACCAGCCGTTGCCCCCAGGAGCCGCCAGTGGGCAAAGAGGCGTGGTTGCCTGCGCTTGACCCCGCGCGGCCAGTCCCAAGCCCTCCTCCAGCGGCGCCCGGGCTTCTAACGGCTTCGCCCTCCCGCGGGGTTCTTCTTTCCTTTATGCCCTATGCGATGGGGAGGACGGCGGAGGCGTCAACGTCGAGGGAGGATACGTTCCCTTCCCCGAGCATGCGCCATCCCAGGGCGGCGATCATGGCGGCGTTGTCCACGCACAGCTCGATCGGCGGGTAATAGAGCTCGATGCTCTTGTCTTCCAGGGCCTCCTCCAGCCTCTCCCTCAGGCAGCGGTTGGCCGCCACCCCGCCCGCCAGGACCGCCCGGCTCACCCCGGTCTCGCGCGCCGCCTGGGTTATCTTGCTCACCTGCACGTCTACTACCGCTGCCTGGAAGGAGGCTGCGATATCCGCCACCGCGATATCCTCTCCCCTCTCGCGCGCCTTCCTAACGTGGTTGATCACCGCCGTCTTCAGTCCCGAGAGCGAGAAGTTATACGTGCCGTCGCGCATGAGGGCGCGGGGGAAAGGCACGGCGCCGGGGTCCCCCTCCCGTGACAGGCGGTCGATGACCGGCCCGCCGGGGTAGCCCAGGCCGAGGTACCTCGCCACCTTGTCGTAGGCCTCCCCCGCCGCGTCGTCCAGGGTCTCTCCCAAGAGGCGATAGGTACGGTGGGCGGGCATGTAGACCAGGATGGTATGCCCTCCCGATACCACGAAGGCCACGAGAGGCGGCTCCAACCTTGGGAAGTGGAGGAAATTCGCGTAGATATGCGCCTCCAGGTGGTTGACAGCAAGCAGCGGTATGCCAAGGGTGAAAGAGAGGGCTTTGGCCGCGGTGAGCCCCACCAGCAGTGCTCCTATCAATCCAGGCCCATGCGTCACCGCCACGCCATCCAGGTCCTCGTAGGTGACGCCGGCCTCGCGCAGCGCCTCCTGCAGTGCCGGCAGCAACGCCTCCAGGTGGGCGCGGCTGGCCAGCTCCGGCACCACGCCGCCGTATCTGGCGTGCAGGTCGGCCTGGGAGGATACGATCAGCGAGAGCACTTCGCCTCCGCCGCGGACCACCGCCGCCGAGGTCTCGTCGCACGATGTCTCTATGCCGAGTATCAACCCCTCCCTACGCCCCGGCATCCCCGTACCTCCTCCACAGGTCGTCCAGGAGCCCGCGGTACTCCGGAGTGGTAATATCCTCCGTCCACATGATGAGTGCATTCTCCATATTATCCAGGTAGTAGCTCTTGCGTTCACCCATTATCTGGTAATTGAAGGCGGCGTACATCCCGATGGCCGCCAGGTTGGACTTCCTCACCTCCAGGGTGAAGAAACGCGCTCCCATGGGCTCCATCATGCGGATGAGCTCGAGGAGCATGCGCGCCCCCAGGCCCCGCCGGCGGAAGTCCTCCCTTACCGCCAGGGTCATCACGTGCGCCTCATCGAGGATCAGCAGCGCCCCCCCATACGCCACCAGCGTTCCGTCCGACCGGGCCACCAGGTAGCATCCCTCCAGTTTCTCTATCTCGTGCTGGTACATCGCGCGCGTCCAGGGGCTGCTGAAAGAGACCCGTTCCAGCTCCACGACCTCATCGAGAACCTGCGCCGTCATGCGCTCGATGGTCAGCACGGCTGTCCCCCTTTGCCGCGGCCGCCTCCTCCGTGGGTGTTGGGATGCCTCAGGTATAGAGGTAGAAGCTCTACGGGAGCGATGGATTCGCCGCGCGAGGCGGCCAGCCGGCACAAGTTCGCCAGTCCTGCGGGCTGCGGCGTTGCGACCTCGTTCATCGTCATGCCGGCGGGCCAGGCCCCGGGATAGGCTTGGATACCGTCGCCTATGCCGGTCACCCCGGCGTCCTCCCGTTCCATCCAGGCGAGCAGGGATGCGGCCGCCTCCCGGGGAGGGGAGACACATGGCGCGAGCAAGGAAGCGGGATACCCGTCCACTATGCGGAAAAGGGCGTGATATACCTCACCCCTCCTGGCATCCAGCGCCGCGAATACGGCGTCTTTCCCGCCGCCTGCCGCGGCAGCCGTTACCATGAGGCTGTCGGGAGCTACCAGGGGGGTGTTCAGCACCGCGGCCAGGACCTTCGCCGCCGTCACCGCCACCCTCACGCCGGTGAAAGAGCCCGGGCCCCTGGCCACCCCTACGAGTCCGAGCTCTCGTGCCGATATACCGGCGTCGGACATAACCTCGCCCGCCGCGACGAAGAGATGCGAGACTCTCGTATCTCCCGCTATATCGCGTGAAGAGGTCCCCCCCGGACCGTCCAGCACCAGCACCCCCTGCGGCGTGGAGAGATCGAGCGCCAGCATCCAACCTGCGTCTTTTACCATATCAGCCGCCCCCGGCCGGCATCTCCGGCAAGCGCCGCTCCCATGAGGCTCCCCGCGGGATGAAGCATACGCGCCGCTCCTCGTCGCCGTTAGCGAAATCGAATCTCACCTCGAGGTATTCTGGGGTGAAGAACTCCCGCGCGCGGTCGCCCCATTCCACCAGGAGCGCGCCGTCCCCCTCCAGGTATTCATCCACGCCTATCGCGAACAGGTCCTCCGAACCCTCAAGCCGGTAGGCGTCGAGGTGGTAGAGCGGTATTCTGCCGCGGTATTCCCGCATCAGCGTGAAGGTCGGGCTGGTCACCTGCTCCACGATCCCCAATCCGCGCGCCACGCCCTGGGCGAAACAGGTCTTGCCGGTGCCCAGCTCTCCCACCAGGAGGACCACGTCTCCGGGGCGCAGCAGGGCCGCCAGGGCCAGCCCCAGTGCCTGCGTCTCGCCGGCGAAACGCGTCTCGTATGCGCGGATTTCCAGGTTTGAGCCCATCTAGAAGAAGCCCATCTGTTCCGGTTCCACGTCCGGTTCTGCGACTACCTCCACGGGCTTCTTCGCCTCCTCCTCCCAGCGCACCCTCTCGGAGTCGAGGTGTTCGCGCAGCCTCTGGAAATCCTCGATTAGCGTGCTCTTGAGCGGCGGCTTGTGCAGCGCGGCGGCGGGGTGGAAGAGGGGCACGTAGGCAAGACCGTCCCTGCGGACCAGCTTCCCGTGCAGTTGCGTTATCCCCGTCGTGGTAGCGAGCAGGGTCTTGGTGGCGTGATTGCCGAGGGTGCATACGATACGCGGCTTGATGATCTCGATCTGCTTGAAGAGAAAGGGCGTGCAGGTCGCCAGCTCCTGCGGCTGGGGGTCGCGGTTATCGGGCGGGCGGCACTTCAAGGTGTTGGCGATATACACCTGGGAACGTTTCAGCCCGATGGAGCCGAGGAGTTGATCGAGGAACTTGCCCGCCGGCCCCACGAAAGGCATGCCCTGCCTGTCCTCGTGGAACCCGGGGGCTTCCCCCACGAACATGATCTCGGCGCGCTCGTCCCCGGTGCCCATTACGAGATTGGTGCGCGTATCGCCCAGAGAGCAGCGGCGGCAGTCCTTCAGCGCCTCCAAAAGCTCACCTATGGTGTTGGCCTCCCGCCATTCCTCCCCCATGGCATCCCCTAATTGGAGCATCCGGAGCAACTGGAGGCGGTGCAGGAGCCGCAGGCGGAAGCGCCTGCAGAGGAGCGGAAGTCACCGGCCCCGGCGGATCCGCTCTTGAAGCCGAAGGTGGAGAAGAGCTTCTTTATCCTTTTCTTCCCGCATGCCACGCAGCACTCGGCCTCGTCACTAAAACTGCGGGCGAAATGCTCGAACTTCTCTCCGCAGGCCTCGCACTTATATTCGTAGAACGGCATATCCGGTCCCTTTCTTTCTACTATCCAACCTCATTGTAAACGCAACCGGCGCGGGCGGGCAACGAAGCGGATCAGCCGATGATGTCGCGCGGTCGCGGCGCCGACCGGGGATGAAAATCAAGTGTGTACTCCGAGAAGAGCGGGTGGCAGGAAAGGAAAAGCGGGCTGGTGCCAGGCGCCTGTAAGATCCAAACCGGCAAATTACCAAGAAGGTGTCTGGCGCTCTCGATGCAACAGATGGTGTTGGCGCCTGCGGGAGTCTCGATGCCCTAACCCAAGTGCGCCCACCGTGCCGCCGCGGCCTCGAGACGCCCGCTTCCAAAGCTGTTGCGCGCGCTGCCGTTTGTATGACAATGTTTCATAAGATTATTTGGTGGAAACGGCGGCCGCGGAGAGAGACGGGGAGCGAGTGGCGCCGTGCATCCAGGCCGGGTTCGACAACGCGGCCAGCCGCCGCGTCTCGCGCTGGAGAGCGTCTCGTGGCCTGGACCCAGGAAGGGCGAAAAGAAGTACGGAGATGGCGAAAACGGATGCGATCTTGATCGCGGAGGAAAAGCCCAGGCGGATATGGCCCCTGCTGCTCATCGCGCTGGTCGTAGGCCTGTTTTTCCATTCCATGCTCCTCCTGAGCAAGATACCCAACATAGGGGACATCAAGTCCTACTACTATCCGGGTTGGACCTATCTCTCCCAGGCTTTTGGTTCCGGGGGGCCGTCCCTGTGGTGCGGGGGGATGTACTGCGGCTTCCCCCTCTTCGCCGACAGCGAGATGGGCCTATTCTACCCCTTGAACCTCATTCTCTTCCCCCTGCCGGCCACGATGGGATTCAACTTCTCCATCATCCTCCACTACCTGCTGGGCGGGCTCTTCACCTTCGCCTACTGCAGGCGCCTGAGCTTGAGCCGGCCCGCCTCCCTGTTCGCCTCCATCCCCTTCGTCCTGGGGGGCTTTTTCCTCTCCCATATCGTTCACCCCAACGTGGTGGCCACGGCGGCGTGGATGCCCCTCTTCCTTTATTGCCTGGAGAGAGCGCTCGCGGAGAGGAGGTACTCTTTCTATGTCGCGGCCGGGGGCGTGCTTGGCCTGCAATCCCTTTCCGGCTTTCTCATGATCCCCCTGATGGAAGTGGTACTGGCGCTTTTCTACGCGGCCTTCTACCCGGTAAAGGAAGGTGGGAGCCGCGTCCGGTCCGTGCTCCGTGCCCTGGGCGGGCTGGCTATCGCCGCAGGACTCGGGGCCTGCCTGGGGATGGTGCAGAACCTGCCGACCTATAACCTCGTGCAGGACTCCTATCGCGCCGGTGGGCTCTCCGACCAGATCTCCAACATCGGGAGCCTGCCGCCGGCCCAACTGGCGGGGCTGGCGCTGCCCCGCCTCTTCGGGCGGGGGATCGCCCAGGGGAGCTACCTGGGAGCGTGGACTTTCGAGGAGACGTACTCCTACGTGGGCATCCTGCCCCTGCTTTTCGCCCCCGCCGCGTTGTTCGGGCCGCGGCGGTGGCACGCGTCGTTCTTTTTCTGGGGCGGGGCGGTCTCCCTGCTGCTCAGCCTGGGCGACCGCGGGCTGCTGTGGCCGGTATTGCGGCTGGTTCCGGGGTTCGACGTGCTCAAGGGCTCGAGCAGGTTCATTCTCACCCTGAACCTCGCGCTGCTGCTCCTCGGGGCTATAGGCTTGGACCGCTGGCGCGAAGGGAAGTTATCTGACCGCACGCGGCGCCGCCTCACGCGCTTCTGGGCCATCACGGCCTCGGTCCTGGTCGGGCTCATGGCCCTCTTCGCGCTCCTCTACCGTTTCGACGTCCTTGGTTTTCGCGACCTGGCGGCTGCGGTCGCCAGGCCTTTTCTCTCCGGCATCAGGCTGGCCCCGGAAAAGGCCGTCAGCGGGATCTATGCCTTCTTCACCACGCCCCGCCTTGACTTCATGGTGCCGCTGGTCATCCTGGCCCTGTTTTTCCTCCTCCTGCGTAACGGCAGCGCACAGCGATGGCCCAACCGGCTCAAGGTGGGCCTGGCGGTGATCATCGCCGTCCTCGACGTGTTCATCTTCGCTAGCTTCGTCGCCAAGCCGCTGCCCCGCGCCAGGGTCGAGTTCAAGCCGCCGGTGATCGACGTGCTCGATGAAGCCTCCGGGGACGGCAGGGTGGCGCTGGTCAAGGAGCCGGGCGTGAACCGCGGGGATTTCCCGCTCTGTTCGAACCAATTGCTTCCCTACGGATTGGACGACGTCTTCGGGTTCTCCACCATTCCACCCGCGCGCCTGGACCGCTTCCTGGGACACCTCGACAACGAGGCCTCCACCCCGGCTTATGAGCTGCTGGGGACGCGGCTGCTGTACAGCAACCTGGTGCGCATCAAGGGTATGCCCTACGACCTGTCGACGCCGTATGTCATCCCCACGGGCATAAGGGCAAACCGCTATATCTATCCGGACGACACCACGGGCAAGGAACTGCGTTTCCTCATCGACGGCGAGATCCTCTCCCCGGATGCTTCCGGCCGCATCTACATCAAGCTCAACTCGATCAGCAACGGGCAGATCAGGACCCATCCCGTGCTTCTTCTGGAGAAGGAAACGGGAACCGGCGAATATCTTCTGGTAGTTATAAACGGCGAGCAGGCCGCATCGTTCAAGGCCATCGACTTCAGATCGCCCGGATATGGACAGGGGCGAAGCGCTATTGAGGTCAGGGTGCCCATGCACCGTCTGGGAGAGGCGGACGAGATAATCGTGATCACCGTCGGCGACCACAACCTCGAGGGAACGCGGCTACTGGCCCTGAGCGTCGTAGACGAGGACGGCAGCGGCATTCCCCTCGGACCGTGGCCGGTCGTGTACTCGGACGGCAAGTACTCGGTTTACGAACCGCCGGGTCCGCTTCCCCGGGCTTTCACTGCCTGGGACGTGACCTGGACGGAGGATTGGAAGCAAGCGGTGGACCTGACCTGGGACCGGCAAGCGCTGCCCGAGCGGGTGGTGCTCGTGGACGACGAGGTGGATTCCTCCACGCGAGCCGCCATCGCCTCCCTACGGGAACCCGAGGGTGAGACGTATATTGATGTGGAAGAGGGGGGCGGTTCCCGTCTGTCGCTGCGAGCCTCCGGTGAAGACGACACCATCCTGGTCATCAACATGAACTATCTCCCGGGATGGAGCGCGACCATTGACGGGAAGAAGGCCGACCTTTTCTCGGCTTACGGCTTCCTCTATGCGCTCTATCTGCCCGCGGGCGGGCACGTGGTGGAACTGTCCTATAGGCCCCCGGGACTTATCGCGGGCATCTGCATCTCTGCGACCGCGCTGGCCATGCTGGTGATCCTTTACGTGGTCTTCCGCAGGAAAGAAGCCGCGGCCATGGCCGCGAGCGGTGGCGATCCCGCCGCCCCCCAGCCCGAACCCGGCGGCATCAGCGCCTTCTTTCCCTGTTACAACGACTCGGCCACCCTGCAGGCATTGATAGAGAGCGCCCTGGAGATACTGGGCGAGCTTACCGAGGACTACGAGGTGATCGTCGTCGACGACGGCAGCTCGGACGGCTCGGGAGAGGTGATCGACGCCCTCGCCGCCAGCTACGAAAGGGTCCGGGTTGTGCGCCATGACCGCAACCGCGGATACGGGGCCGCGCTGCGTAGCGGCATCAAGACCTCCAGCAAGGACTGGGTGTTCTATACCGACAGCGACGGCCAGTACGACGTCCGCGACCTTCGCCGCCTCCACGCCCTGAGCGGCGCGGCGGACGTGGTCAACGGCTACAAGCGCAACCGCAGCGATCCCTGGTATCGCATCTTCCTCGGCTCGACCTACAACGCGCTGATCCGGTTGATCTTCGCCATCCCCATCCGCGACACCGACTGCGACTTCCGCCTCATGCGCGGAGAGATGGTGCGCGGGCTCGACCTGCGCTCCGAGGGGGGCGCCATCTGCGTCGAGATGGTGAAGGGCCTGCAGGCGGCCGGCGCCTCCTTCGCGGAGACGCCCGTGAGCCATTATCAGCGTGAGGTGGGAAAAAGCCAGTTCTTCCGGTTGAAGAATCTGGTTATAATGAGCGGGGAACTAGCATCCCTGTGGTGGAGGCTGCTGAAGCGAGGTGAGGTATAGGATGCAGGGGAGGGTCCAGCCCGAGGATTTCTTCGCGGGCAAGAGGGTCCTGGTAACCGGCGGGCTGGGCTTCATCGGCAGCAACCTGGTGCGGGGCCTCGTGCGCCTGGGCGCGGGCGTCACCGTCATCGACGCCTGTTTCCCCGGCCAGGGGGCCAACCTCTTCAACCTCAAGGATGTCCTCGACGACGTGATACTCGTGGTGGCGGATATCGGCTCCACGGACGAGATATCCAACCATATTGTGGACCAGGAGGTCGTCTTCAACCTCGCCGCCTGTATCAGCCATATAGGTTCGCTGCACAATCCCCTCCAGGACCTGGAGCGCAACTGCACCAGCCAGCTCCGTTTCCTGAGCGCCCTCACCGAGCTCAGCCCCCAGACCCGTATCGTCTACACCGGTTCCCGCAGCCAGTACGGCAACCCGGTATATCTTCCCATCGACGAGGACCACCCCCTCAAGCCCCTGGACATCAACGGCGTGCACAAGACCGCGGTGGAGGAATACCACCGCATCTTCCACGAGCTGAACATGCTGCGATTCACGTCGCTGCGGCTTACCAACATCTACGGCCCGCGCCACCAGATGCACCACGACGGGCAGGGCTTCCTCAACTGGTTTATCCGCCAGGGACTGTCCGGCCAGGAGATATGCGTCTTCGGAGACGGCCAGCAGGAGCGGGACTTCCTTTTCGTGGACGACGCCGTAGAGGCCCTGCTGCTGACGGCGGCGGAGGAGCGGTGCGAGGGCGGGATCTTCAACCTCGCCTCGGGCATCCCAGTTTCCGTGTGCATGGCGGCCGAGGCGGTGTGCAGCATCACGGGAACGTCGTGGCGGTGCGTGCCCTATCCGCCGGAGCGCAGTTCCGTCGAGCCAGGCAGCCTGCGCATGGACGGCTCCCGGATACAGAACCTGCTCGACTGGACGCCCTCCGCGGATTTCTATGCCAGCCTCGAGGAGACCATCTCCTTCTACAGGCAGCACGGCCCCCGCTATTTCCACGGCCACAAGGGCAGCGTGGTCCTGACCGAGAAGGGGCCGGAGTGAAACCAGCCGAGGTGCCCTTCCTGGACCTCTCCCGGCAGGATGAGGAGATAGGGGACGAGCTGCAGGAGGCCTTCCGTCTCTTCATGCGGCGAGGACGCTACATCCTCGGCCCCGAGGTCGCTTCCCTGGAAACGGAGTTCGCCTCCTACTGTGGCGCCGGTCAGGGGATCGGGGTAGCTTCCGGCACCGACGCCCTGGTACTGGCCTTGAAGGCCCTGGGCGCGCAGGTGGGAGACGAGGTCATAACCGCCGCTCTCTCCGCCCCGCCCACGGCAGTGGCCATCTCCCTGGCGGGAATGCGTCCGGTGTTCGCGGACATCGAATCGGACACCCTTACCCTGGATCCGCGACGCGTCGAGGAGTGCGTCGGCCCGCGCACTCGCTTCCTCCTGGCGGTCCACCTCTATGGACGCCTGGCCCGCATGCCGGAGTTGTCCGGAGTAGCCGAACGGCACGGCTTGACCCTCGTGGAGGATTGCGCCCAGGCCCACGGCTCCGCGCTGAAGGGAAGGAAGGCCGGAACCTGGGGCCGGGCGGGCTGCTACAGTTTCTACCCCACCAAGAACCTGGGGGCCTACGGGGACGGGGGCATGGTTGTCACCTCGCGTGACGGGCTTGCTGAGCGCATGCGCAGCCTGCGCGATTACGGCCGCGTGGACCGCGAGCGCCTGGGGGAGATCGGCCTCAACAGCCGCCTGGACGAGTTGCAGGCCGCTTTCCTGCGCGTCAAGCTCGGGCGCCTGGACGGCTGGAACCGCAGGCGGCGGGAGCTGGCCCGCCGATACCTCGAGGAGCTCTCCGCGCTGCCCCTACGCCTCCCTCTCTGGGACGGGCGGGAGGACCATTGCTTCCACCTCTTCGTAGTCCGTTGTTCAGAGCGCGACGCCCTGTCCGCCCACCTGCGGGACAGCGGCGTGGAAACCGCCGTCCATTACCCCGTGCCCCTGCACCTGCAGAAGCCCTTCGCGGAGACGGAGCCTCCCCCCGCCCCCTGCACCGTCGCGGAACGCGCCGCCCGCGAGGTCCTCTCCCTCCCCCTCTACCCCCACATGACGGACCCTGAGCAGGAGAAGGTCATCGCCGCCATCCACGCTTTCTTCGCTTCCTAGAGGAAAGTCGTGAGGCGCTTGCAGTCCATCTTGCGGGGTTGGGACCCCTCGTGGGTGGCGTATCCCACCGGGATGAGCGCCAGCGGGCGCAGGTCCTTGACCAGCCGCAACGCCCGCGCCACCTCTTCTTCCCGGAAAGCCCCTACCCAGCACGCGCCCAATCCCATCGCCGCCGCCGCCAGGAGTATGTTTTCCGTTGCCGCCGCCGTGTCCTGGATGGAATAGAGCTCCACGCCCCGCAGGCCGTAACTCATGGAGTGGGCGGAAAGGTCGGCGCAGGCCACTATGACCACCGGGGCGTCCGCGACGAATCCCTGTCCCAGCGCGGCCGCCGCCAGCTCGCGCTTGAGCTCCGTGTCGCGCACAACGATAAAGCGCCAGGGCTGCACGTTGCCCGCCGAAGGCGCCTGGCAGCCGCAGCGCAGCAGCTCCTCCACCATCTCCTGCGGCACGTCCTTGCCCGCCTCGAAGGAACGGACGCTGTGCCTCTTCTCCATGGCCTCGAAGACGTCCATGCCCATCATCCCTTCGGAAGGTCGCCGTGGGATGGGATGCCGGCCACCGACTCGGCATGCAGGACGGCGTTGCGCACCGCCCGGGATACGACCAACGAGCCCATCACGCCGACCATGTCCGCCGAGGCTTCGACCT
>CAZQFX010000012.1:0-11071 GCA_964592775.1 uncultured Actinomycetota bacterium
AGGTGGTGGGCGGCATGGATACCCCGGCAATCGACGGGCTGACCCCTCGTTAAACGGCGAAGCGCATTCCCGCTCTCGATTTTTCATTATCCTGCTGATAAAGTGGCGTTGAGCGCGGGCGCTCCTCCTTGAGAGACCGTCCCGTGCATGAAGGAGGTCGGGCGTATGCTCCAGGAAAGGGTTGTTTTTTACTCCGACTGCGTACAGCAGTTGAGGCTGGAAGGGATCCTGGAGATGCCGGAGTCGGCAGTGCCCCCCCGGGCCTGCATCCTATGCCACCCCCACCCTATAGGCGGTGGCTCCATGTACGTGCCGTTGCTGGAGACAATCGCCCGCGTCCTGGTCGAACGCGGTCGGGCATGCCTGCGCTTCAATTTCCGTGGCGTGGGCCACAGCAGTGGTGTGTCCAGCGGGGGCCTCTACGAGGTGGGGGACGTGGAGGGAGCATACCGGTTTCTCTTGGACAGAGAGGATATCGATACGGATGATCTGGCCCTGGCCGGCTGGTCGTTCGGGTCCTGGATAGGCCTGAGGTGGGCGGTGGAGGGCGGCCGCTGCCGCAGGGCTGCACTGGTTAGCCCGCCCATGGTCGGATTCGATTTCTTCCACTTCCTCGATGCGGCCGAGGACGAAGCCCCACTGGATGCCCTGATCGTCAGCGGCTCACACGACCAGTTCAACGACGCCGGCAAGCTGCAGGCGCTGGCCTCCCGCCTGGACGCTGAATTGCGCATCGTGGAGGGCGCCGACCACTTCCTCTTCGGCCGCGAAGAAGAGATAGCGGAGATCGTCGCCTCTCACTGGTCCCGATAAGGGTCAGACGCAAAAAGTCGCTATGTCCTCACAGCGGCTTTTTGGGCCTGACGCCAAGGGCTTCTTTCCCGCAGCGCTTCGCTTTGAGCGGTTCGATGTCGCTATGTCCTCACAGCGGCTTTTAGGGTCTTTGAAGGTGACCCCAAGAGGCTGCGTTCCGACACCGTTTCATGGTCCGGGTGTCCCCCGTTATCCGCATCGAGCGTCAGGCCCGCGCCCAGGCGCCTATCACTATCCCCTGATTCCCCTGATCTCCTTACCCGAGGCAAGCGGAGTTGCTGAGTGTGGTGTAGAAAATGAACCACAAGGCGTTCGGGCTGATGGCTGCCCAGGCCGGAAGAACAAAAGAAACCCACCATCACCCAGGGATGAACATCCTCGCTCCTGCGGCGCGACGAAAGGCATGAACGCAGTGGAGGGAGAATGCGCCGAGCGATACGGTCACGCGGACGGCGCGAGTGCCGCGGGCCCGCGGGCAACCAGTGAGCGAATAACACGTCTACCAGCGAAAATCCGGCGCACGGCGCGTCCACGCTTATTTGCATAATGCAGGGCTAATGGATATAATATCCTCGGTGTGCCGGAGGGGTAAAAGTACCTAGGTCCATGGATACGGTCTACACCGAGAGCATCGCTGCGCAGCACCCGCAAGACGCGCGGTTGAGGCGTACTCGTTTAGTACGTCGCAGGGAGCGCAACACGGCGGATGGGGATGCAGCGGTGATCGAGTGTGATCGTATTTGTGGATCGAGGCATAATGCCGGCCACACGCGATGAGGACTTCACCGGGGACTCTGGAGCCTCCGCAAGGAGGCCGTGAGCCTTCGGTTTTATATAGGTTGAAAACCGGCCGCGATGGCCGACCACGGAAAAAGACGACCGGTCGAGATATCTGCCAAGCAAGAGGAAAGGAGTTGCAGCATGGTTCCGAGTGACCTGGAAATCGCACAAGCGGCGGAACTACTCCCAATCGTCGAGATCGCCGGGAAGATGGGCTTGGAGGAGGACGAGATAGACCTCTACGGCAAGTACAAGGCCAAGATCGATTTCGAGCGCTTCCTGGAGAGGGTAAAAGACAAGCCCGACGGCAAGTACATCGACGTCACCGCCATCACCCCCACCCCCCTGGGAGAGGGCAAGACGGTGACCTCCATCGGCCTCACGGAGTCCCTGGCCAAGATCGGCAAGAACGTGGTGCTCGCCCTGCGCGAGCCCTCGCTCGGCCCCGTCTTCGGCATCAAGGGCGGAGCGGCGGGAGGCGGCTATTCGCAGGTGGTGCCCATGGAGGACCTCAATCTCCACTTCACCGGGGACATTCACGCCGTCGGCGTGGCCAACAACCTGCTGGCGGCGATGATCGACACCAGCATCCTGCTGGGCAACCCGCTGAACATCGACCCCCTGACCATCTCCTGGAGGAGGGTGGTGGACATAAGCGACCGCGTCCTGCGCGACATCGTCATCGGGCTGGGCGGGCGCGAGAACGGCTATCCCCGCCAGACCGGCTACGACATCACCGTGGCCTCCGAGGTCATGGCCATCCTGGCCCTGGCCACCAGCCTCAGGGACCTGCGGGAGCGCCTGGGCCGGATCGTCGTGGCCTATACCTACGACAAGAAGCCGGTGACCGCCGAGGACCTCAGGGCGGCGGGAGCCATGACCGTGCTCCTCAAGGAGGCCCTGAAGCCCAACCTCATCCAGACCCTCGAGCACAATCCGTGCGTTCTGCACACGGGCCCCTTCGCCAACATCGCCCACGGCAACAACTCCATCGTCGCCGATTACGTGGCCCTGAAGTGCGGGGACTACGTAGTGACGGAGTCCGGCTTCGGCGCCGACATGGGCGCGGAGAAGATGATGAACATCAAGTGCCGCTACTCCGGCTTGACCCCCGACTGCATCGTCATCACCTCCACCATCCGGGCCCTAAAGATGCACGGCGGAGCCTTCGAGGCCCGTCCCGGCAAGCCGCTCGACGAGGAGCTGGTGAAGAAGGAGAACATGCCCGCCCTGGAGGAGGGCACGGGGAACCTGATCAAGCAGATCGAGAACATGAAGCTCTTCGGGGTGCCGGTGGTGGTGACCATCAACCGCCGCACCACTGACGCCGACGCGGAGGTCGAGCTGGTGAAGAAGCTGGCGGAGGCGGCGGGCGTGGTGGCCTGCGTGCCCATCGACGTGTGGGCCAAGGGCGGCGAGGGCGGCAAGGAAGCGGCCGAGGCGGTGGTTGCGGCATGCGACCAGCCCAAGGATTTCAAGTTCCTATACCCGGACGACGCGTCCATCAAGGAGAAGATCGAGGCCATAGCGACCAAGATCTACGGAGCGGACGGAGTAGATTACACACCCCTGGCGGAGCAGAAGATAAAGCAGTACACCGAGGCGGGCTACGGCAAGCTGCCCATGTGCATGGCCAAGACCCACCTCTCCCTGTCCCACGACCCCAACCTCAAGGGCGTGCCCAAGAACTTCCGCCTGCCCGTTGTGGACATCCGGCCTTCCATCGGCGCCGGGTTCCTCTACCCGCTGTGCGGGGCCATGAGGACCATGCCCGGGCTGCCCAGCCGTCCCGCGGCGGTGGACGTGGACATCGACGAGAGCGGCAAGACCCTCGGATTGTTCTGATACCGATTCCGGTCAAACGCGGCGGGTTTGAAGATGCCCCGGTCCGAGGGACCGGGGCATCGACCGCAAAAGGACTAAGGCGCGCGGAGGTTGACACTTGGAGGATAGCTGCAGGGTACTGTTCATGCCGGACAACCGCTTCATCGTGGTCCCGAGGGAGGACAACCTCCTCAGGGCGGCCATGGACGCCGATGTGCACGTGAACGCATCCTGTGGCGGTTCCGGCTCCTGCGGCAAGTGCCGGGTGGTGGTTGAGAAGGGAGAGGTGGAGCGGGAGCCCAATCCCAAGCTCGCCGAGGCCGAGATCGCCAGGGGCTACGCCCTTGCCTGCCAGACCAGGGTGCTTTCCGATCTCGAGGTCACCATCCCCCTGGAATCGCGAATCGGGGACAAGCGCATCTTCGAGCGAGCGGAACCCACGCCCGCCCACGGCTATCTCCTGGCGGCCGCTGACTGGGAGGAGCGCCTGCCGGAATGGGAGCTGGACCCCCCCACGCGCAAGGTTCACCTCGAGCTTGCCCCGCCCACCCTGGACGACAATACCAGCGACGCGGAGCGTATCAAGCGCGGCCTCGCGGTGGAGGCGGATCTCCGCGACGTGGTGGTCGATTACCCAGTACTCCAGAGGCTCCCCAACATGATCCGCCAGAGCGGCTGGGACATCACGGTCGCCGTGCTGGATTCCGGCGACGAGATGCGCGCCGTGCGCATAGAGCAGGGCGACACCACCGAGAGGCAGTCGGCCATCGCCATCGATGTGGGGACCACGACCGTCTCGGCCGAGCTCATCGACCTGCGCAGCGGGGTGGTGATCGCGCGGGCCTCCGACTACAACGCGCAGGTGGCCTTCGGCGAGGACGTCATCAGCCGTATCATCTACGCCACCCGCGGCACCGGGCTGGCCAAGCTGCAGTCAGTCGTGGTGGGCACCATCTGGACCCTGATCAAGAACCTGGTGGAACAGTCGGGCGTAGAGTACTGCAACATCACCCACGTGGTGGTGGCCGGAAACACCACCATGATGCACCTCCTCCTGGGCCTGAATCCCAAGTACATACGCGAGGAGCCCTACATCCCCTCGGGGACTTTCTTCCCCTGGATAAAGTGCTCGGACGTCGGCCTGCGTATCGCCGCCGGCGTGTATCTCTACGCCATCCCCTGCGTGGCCAGCTACGTGGGGGGAGATATCGTGGCCGGCATCCTGGCCTCGGGCATCTTCAACACCGACAAGATGACTCTCTACATCGACATCGGGACGAACGGAGAGATGGTGCTGGGGAACCGGGAATGGATGCTCTCGTGTTCGTGCTCGGCCGGGCCGGCTTTCGAGGGCGGCGGGGTCAAGCACGGCATGCGCGCCACCAGCGGGGCCATAGAGCAAGTGCGAATAGACAAGGTGGGCCACGAGCCCATGATCGCCACCGTGGGCAACAAGAAACCCATAGGCATCTGCGGCTCGGGACTCATCGACCTGCTCTCGGAGATGTTCCTCACCGGGCTCATGAACGAGAAGGGGAAGATAAACACCGACCTCCCCACCCCCCGCACGCGCAGGAAGGAGGGCGGCGGCGAATACGTGCTGGTGTGGGCGGAGGATTCCGCTACCCGCCGCGACATCGTCATCAGCGACGTGGATATCGACAACCTCTTGCGCGCCAAGGCGGCGGTGTATGCCGGTATCGAGATCCTGCTCTCCTCCATGAACATGGACATCTCCATGATCGACGAGCTGCTCATAGCGGGGGCCTTCGGGCGTTACCTGGAGGTGGACAAGGCGGTGAACATAGGGCTGCTCCCGGATATCGGATACGAGAAGATCAAATTCGTGGGTAACGGTTCCCTCCTCGGGGCGCACCTCGCGGCGCTTTCCAGGGAGATGATGGACAAGGCCAACGAGATAGCCCGTCAGATGACCTACCTCGAACTCTCCATGAACCCGGCGTTCATGGACCATTACATGTCGGCCTTGTTCTTCCCGCATACGGACATGAGCGCGTTTCCAAGCGTGCGGGATAAGCTGGACTCTTACCGGTCGGTGCGGCGCCTGGCCGCGGAGGCCGCCGCAGGCGTAGGAGAAGTGAGTTGACGTGTCGTACGTGATCGCGGTAGCCGGCAAGGGGGGCACGGGGAAGACCACCTTCTCGGCCGTCACCGTGGCTTACCTGGTACACACGACGGGCAAGGCGGTGCTGGCTGTGGACGCGGATTCCAACGCCAACCTCGACCTGGCCCTGGGCACGCGGGCGGAGAAGACCATCGGAGCGGTGCGAGAGCACCTCACCGAGAACATCGGGAACATGCCCGCTGGCATGTCCAAGGACGCGTGGGTGGAGATGCTCCTGCAGCAGGCGCTGGTGGAGGAGAAAGGCTTCGACCTTATCTCCATGGGCAGGCCGGAGGGCCCCGGCTGCTATTGCTACCTCAACAGCATCTTCCGCCGCTACCTGGACATCATGACCGGCAACTACGATTTCGTGGTCATGGACAACGAGGCGGGCATGGAGCACCTCTCGCGGCGTACCACCACCGGCGTGGACGTCATGTTCATAACCTCCGACCCCACGGTGCGCGGGGTCGAGACCGCCTTGCGCATCCGCGACCTGGCGCGCGAGCTCAAGTTGAACATAGCGCGCATGGCGCTGGTGGTCTCGAGGGCGCGCAACGGATTCCCGGACAACCTGCGCGCCATCGCCGAGGCAGGGAGCCTGGAGATCGCAGGAGCGGTCCCCGATGACGATGAGGTGCGGAGCTTCGACGAGGAGGGAAAAGCCCTGTCGGAGCTACCCGGGAGTAGCCCGGCGCGTAAGTCCATCGAAGAGATACTTGCGGCGTACGTTGAAGCGCCCGCGGCGGGCAGATAGAGCGCGGATTATTTACTATGGAAAGATTATGGCGTTGTAGGGAAAATGGTGAGATAATCAGGACTTGGACCGGGGAGGTCTGACAATGTACGTAGAGAAGCCCATGATCGTATTTCTTGACAAACTCGCCTCCAGGTCACCGGAGCCGGGCGGTGGGTCGGTTTCCGCGCTCGTGGGAGCGCTGGGTGCGGCCCTGGTTTCGATGGTGGGAAATCTTACCCTGGGCAAGGAGAAATACGTCGATGTCCAGGACCAGGTGGAAGAGCTGCTCGCATCCTCAGAGAAACTCCGCGATGAACTGCAGGGCTTGATCCAGAAAGACACGGAGGTATACGCGGACGTATCCGCCGCCTTCAAGCTTCCCCGCGAGACGGAGGAGGAGAGGGCGGAGAGGTCGGCCCGTATCCAGGAAGCCCTGAAGTTGGCCACCGAGGTTCCCTTCGAGATCGCCGGGAAATGCCTGGAGGTCGCCCGCCTTTCCGAGACGTCAGCCGTGATCGGCAACGTCGGGGCGGTCAGCGACGCGGGCGTGGCTGTCCTCCTCGCCGAGGCGGCCGCCCAGAGCGCGGCCTTGAACGTGAAGATCAACGTGAACAGCATCGAAGACCGCGAGTTCTCGGAAGGCAGGTGGGCACGCGCCAAGGAGATACTGGGCGAGTGCGCGGAGCTGCGCGACCGCGTGGTCAAGCTGACCTACGAAAAGCTAGGATGATTTCCGAACGAGGCGAGGAAATCATCCGTATTGCGAGGAGCCGAAGGCAACGCGGCAATCTCGTATGGGGAGCCGAAGGCGACTCATGGCGGTTTCAAGGAGCAATCCCGTTATTGGACACGGAGAAGGTATGTGGCGATCTTGCGCGAGCGGGGTGGATCGAGGCCAATACCTTTTTGGCTCACACGTATTGCCGGATTGAGAGGCCCCGGAACAGTTCGGGACCAGGAAGGGAGCGAGGCTTATGAGCATGGTAATCGATTGTGTCGCCATCGGCGATGAGCTGATGAAGGAGATCGTCGCCGAGACCGAGGCCCTCAAGGGCAAAGGCATTACCCCCGGCATCGCCACTCTCCTCGTGGGAGACGATTTCGGGGCCAAGATGTACCGGGGACAGGTCGAGAAGTTCTGCGAGGAGGCGGGCTTTTCCTATGTCAACGAGAATCCGCCTGCCGACGTGAGCGAGGCCGAGGTCGTCGAGATAGTGAAGAAACTCAATGCCGACGAGGCCGTGAGCGGCATCCTGCCCCTGCGCCCGTTCCCGGAGCATATCTCCGACAGCGCGGTCATCAATTCCATCGACGTCAACAAGGACATTGACACCTTCCACCCCTTCAACATGGGCAAGCTGGCGCTGGGAGAGCCGACCTTCCCTCCCGCCACACCCTCGGCGGTGGTGGAGGTCCTGGACCGTTACGCCAGGGACGTAAAGAAGATGGACCCCAAGGATTTCTACGAGGGGGCCGAGGTCTGCGTGGTGGGCCACTCGAATATCGTGGGCAAGCCGGTGGCCTTCCTCATGCTCAACCGCAACGCCTCCACCACGGTGGTGCACATCTTCACCTCCATGAAGGGCAACCTCGAGAAGCACACCAAGGTGGCCGACATCCTCGTCGTAGCCGCCGGCAAGGCCGACCTCATCGGACCGGACCAGGTCAAGGAGGGCGCCATAGTGGTGGACGTGGGCATCAACCGCGTCAAGGTATTGGACGAGAACGGCGAGCCCGTGCTCAACGACAAGGGTAAGCCCAAGACGAAGACAGTGGGGGACGTGTCCTTCGACGCCGTGAAGGGCATGACCGAGGCCATAACGCCCGTGCCCGGGGGTGTGGGCTCGGTGACCAACCGTATGCTCATGAAGAACGCCCTGCGCGCGTGCAAGCTCCAGCACGGCCTGGAATGACGAAAGACAACTTCCCTGGCAGGCAGGAAGAATATCATGGAATACGGCAGCAGGTGATATAGGAAAGGAGAGATGAGATGGCATTCAATCTACCGACGGAGACGGCCAAGGGCAAGGTCCGCGAGGTAGAGCTGGGCGCCGGTGGCAAGGTGAAGAAGGTAGGCGGAGAGAGCGTCCTCCCCTTTCACACCTGGGAAGGGGAGATGCCCAATAGACCCATCATCGCAGCCGAGGTGTCCGACGAGGTGAGAGAGCTCGTCCCGGCACTCGAAAAGGCTCTCGGCGAGGTCAAGAACGATCCCGTAGCCTGGGCCAAGAAGGCCGTTGACGAGTGGGGGGCTGACGCGATCTTCCTCCTCCTCACCTCCACCGACCCCAAGGCCACGGATGCTCCCGCGGAGGCGGCGGCCGAAGCGGTGCTCGAGGTGGAGGAGGCGGTCGGCGTTCCGGTGATCGTCTACGGTACCGAGGACCTGGAAAAGGACGCCGAGATCGCCAGGGTAGTGGCCGCCAAGGCCGAGGGCAGGAACCTGCTCATCGGGCCGGCGAAGGAGGACAACTTCAAGAAGGTGGGAGCTCCCGCCATCGGCTACAAGCAGACGGTGGCCGGCATGACCCCCATCGATGTCAACCTGGCCAAGCAGCTAAACATCCTCCTCACCAACCTGGGCATGGAGGCCGAGAAGCTGGTCATAGACCCCACCACGGGCGCCCTGGGTTACGGCCTGGAATACTCCTACTCGGTGATGGAGCGCCTGAAGATCGCCGGCCTCATGCAGAACGACGCCATGACCCAGATGCCCATGCTGGCCAATATCGGCTTCCAGGCCTGGAAGACCAAGGAGGCCAAGAGTTCCCAGGAGGATTACCCGGAGTGGGGAGACCCCGAAAAGCGCGGCATCATATGGGAGACCCTCACCGCCGTCTCGCTGCTCCTGGCCGGGGCGGACATCCTGGTGCTCAGGCACCCAGAGTCCATCCGCCTGCTGAAACAACTGATAGCCGACCTTTCCGGATAGGCTTTTTATATACAAGGGGTTCGAGAAGGACATAAGGGGTTCGAGAAGGACCCGGAGAGATTACCACAGGAGGAACAGCGCCAATGGCAGAATACGAGGAAATGACGGCGTGCGAGGCTACGCTGGAGATGCTCAAAAAGGCGGCGGAGGAGGGTCAGGAAACCGCCTTCGACCGCGTGCAACAGCAGAAGGGATGCGCTTTCGGAGAAGCGGGGAGCTGCTGCCGTATCTGCAACATGGGTCCCTGCCGCATCAACCCCAAGAAACCCGACGAGAGCCGCGGGGTGTGCGGAGCCGATATGGACACCATCGTGGCGCGCAACTTCGCGCGCATGGTCGCGGCGGGCACCTCCGCCCATTCCGACCACGGCCGCGCCGTGGCCGAAACCCTGGTCATGGCCGCCAGGGGGGCGGCAGCGGACTACGAGATCAAGGACCGCATCAAGCTGCTGGAGGTCGCGGCCGACCTGGACATCGAGATCGGCGACCGCGACATCAACGAAATCGCCCTGGAGTTGGGAGAGCGCTGCCTGGCCATGTTCGGCCAGCAGGAAGGCGAGCTGGCCTTCGCCCAGCGGGCCGTGGAGCCCCGCAAGGAGATCTGGCGCCAGCTCGGCGTTTTCCCGCGCGGCATCGACCGTGAGGTGGTGGAGCTACTGCACCGCACCACCATCGGCGTGGATCAGGACTACAAACATATCCTCATAGGCGCGGCGCGTTGCGCGTTGGCCGACGGCTGGGGCGGGTCCATGATCGGCACCGAGCTGCAGGACATCCTCTTCCAGACCCCGGTGCCGCTGGAGAGCAAGGTCAACCTGGGGGTGCTCAAGGAGGACGAGGTGAACATCATCGTCCACGGCCACGAGCCCCTGCTCTCGGAGATGATCGTGCTCGCCGCAGGCCTGCCAGAGATGCGGGAGAAGGCGGAGAAGGCGGGAGCCAAGGGCATCAACCTCTCGGGCATCTGCTGTACCGCCAACGAGGTGCTCACCCGCCACGGCGTGCCCATCGCCGGCAACTTCCTCCAGCAGGAACTTGCCCTGCTCACCGGAGCGGTGGAGGCCATGGTGGTGGACGTGCAGTGCGTATACCAGTCCCTGGGCCAGATAGCCGGCTGCGTCCATACCGACATCATCACCACCTCCCCCAAGGCGACCATGCCCTACGCGAAGCATATCGAGATGCACGAGGACCGCGCCCTGGACGTCGCCAGGGAGATCGTATCCACGGCCATAGAGAATTACCCCAAACGGGGCAAGGTGGCCATCCCGGAAAACACCGAGTCCCTCATCGCCGGCTTCAACCACGAGTACATCAACTACATGCTGGGAGGGAAATTCCGCGCCTCCTACCGCCCCCTCAACGACGCCATCATCGACGGCCGCATCCGCGGCGTGGTGGGCGTGGTCGGCTGCAACAACCCGAAGGTCAAGCACGACGACATCCACGTGCGCGTGGTGAGCGAGGTCGTCGCCAACGGATGCCTGGTGGTCATGACCGGCTGCGCCGCGCAGTCGGTGGCCAAGGCCGGCCTCATGCTCCCCGAGGTGGCGCGGGAGGTCTGCCCCCAGGGACTGTGGGAGGTCTGCGAGGCGGTGGGCATCCCGCCGGTGCTGCACTGCGGCTCCTGCGTGGACAACAGCCGGCTCCTCATGGCGCTTACGGCGATGGTGCGCGAAGGCGGCCTGGGCAACGACATCAACGACCTCCCCGCGATAGGCTGCGCGCCGGAGTGGATGAGCGAGAAGGCCATAGCGATCGGCGAGTACTTCGTGGCCTCGGGCGCCGCCGTCATCTTCGGGGTGAGCTGGCCAACCATGGGGAGCAAGAACGTCACCGACTTCCTGATGGAAGGCTA
>CAZQFX010000012.1:11090-28356 GCA_964592775.1 uncultured Actinomycetota bacterium
GACGTCTTCAAGTGCTCTTGGAACTTCGAGCCGGATCCGGAAAAGATGGTGGGGAAGATACTGAGCACCATCGACGGCAAGAGAGAGGCGCTGGGAATCTCCGCCAAGCGCGAAAGGGTGCTCTACGACATGGCCATGAGAAGGGAGTTGGAGATCTGATGAGTAGGATAATCGCGACCGCAGCAATCAAGGGGGCCCATAAGGAGGTCGCCGAGGCCGAGCGCATGCTCGCCGAGACCAAGGAGGCCGTCGGCGCCACCACGAAGGTGGAGCTGCCCAACACCGGGTTCTACCTGCCCATCATCTACGCCCTTACGGGCATCGCGGTGCAGAAGCTCGACGATATGGACCAAGTATTGGAGCTGGCCAAGGGCCTGCTTCCGCCGCTGCCCAAGCAGCGGCACTGGATGCCTTACCTCGGCCACGCGCTTGACGCGGGAATGGCCACCCTTTTCGCCGGGGAGATCATCGAGGGGTGCAAGTACGCCACCAACCCGCCGGTGGACGACCTGTGGCTGGGGGCGGCGGACGACGTGATCATGCGCGAGCGCGGGGTGGAGTTCGTGGACGGCACCGCCCCCGGGTTCTGCGCACTCGTGGGCCGCGCGTCCAGCCCCGAAAAGGCGGACGAGATCGTGGTGGAGCTCCTGCAGAAGAACCTTTACGTGTGGATCTCCGGTCACGTAGACGGGGTGAGCGTCGCGGAGCAGCTCCAGCAGGTGGACCGCCAACTGGGATGGGATACCCGCATCGTGCCTTACGGGAGGGAGATGTCCTCCGCGGTGTACTCCCTGGGGTTCGCCGCCCGCGCCGCCATGTCCTTCGGGGGCGCCCAGCCGGGAGACTACTCCAAGATCCTGCGCTACAACAAGAACCGCATCTTCGCCTTCGTGCTGGCGCTGGACTACGTGGACGAGCAGAAGTACGCCTACGCCGCGGGGGCCATCAATTACGGCTTCCCCGCCATCGCCAGCACCAGGATACCGGACATCCTCCCCACCGGCGTGTGCACCTACGAGCACGTGGTCGGGAGCGTGCCCGAGGACGAGATCGTGCAGAGATGCGTGGAGGTGCGGGGCCTCAAGATACAGATCGCCGAGATCCCCATCCCCATGGCCTACGGGCCGGCCTTCGAGGGCGAGGTGATCCGCAAGAACGACATGTACGTGCAGTTCGGCGGCCAGATCACCCCCGCCTTCGAATACGTGACCATGCGGGAGATGGACGAGGTGGAGGACGGGAAGATCGAGGTGGTAGGGCCGGAGATAGACGACATTGAGGAGGGCAGCGCCCTCCCCCTGGGCATCGTGGTGGAGGTGGCCGGGCGCAAGATGCAGGAGGACTTCGAGTCCATCCTGGAGCGCCAGGTACACCATTTCATCAATGGCTGCGAGGGCATCTGGCACATGGGCCAGCGCGACATCGTATGGACGCGCATAAGCAAGAAGGCCCAGGCCAAGGGGTTCAAGATCAGCCACTACGGCGAGATCATCCGCGCCAAGTTCATCAACGACTTTCCCTCCATAGTGGACAAGGTGCGGGTGACCATCTATACCAACGAGGCGGACGTCGAGAAGTGGCAGGCGACGGCGCGCCAGGCCTACCGCTACCGCGACGAGAAGACGGCCGGCATGACCGACGAGTCGGTGGACACCTTCTACTCCTGCACCCTGTGCCAGTCCTTCGCCCCCACCCACGTGTGCGTCATCTCCCCTCAGAGGCTGGGGCTATGCGGTGCCTACAACTGGCTGGACGGCAAAGCCGCCTACGAGATCGATCCCACCGGCCCCAACCAGCCCGTCCTGAAGGGCGACTGCACCGACGGGATAAAGGGCGAGTGGTCGGCCGTAAACGAGTTCGTCAAGGAGAAATCCGGCGGCGTGGTGGAGAACGTGAAGATGTACACCATGATGGAGGACCCCATGACCTCATGCGGTTGCTTCGAGTGCGTGGTGGCCTTCATGCCCATGTGCAACGGCGTGATGGTCGTAAACCGTGAGTACTCGGGCATGACCCCCAGCGGCATGGCCTTCTCCACCCTGGCGAACTCGGTGGGGGGCGGCAACGTGACGCCCGGTTTCATCGGCGTCGGGAAGGTGTACATCACCTCCAAGAAGTTCATCTCCGCCGACGGCGGATTCAAACGCATCGTGTGGATGCCCAAGGAGCTCAAGGAAACCCTCGCGGAGCAGCTCGCCAAGCGCTGCGGGGACGAGGACGTCACGGACCCCGACTTCGTCTCGAAGATCGCCGATGAGGACGTGGGCACTACGGAGGAGGAGATCCTCCCCTTCCTGGAGGAGAAAGGCCACCCGGCGCTCGCAATGGACCCGATGCTGATGTGAGAAAAAAAAGGGGGGTTCGCCCCCCCTTCTTGAGGCATGACGAAGCGGGAAACCCGCTGATATAGTAGGAAGGAGATCGAGATGGGACTTTCGGGCTTGGATATCTTCAAGAAGCTACCCAAGACCAACTGCAAGGAATGCGGCTTCCCGACCTGCCTCGCGTTCGCCATGAAGCTGGCGGCGGGGCAGACAGCCCTCGACGAGTGCCCCTATGTCACGGACGAGGTCAGGGCGGAGCTGGCCGAGGCCAGCGCCCCTCCCATCCGCGGGGTCACCGTCGGGGTCGGGGACGAGGCCTTCAAGGTGGGCGAGGAGCTGGTGCTCTTCCGCCACGAGAAGACCTTCTTCAACCCCGCGGTCCTGGGTGTGCTGATAGGCGACGATATGGACGGCGCCAGGGTTGACGAACTCGTCAAGCAGGCCAACGAGTGCGAGCATGAGCGCGTGGGCGTGATCCTCAAGGTGGGGACCATCGCGGTGAAGGCCGCCTCCGGCGACGCCGGCAAGTTCAAGGCCCTGGTAGAGAAGGTGAAAAGCGCTTCCGCGAAGCCCCTCATCCTCATGGCCGAGGACGTGGAGGTCATGAAGGCGGGCGTCGAGGCCGCGGGCGATTCGCGCCCGCTGCTCTACGCCGCCACCGAGGCCAACGCGGACGCCATGGGCGCCCTGGCCAAGGAGAAGGACCTCCCCCTGGCGGTGAAAGCGCACGATCTGGACAAGCTGGCGGAGCTCTCGGAAAAGCTCGCCGGCATGGGCCTCAAGGACCTGGTGCTCGATCCCGCGCCGCGCAAGCCGGGGGAAACCTTCAAGGACCTGGTGGCCATCCGCAGGGCGGCCCTGAACGAGAAGTTCGCCGCCTTCGGGTTTCCCACCATCACCTTTCCGGCGGAAGAGACGGACGACGAGCTCTACGAGACCGCCCTCGCCGGCACGTACATCTGCAAGTACGGCGGGGTCGTGGTGCTCTCCCACGCCGAGCAGTGGAGGATGTATCCCCTGCTGGTGCTGGGCCTTAACATCTATACCGATCCTCAGCGCCCCATGGCCGTGGACTCGAAGTTTTACGAGATCGGCTCCCCGGACGATAGCAGCCCTGTGCTGGTTACCACCAACTTCTCCCTCACCTACTTCATCGTCTCCGGCGAGATCGAGGGAAGCAAGATGCCGGCCTGGCTGGGCATAGTCGACGTTGACGGACAGTCGGTGCTCACCGCCTGGGCGGCGGGCAAGTTCGTTCCGGAGACCATCGCCAAGTTCATCAACACCTCGGGGATCGCGGACAAGGTCAAGCACCGCAAGCTCGTCATCCCCGGCTACGTGGCCCAGATCTCGGGCGAGCTGGAGGAGGAGCTGCCGGATTGGGAGATCGTCATCGGCACCAGGGAGGCCGCGGACATCCCCGCCTTCTTGCGCCAGTTCTCCACCATCTGAGGGGTGGGGAGGTCGTGGCGGCGGGCGGCGGCCTACGGGCGATGACCGGTATCGGCGGGCGTGCTGCACGTCATGCGGTGAAGCGCGATATCGCGATCGTGATCACAGTTTAGAGGAGGAAAACAAGAGATGATCATCACTACGAACAAGCCCTTCGAGGAGGTGCTCAAGGAGCTCGAGGGCGAGGAAAAGGTGTTTATCGTGGGCTGCGGCTCCTGTGCCACCACCTGCGAGACGGGAGGCGAGGAACAGGTGGCCGGGATGAAGGCCAGGCTCGAGGCGGAGGGGAAGACGGTCACCGGGACCGTCGTCTACGAAGAGGTGTGCCACGAGCTCAACACCAAGAGGAAGTTCCGGGAGAACAAGGAGGCGGTGGAGGCCGCGGACGGCTTCCTGGTCATGTGCTGCGGCGCCGGCACCCAGTCGGTGCGCGAGGCCACCGATAAAGGGGTACATCCTTCCGCCAACACCGTATTCCTCGGCAACATACTGCGCCAGGGCCAGTTCGTGGAGAAGTGCTCCCTGTGCGGCGACTGCGTGCTCGAGGACTTCGGGGCCATCTGCCCCGTCACCCGCTGCCACAAGGGCATCCTCAACGGACCGTGCGGCGGCACGGACGCGAGCAAGTGCGAGACGGACAGGGAGAAGGACTGCGGCTGGACCCTGATCTTCAACCAGCTGGAGAAGATGGGCAAGCTGGACCGCTTCAAGCGCATCTACGGCCTCAAGAACTGGCAGGCGAACATGAAGCCCGGCCGCGTCATCTTCGAGAAAAAGGGCGAGGGGGGTGAATAGGATGACCATCCTGCTCGAGAGGCACGTCAAGCCCGGCATCAGGGAAGTCATGGAATCCGGCACCTTCCTGGTCACTGGCGAGATCGGACCCCCCAAGGGCACGGACATCGACGAGATGATCCACCACATCGGCCTGCTCAAGGACAAAGTCCACGCCATGAACGTCACCGACAACCAGTCCTCGGTGATGCGCTATCCCTCCCTGGGCACCGCCCTCATCATCCTGGAGCACGGAGGGGAGCCGAACCTGCAGGTCACCTGCCGCGACCGCAACCGCCTGGCCATCGAGGCGGACCTGCTCTTCGCCTACACCCGCGGCGTGCGCAGCGTTCTCTGCCTTACGGGCGACTCCATCCCGGTAGGGGACCACAAGGAGGCCAAAGGGGTGTTCGACTGCGAGAGCGCGCAGTTGCTGCAACTGATCCGCAACCTCGAGGAGGGCAGGGACTCCGGCGGCAACGAGCTCAAGGGCGGCGTGGAGTTCTACAAGGGGGCCATCGTCACCCCCGAGGCGGACCCTATCGAGCCCCAGATGCTCAAGTTCGAGAAGAAGATCGAGGCGGGGGCGCAGTGGTTCCAGACCCAGGCCGTGTACGACATGGACAACTTCAAACGTTTCATGGAGAGGGCCCGTAAGATCGATGACAAGGTGAAGATATGTGCCGGCCTCGTTCTTCTCACCAGTATGGGGGCCATCAGGTACATGAACGCCAACGTCCCCGGCGTGTTCGTCCCCGACAACCTGATACAGGAGGTGTCGGAGGCCCCCAAGGGCGAAGTGCTGGGTACCGGCATCAGGATCATGGCGCGCCAGATCCGCATGTGTATAGACGAGGGACTCTGCGACGGCGTGCACATCATGGCCATCGGCAAGGAAGATGTCGTGCCGCAGATCCTCGACGAAGCCGGGGTGGATATTTCGAAGATGTAGCGTTGAGTGGTAGGTAATGGGAAGTGGGTTCAGGTCTTGTGATTTCTCGCCTGCGGTTCGAAACCAAAGGCCTGACCCCACCCTACGGGGAAAAGAACGGGCGTTGGGTGGTATGGAGAGGACGTGGGAACCCAGGATGATGGCGACGGCCATAGGGAGCCTGCCGCATACGGATGCGGAGGAGGCATGCGCCATGACCCTGGCCCACCTGCGGGAGGCCCCGGCGTGGCCCCAGCTTCCAAACCGCGATTTCCGGGAGAATATGTACTGCCAGTACAGCGAAGGGCTTCCCGGCGTGGTGATCGATACCGAGAAGCTCAAGATATTCTGCGATACCTCCAGGGACCTGCTCCCGGGGATAGAGAACGTGTTCCGGACATATATCGAGGAAGACACGGCATCAGCGGCCATCGGCGGGGAATATGCCGCGGGACTGCATGCCTTCGCGGAGAGGGTGAGCGCGGGGGGGAAACGGTATCCTCTACTCAAGGGGCAGGTGACCGGACCCATAAGTTTCGGGCTCACCGTTCTCGATGAGAACGGCCGGCCCATCCTCTACAACGACGACCTTGCTGACGCCATGGTGAGGCTGTTGAACCTCAAGGCGAGGTGGATGGAGGCTTTTTTGAGAAAGACGGGCGCGGCGGAAGAGGTGCTCGTCTTCTTCGACGAACCCTACCTGGTATCCGCGGGATCGGCTCTGGTGAGCGTAAGCCCGCAACGGGTCGTGGAATCCCTGCGCATGTGCATGGAGGGGCTCACCTGCCTGACCGGGGCGCACTGTTGCGGGAACACCGATTGGACACTCCTCTTCGAGGCGGGAGTACAGGTGGTCAGCTTCGACGCCTTCCAGTACATGGAGAGCATGGCGCTATATCCGGCGGAGCTGGGAGCGTACCTGGATGCGGGCGGAGTCCTGGCTTGGGGCCTGGTGCCGAATGACGAGGGCTTGAGGGGCGAGACGGCGGACAGCCTGGCCGGGCGCTTCCGGCAAGGGGCGGAGCTGCTGGCGTCGAGGGGCGTGAGCCGCGAGCTGGTCCTGGAACGGGCCATGTTCACCCCGGCATGCAGCCTGGCCGGGGTGGACGAGAAGCAGGCGGAGAGGGGCTACGAGCTGACCTCGGAGCTGTCGCTGTTGCTGCGCGGCATGACGGAGAGCTGAGATCGTTGGGAGGAGATTTGGAGCGGCTTGGGACAAGGGAGATGCATAACGATGGACGCATGCCGCGCTGGCTGCACCGTCCCGTCCGCGTGGGAAAGGACCTGCGCGAAGTCGATGCCATCCTGGATGGCATGGAGCTGCACACCGTGTGTGAGAGCGCGAAGTGCCCCAACCGCATGGAGTGCTTTTCCGGGCGCACGGCGACTTTCCTGCTCCTGGGCGATATCTGCACCCGCGACTGCGCTTTCTGCGGCGTGGATAAAGGGACCCCTGAACCGGTGGAGGCCGGAGAGCCGGACCGGGTGGCCGAGGCGGCCGCCCGCTTGGGCCTGGATCATGTGGTGATCACCAGCGTCACCAGGGACGATCTCCCGGATGGCGGCGCCGCGCATTTCGCGGCTACGGTGGGCACGGTGAGGAGGATGCTGCCCGAGGCGTCCATCGAGGTATTGATCCCCGATATGCGGGGAGATCCCGAGGCCCTGCGCACGATCATGGTGTCCGAACTGGACGTTCTCAACCATAACGTGGAAACAGTGGAAGAGCTCTACCCCCGCGTGCGCCCCCTGGCGGACTACCGCAGGTCCCTCGGACTGCTGCGTTCGGCCAAGGAGATATCCGCCGGGAGCAAGACGAAGAGCGGCCTGATGGTAGGGCTGGGCGAGACCCGCGATGCGCTGAGACGGACCTTCGTCGACCTGGCGGATGTGGGATGCGACATGCTCACCATCGGCCAGTACCTGCGCCCCTCACGGCGGCAATTGAAGGTGGAGAGGTTTTTTCCCCCGATGGAGTTCGATGAGCTCGGGAGGGAGGCAGAGGATGCGGGCATCCCGCTGGTGGCCTCCGCGCCCTTCGTGCGCAGTTCATACCGGGCGAGGGAACTGTTGCATAAGAAATAACGGCGGGCCGTGCCGTCGGCCACAGGGTTAAACAAGGAGGAGGAACGAAATGCTGATCATCGGCGAGAAGGTCAATGTGATGATGAAGGCCATCGGGGCCGCCATCAAGGACCGCGAAAAGAAGCCCATCCAGGAGATGGCCCTGCTGCAGGCGGAGGGCGGAGCCAACTGGCTGGATATAAACCTGGGTCCCGCCACCAAGGAGGGCCCCGAGAAAATGCGCTTCGTAGTGGAATCGGTGCAGGAGGTGACGGACCTCCCCCTGGCCCTGGATACCATGAACATCGAGGCCATGGCGGCGGGCCTGGAAGTGGTGAAGGGCGAGGTGATGATAAACTCCATCTCCTCCCAGCCCGAGCGCATGGAGAAACTGATGCCCATGGCGATCGAGCACGACACCTGGGTGGTCGGCTTGACCCTCAACGCCCAGGGGAACGTGCCCCGCGACGCGGATGAGCGCGTGGAAGTGGCCTATAACATCCTCATGGCCGCGCAGGAGTACGGCATCCCCATGGACAAGATCCTCATCGACCCCATCGTCCTTCCCATCGCCGTCACCCAGGACCAGGTGCATGCCCTCATCGACGCCATGGACATGCTGCAGGGCGTGTTCGCCGAGTTCGACGCGACACCGGGTACCGTCGTCGGACTCTCCAACGTATCCAACGGCGTGCCCGACGAGCCGCTGTGCAGCCTCATCAACCGCGCCCTGCTCGCGGTGCTCATGGCCAAGGGCCTGACGGCGGCCATCGTCGACCCCAATGACGAGGAGCTGATGGGCGTGGCGAACAAGAACGAGGAATACCGGATCGTGGAAAAGATCGTCAACGGCGAGGCGCTGGATGAGAGTAATCCGGAGGTGGCCAAATATCTGAAGACATATAAGGTGCTGACCGAGGAAACCCTTTATTGCCACTCCTACCTGGAGCTTTAACGCCGGAACGGGGCTTAATGCCGGGTTGCGGGAGCAAGAGGGCGATATCGACGAAGGAGGTCGAGGCTTGGAGGGGAATAACCGCGAATGCTGCAGCCGATTCACATCAGTCGACGACCTGGAGCCCCTCGAGGAAATCGTGGAGAGATACAAGGGCGATAAGAGCGCGCTGATCTCCATCTTCCACGAACTGCACGAGACCTATGGGTATCTGGATGAAGGGATCATGCGGGAGCTGGCGAAAAAAGCGGGTTACCAGTTGAGCCAGGTCTATGGACTGGCCACGTTCTTTGCCCAGTTCCGGTTGGAGCCTGTTGGCGAGCACCTCGTCAGGATATGCCATGGAACGGCGTGCCATGTGCGGAACGCCCAGGGGCTGATCGACGAAACCAAGAGATTGCTGGGCATCGACTCTGGAGGCACCACTGAGGACATGAGGTTTACCATGGAGACGGTGAACTGCGTCGGAACCTGCGCCCTCGCTCCGGTGGTGGTGGTCGACGGCAAGTACCATGGCCGCATGACCCCCAGCAAGATGAAGCAAATCCTCGAGGAGCACGAAGAGAAAGGAGGTCGTGAAGGAGATGAGGATTGACTCGCCCTCAACCCTGGAGGAAT
Source organism: uncultured Actinomycetota bacterium (assembly GCA_964592775.1). Classification (GTDB taxonomy): domain Bacteria; phylum Actinomycetota; class Geothermincolia; order Geothermincolales; family RBG-13-55-18; genus SURF-21. The sequence goes on from CAZQFX010000012.1 coordinate 20,209, forward strand.
ACAGAAAACAAGTACTGGAGACCAAGTCGAAGTTCCCCCAGAGGGTGTCCGTCTGTGGAGGCACGGGCTGCCAGGCTTTTGATTGCGTGGCCGTTTACGACGCTCTTGTGGAAGCCGTGGACGAGTTGGGCCTCGAGGAGAGCGTGGAACTGAAGCTGACCGGGTGCCACGGGTTCTGCGAGCTGGGGCCCCTTATGTATATATATCCCAAGGGGTTCTTCTATGTCAGGGTTGCGGCTGAGAATGTAATGGAAATCGTGGAAGCCAGCGTGACGAGGGACGAGCCGTTGCCGGACTATATATACAAGGACCCCATTACCGGATCGGGAATACCCAATCGCGAACAGATCCCCTTCTACGCCAAGCAGAACCGCCTTCTGATGGGCTTCAACCCGCATCTGAGGCCTCTGGAAATAGACGACTATTTCGCCATAGGCGAGGGATACAAAGCCTTGGCGAAAGCCATTTACGAGATGACGCCCGAGGAGATAATAGAGGAAATAGAACGAGCGGGCTTGAGGGGAAGGGGTGGCGCGGGTTTTCCGGCCGCCCGCAAGTGGAAGGTGTGCCGTGAGGCGCCATCTCCGGACGGGGTCAAGTACGTCGTCTGCAATGCTGACGAAGGAGACCCGGGCGCCTATATGGACAGAAGCCTCCTGGAAGGCAATCCCCACGCCGTGATCGAGGGAATGGCCATCGGGGCCTATGCGATAGGGGCATGCGAGGGATACGTATACGTGAGGCACGAATACCCCCTGGCCCTCCATCATCTCCTGGAGGCATTGGAGCAGGCCCGCGAGAAAAACCTTTTGGGGAGCAACATCCTGGGATCCGGATTCAGCTTCGACATCAAGGTTGCCGTGGGAGGAGGAGCCTTCGTCTGCGGAGAGGAGACGGCTCTCATCGCGAGCATCGAGGGCAAGAGGGGTATGCCCAGGCCCCGCCCGCCCTATCCCGCGATCAAGGGCCTCTGGGGCAGGCCCACGAACATCAACAACGTGGAGACCTGGGAGAACGTGCCCCTGATAATAAACATGGGCGCGGAGGAGTTTGCGGGGATCGGCACGGAGAACAGCAAGGGCACCAAGATCTTTTCTCTGGTAGGAAAGATCAACAACACCGGCCTGGTCGAAATCCCGATGGGGATCACCCTGAGGGAGATCGTCTTTGACATAGGAGGGGGCATCCCGAAAGACAAAGCTTTCAAGGCGGTGCAAACGGGAGGGCCGTCCGGTGGTTGCATCCCCGCCCAATACCTGGACATCAAGGTGGACTTCGAGAGCCTTCAAAGTATCGGGTCCATGATGGGTTCGGGCGGCATGATCGTCATGGACGAAAACACCTGCATGGTCGATATCGCGAAATACTTCATGAAATTCCTGTGCGAGGAATCCTGCGGCAAATGCACCCCGTGCCGCATCGGCACGAAGAGAATGCTCGAGACCCTGGAAAAGATCTGCGACGGCGAGGGCGCTCCGGATGATCTGCAAACCCTGGAGGCGCTGGCCGTGGATATCAAAGCGGCCAGTTTGTGCGCGTTGGGGAGCACCGCCCCCAACCCCGTTCTCACCACGTTGCTGTATTTCCGCTCCGAATATGAGGAGCATATCGTCGGCAAGAGATGCCCCGCGGGAGTGTGTACCGCCCTGATCGACATCCGCATCGATGCCGAAAGGTGCAACGGATGCCGGGCATGCGTAAAGGCGTGCCCGGTAGGGGCCATATCGGGAAAGAAGAAGGAACCCCACGTGGTGGACGAAGCTTTGTGCATACGTTGCAAGGTATGCATGGACAGATGCCGCCAAGAGGCCATATTCGCCGAATGAGGAGGTTGTGGCAATGGATATGGTTGATTTGACCATAAACGGAATGGAACTGGAGATGCCCGCGGGATACACCATCCTCGAGGCGGGCAAAGCGGCGGGGATCCACATCCCCACCCTGTGTCATGACGAACGCATCAAACCGTTCGGGGCATGCAGAATATGCGTGGTTGATGTGGAAGGGTCTAACGGCTACCTGCCCGCTTGCACGACCCCCGTAGAGGATGGCATGGTGGTGACGACGGATAGCGGCGGCTTGCTGCAGGTGAGGCGCACCATCATAAGCCTGCTCCTGTCCGATCATCCCAACGACTGCATGACGTGTGAGAGCGCCGGAAGCTGCGAGTTGCAGGATCTGGCTTACGAGTACGGCGTGAAGGACGCGCGTTTTCGGGGAGAGGAACACCATTACGAGGTTCTCACCGACAACCCCATCATCGAGCGCGACTATAATAAATGCGTTCTATGCGGGCGTTGCATCCGCATCTGCCGCGAGGTGCAGGGGGTGGGGGTATACGACTTCGTGAGCCGCGGCTTCGAGGCTGTTCCGGGCGTCCCCTACAACAAGCCCATGACCGAATCCCCCTGCGAGTTTTGCGGGCAATGCGTTTCCACTTGCCCCACCGGGGCCATCATCTCCGTTCCCTCCAAGGGCAAGGGGCGCTCCTGGCAAGTGGAGAAGGTCGGGACTACCTGCCCTTACTGCGGATGCGGCTGCCGGTTGGACCTCCACGTAAGCAATGGAGAGATAGTCGAGGTTTCCTCGCCGGCCATGACGGGGCCGGGGGAGGGCAACCTTTGCGTGAAGGGACGCTATGGCTGTGGTTTCGTGCATCACGAGGAGCGCTTGACCCGGCCCTTGGTGCGAAAAAACGGCGAGTTGGTACCGGCCGACTGGGAGGAAGCCCTGGGTATGGTGGCGGACCATATCTCCAAGGCCGCAAACGATGGGGGCCCGGACTCCGTGGCTTTCATCGCCTCGGCAAGGTGCACAAGCGAGGAGAATTACCTCCTGCAGAAACTGGCGCGCGCGGTGGTCGGCACCAACAACGTGGACCACTGCGCCCGTTTATGACACAGCTCCACCGTCGCCGGTCTGGCGACAGCTTTCGGGAGCGGTGCCATGACCAACTCCATCGACGATCTGGAGAAGGCCAGATGCATCCTGGTCACGGGATCGAACACCACCGAGAGCCACCCCATCATCGGCTTGCGCATCAAACGCGCGGTGATGGAGAACGATTGCCGCGTCATAGTCGCGGAGCCGCGCCACATCCGTCTTTGCTACTATGCGGAGCAATGGATACAGCAACGGCCGGGCACCGACGTGGCCCTGCTCAACGGGATGATGAACGTCATCCTCTCGGAAGGCCTCGCTGACGAGGATTTCATTCGCGAGCGCACCGAGGGTTTCGAGGAGTTCAAGGAGACGGTGGAAAAGTATCCGCCCGAGCGGGCGGCGGAGATCTGCGGCGTCGAAGCGGAGGAAATCAAGCGCGCCGCCCGTACCTTTGCGACGGCGGAGAGGGCGGCCATCGTCTACTGTATGGGCATCACCCAGCACAGCACGGGAGTGAACAACGTCCTCTCTCTGGCGAACCTGGCCATGCTCACCGGCAATCTGGGCAAGGAGGGGGCGGGGCTGAATCCCCTGCGAGGGCAGAACAACGTGCAGGGCGCTTGCGATATGGGTTGCCTGCCCAGTGTCCTCACCGGCTACCAGCCGGTAGCCGACACCGCGGCAAGAGAGAAGTTCGAGGCGGCGTGGGGGGTGAACGGCCTGCCGGGCAAAACGGGGTTGACCCTCATGGAGATGATGGACGCCGCCCACCGCGGCGGGGTGAAAGCGCTCTACGTCATGGGCGAGAACCCTCTCATCTCAGACCCCGATATCGGGCATCTCAGGGAAACGCTCAAGCAATTGGACTTACTGGTCGTGCAGGATATCTTTCTCACCGAGACCGCGGCGCTCGCCGACGTGGTCCTTCCCGCCGCCTCCTTCGCGGAGAAGGAAGGCACGTTCACCAATTCCGACCGGCGTGTGCAAAGGGTACGCAAGGCGGTGGAGCCACCGGGCGAAGCGAGGGATGACTCCTGGATTATCGCCCAGGTGGCAGCGAGGTTGGGGTACGACATGGGAGACGTATCGGCTGAGAAGGTAATGGAGGAGATCGCCTCCCTTACACCCATATATGGCGGTATCTCCTACGCCCGGTTGGAGCACCAGGGCGAGCTGAGGTGGCCCTGCCCGGACGCGGAGCACCCCGGCACCCCCATCCTCCATGTGGGCAAATTCACCAGGGGCAGAGGGCTCTTCAGCGCGGTGGAATACAAGCCGTCGGCGGAGGTCCCCGACGAAGAATACCCCCTCATCCTCACCACCGGCAGGCTGCTCACCCATTACCATGGCGGCAGCATGACCAGGAGGATAAAGGAGCTCGACGAGTTGGAGCCGCGCAATAAGGTTTGGATCAACCCGGCGGACTCCGAGAAGCTGGGGGTGGAGGCTGGCCAGGAAGTGGCCCTGCAGTCGCGCCGCGGCGCCATCAGGCTGGAGGCGAAGGTGACGCGAAAGGTGGAGGAGGGCGTGGTCTTCGTGCCCTTCCATTTCGGGGAATCTCCGGTTAATGCGCTGACCAATACGGCGATGGACCCGGTTGCCAAGATACCCGAGTTGAAAGTAGCTGCGGTGCGCATCGTGACGGGAAAGTCGATGGAGGACCTCGAATACACTACGAGCAGCGCGTGATCGTGCCGGCCAATGGTGAAATAAGGGAAACTGCTGACCGCGGATTGTTTCGATGGTAGAATATTGTCGGACCGGCACACGCTCGAACGATCGCCGGCATAATAGCTGGGTTTGGTACCATGGAGGGGCCGCAGCGGATCGCGGAAACGGGAGAGATATTATATGAATCTATACCAGAATCTCGTGAAAACAGCGGGAAAAAGCCCCGATTCAACCGCTCTTTTCTTCGGGCATGACACCATAACCTACGGTGAGCTTCTCTCGCGCACGCATCGGCTGGCCAGCGGCTTGCGCGGGCTGGGGGTGGACGAGACCTCCAAGGTGGCCATCCTGCTGCGCAACGTGCCCGAGTTCGTGATCTCGTACTACGCCGTTCTCTCCCTGGGCGCGGTGGCGGTGCCCCTGTGCTACATGTGCCTTGCCGAGGAGGTAGAAAGGATCGTCTGCGACTCCATGGTGGAGACGCTGATCACCAACTTCGAGTTCGACGACCTGGTGAAGGAGTTGCAGGCGTCCATGTGCTCCCAGATAAGCCGCATCATCGTCAAGGACGCCCCCGAACTGGAAGGCGTCATTCTGTACGAGAAATTGCTGGAAGGCCAGCCGGAGGCATTCGACGCCGTGGAACGCGCCGATGACGACATGGCGGTCATCCTCTACGCGCCCACCTCGTCCAAGGTGGTGAGGGGATGCATGCTCACCCACCACAACCTCGACTGGAACGCGGAGGCGATGGGGAAGCAGTGCGAGATCATGCCCGATGACATAATCATGGCGGTACTCCCGTTCTTCGCGGTTTACGGGCAGAGCTGCGTGATGAACACCGCCATCAAGGCGGGAGCGAGCCTCGTGCTGCAGGAGTCGTTCATACCTGGCGAAGTGCTCAAGGCGCTGCAGCACGAGCAGGTCACGGTGTTCTTCGGCGTGCCCACCATGTTCGTCTACATACTCAACCACCCGTTGATCTACCAGTACGACCTGGGTTCGGTGCGGTTATGGTTCACGGGCGGAGCCCCCTTCCCGCGAGAGATCATGGACCGCTGGAACAACGAGCTGGGAGCGAGGATAATCGAGGGTTACGGGCTGACCGAGGCGGCCCCCCTGGTGTCCATGCAGCCCCTGGAGGGGCCCTACAAGATAGGCTCGATCGGCGTGCTTCCGGAGGGGCTGGAGGCGAAGGTCATCGACGAGGAGGGCAAGGGACTGGCCCCCGGCGAGGTCGGGGAACTGATCGTCAGAGGCCCCAACGTGATGAAGGGCTACTACAACAAACCGGAGGAGACGGAGAAGGTCCTCAAGGAAGACTGGCTCCATACGGGCGACATGGTCTATATAGATGAAGACGGCTACATATTCATCGTAGGACGCAAGAAGGACCTCATCATCCGCGGCGGGTTCAATATCTATCCCAGGGAGATAGAGGAGGTGCTGGTGTCCCACCCCCTCATCTCCGAGGCGGCCGTAGTGGGGATACCCAACAAGTACCTGGGAGAGGAAGTGAAGGCGTACGTGAAGCAGAAGCCCGGCTCCAACCTCACCGAGGAGCAGGTTCTGGAATACTGCGAAGAGAAACTGCCGTACTACAAGACACCAAAGTTCATCGTCTTCGTGAGATCCTTCAAGAAAGACCCGTCGGGGCAGATCCTCAAAGACCTCATCGAGGAAGCGACTTGACCCATCCGGATGGTGATGGATTCCGCAGGCTGGCTCCCCACCGTTGCGCCAGGGAGCGAGGCCGTGCGGCCCATCGCGCCGCCTCACTTTCGTCATCGGCAGGTTTCGGATAGGCGGGCAGATTCCAAAGCCCTGACTTCCGTTGAATCCGAAAGGTGATGTGAGTTATGGCGGGTTCGTTAGTCGATTCGATAGTCGATTTCTTTCAACCCCTCTTTGCCAGTTGGGGCTACCTGATCATATTCGGCGGCGTATTCCTGGAAAGCATTTTTCTGACCGGCTGGTTGGCTCCCGGTACCACGGTCATATTGCTGGGCAGCTTCTATGCCGCCCAGGGCGCCTTGGACATATTCCTGGTGGGGCTCATCGCCTTCCTGGGCGCACTCGTCGGCGATAGTACGGGATACGGCATAGGGGTGAAATGCGGAGAATGGCTGCAGGAGAATTACCGCAGCAACAAGAGGTTGCAGCGGGGCATGGTGCGGACCGAGAGATATTTCGATCGGTACGGGGAGGCAACCGTCCTCTTCGGGCGCATGGTCTCCGGCGTGGACGCCTTCATCCCCGTATCCACCGGGGTGGGAAACATGCCGTACCTCAAGTACATGGCCTTCGATATCCCCGGGATACTGCTATGGACGGGAATCCTGTGCTGCCTCGGTTATCTGTTCGGGGATCACTGGGAGGCCATCGACGATTTCGTCGGCTATATCGGATGGGGGCTCCTCGCCCTGATCATGCTTGTCGTATCGGCCGTGTACATGGTTAAGCGGTTGCTGAGAAGAAGGAGGGGGTGATCGGCGGGGGAGAGGTTTGATCCGCCTCCCCGCGCGGCGTGCCTCCGTGGGGGCATGCCTGCCGTTCATGACCCGTCTCCCCCGTCCTTACGCCGGAAATTTACAGGCTTTTGCGGCGTGTGATAGAATTACTCGAAAATTTGGCTGTTCGAGAGCCTGTAACGGCATGTAGATTGCTTAATATTGCTTAATATCGGGGGAAGGACCGTTGACGCAAGGATACATCTTCCGCAGAAAAGTCTTGTTGTCCTCGCTGCTCTTCGTCTTCTGGAATGTCATCACGGCTACCTTCGTAGTCTATGAAATCGTGCTGGGGGCGATATGCGCCGCCTTTGTGGCCGCGATCTCCCTCTCCATCCTTGCGCATTCCATAGATAGCCGCATCACCCCCAAGGTGATGCTTCGCTTTCCCTTTTTCGCCCTGGCTTTGATATGGGAGATCATCAAGGCAAACATCGATGTGGCCCGCATTATTATTAGCACCAAGCTTCCCATCGCGCCCCGCATCATCGAGTACGAGACTTACTTGCCCGACGATCTGCCGCGTACCGTATTCGCGGATTCCATAACCCTGACTCCGGGGACGGTAACCCTGGAACTGGAGGAGGGTGTTTTATACGTGCACTGTCTTGCCCCCCATCACGAGGAAGGGCTGCGGGAAGGGCGGCTGGAACGCATGGTGGCATGGTTGTTCGGGGTTAAAAAAGATGGATGATTTCCTGACCGCCATAGCCATCGTTGTCTCCATCAATGCGGTATTATGCCTGTACAGGGCGGCGGTGGGGCCGACCATACAGGACCGTCTGCTGGGCGTCAACATCGTGGGGACCAAGACCCTGGTGGTCGTGGTGCTGGTCACTTATATCTTCGCCGAGAGCTTCTTTCTGGATGTTGCCATCGTATATGCCCTGCTCTTGTTCGTGGTGACCATAGCCACTTCGAGATACCTGGAGACCGAGGGATGGAAGGAGATGAAATAGGATGGCCGCCGATATAATAGCGGTGATCTTCATCTCCATCGGCGCCGTCTTCTTTGTCATCGGCACCACGGGCCTGTTGCGCATGCCCGATCTCTACACGCGCCTTCACCCGTCGACCAAGTGCG
>CAZQFX010000012.1:28366-29611 GCA_964592775.1 uncultured Actinomycetota bacterium
ACCCTGGGGGCTTGCTCCGTGATGATCGGGCTGGCCGTCTATGGCGGAGCCACCCTCTCCACCCTGAAACTCATAGTGATCATCTTCTTCCTGTTGATATCCAGCGCTACATGCGGCCACGCCATAGGCCGTTCCGCCTTGAAGAGGGATATCCAGCCCTGGCGCAAGGAGGAAGAGGGGAGGGAAGATGGGCGCGGCGCTTAACCTGACCCTCATCGTCCTCCTGATAGCCACGGCCGTCCTGGCCACCCTGTCAAAGGATTTGCTGGCCGCGGTGGTCATCTTTTCCGTCTACAGCCTGATCATGGCCCTGATGTGGCAGCGCCTCCAGGCTCCCGACCTGGCTATCACCGAGGCGGCCGTTGGCGCCGGCGTAACCACGGTGCTGTTCGTGGTGGCCATATTCAGGACACGGAGGAGGGAGGAGGAATGAAGAAGCTCCTGGCCGTCGTGTTCATGGCGGGCCTGTTCGCCCTCTTTCTATATCTGGTCGCCGGAATGCCCCCCATGGGGGATCCCCAGAACCCTACGGCACGGAATGTCGCGCCCCGGTATATCGAGGGCTCGCTGGAGGAGGCGGGGGCCGAAAACGTGGTCACCGCCGTGGTCTTGAATTACAGGGGCTACGACACCCTGGGGGAGGTTACGGTTATCTTCACCGCCATGGCGGGGGTTCTGGCGGTACTGGGAAAGGAGAGGAAGGGGAGGATCCACGCCTACACCGACTACTCCAGGGTCCGCCCCAGCACGATCGTGCGCACCTTCATGTATTTCCTGGTTCCCGTCATCATCCTCTTCTCCGTCTACGTCATCCTGCACGGTTTGATCACGCCCGGTGGTGGTTTTCAGGGCGGCACGATAATCGGCGCCAGCATGATCATCTTCACCTCGATCTTCGGCCTGTGGGAAGCATCCCGGCGCATCCCCCAGAGGATCCGCGTACCGCTGGAGACCGGCGCCGTCCTCACCTTCTATGTCGTGGGGTGGGTGGGCATAATCGGGGGCGCGACCTTCCTGACCTATCTCCTGCCCCGGGTTCCCTTATTCGTGCAGCCCGCGGCGCGCGAATGGCTAAGCATAATCATCCTCATATGCATAGGCATAGACTGCGCCATAATCTTCACCTCCATCCTCTTCACGATGATCAGGGAGGAGGAAGAAGTTGTCGCTTGATAACCTGATACACAACTACCATTACGTGGGAGCGATGATCCTTTTCTGCGTTGGCTTTTACGCGGTCATCAT
>CAZQFX010000013.1:0-29128 GCA_964592775.1 uncultured Actinomycetota bacterium
CGAAGAACGGCCGGATAATAACGTATCTCCACCACATACCGGACAGCCTTTCCGTTTGCCTGACACAACCCAGCGTCCCTCTAGATTAAAACAAGCAGCGCCGTCAAGTCCACATCGAAGCCGGACCCGTCTCCCCTGCCTAAATGCCGCCGTATATCGAACGCCTTGAGCATTCAAAGCAGGGGTCAGCCCTCCATTATCCACACTGGGGGTCACGCTTTAATATCGGGAGTCATACCTATATTTTCCACATCACGCTCAACGGCTCCGCTTGCCTCTAGCAAGGGAATCAGATAAAGGAATAGATTTCTGCGTGTAGGCCTGGCCCTCGATGTGGAAAATGGAGGGCTGACCCCCGGACACTAAGAGCCCGGAGTTGACCCAGGCCATCATCGCCCGCACCCCCCCGGGAAGGATGGGCAAGGCGCGCGACTGAGGCGTACCCTGCGAGTATGCCTCCGCTTCGCTACGGCACAAGCTGCCTGAGGGAGCGCAACACAGCGGGCGGGGATGCAGCGGCGGTCGAATGCGGGCGTATTTACGGATCGGTGTATTAAGTACCAGTCAGCTCGCGTATGTGGTCGGCGTAGAGCAGGCGGCCCTCCTTGAACACCGCACCCGGCCAGAGAACGTGCTCTATGTTCTCCAGGGGATTGCCGGGCAGCAGGACAAGGTCGGCGAGCTTGCCCTTCTCGACGCTGCCCAGTTCCCCGTCCACACCCACGATACGGGCGTTATTGATGGTGGCGGCGCGCAGGACGTCCACGGGCTTCATGTCTGTCATCATCTCCAGCAGCACCATCTCCATGCCGATGATGCCGGGCACGATCTGGGGCACCCCCCCGTCGTTGCCGCAGCCGATAAGTGCTCCCGCGTGGTAGAGCTTGTTGATGTTCTCGCATCCCTTGACGATGGCCTCGGTGAATATCTTGGGGTCGAGGATGAACATGAGATGGCGGCGTTCGACGTATGAGGGATCCCGGTAACAGGCCTCGAACTTCATCATGGCCTTGTGTACCGCCGGCTCGCACAGGGAGGTATAGTAGCCGCGAATCATCTCCAGGCGGTTGGCCAGGCTCTGCCGCACCAGGGGATGGTCGAGATAGGGGTCGCCGTTGCTGTACCCGGCGAGGGCCCATCCCACCTGCGCGGTGGGGACGATATAGCGCCCGCCGGACACGAAGGCCTCCGCCTCCGCGTCTTCCAGTATCTCGTCGCTGGGGATGTGCTCCATGCCGTCCAGGCCGAACGCGATGGCCCTCGAGAAACCGCGGCGGAAGCGATGATGGGCGGAGACCTTGAGGCCATGGGTGTGGGCCTCATCCACCACCGCGGCCAGGAGTTCGTCGTCCAGGGTGGGGATCTGTTTCTGGCCCATCAGCAACTGGCGGTCGTCGAAGGCCAGCTTGATGAAGTTGCTCCCCCATTCCACGTTGCTCTTCACCGCGTCCCGTGCTTCTTGGGGGGTGGTGACTTTGAGCACGAACTTGCCCCACTTGCTCTCCAGGAAGGAGGGTATCTTGAAGTAATCCGAGGGATACCCCCCGGGCACGTTGATGAACGGCCCGGCGGAGTAGACGCGAGGACCCAGGAGCTCTCCCGCCTCGATACGGTCCATATAGCGCCGGATCAGGCCGGGCATGGTTCCCGCGTCGCGCACCGTGGTAACGCCGTGGGTTATGCATTCCTCGAAGTTGCGCTCCACCTGGCGCCCCATCGCGCTCAGGGTATCCAGGCCGAAATCGAGGATCGCGGGCAGTATCATATGGCAGTGTGTATTGATCAATCCGGGGATGACATAGGCCCCCGCCGCGTCCATGACCTTCTGCGCCTCCACCGCCGCCGTCTTCTTCTCGCTATAGACGCCCTCGATGCGCCCATCTAGGACGAGCAGGCCACGCTTGTGCAGCACCTGGCCGGCCACGACGTCTATGACCTCGGCGTTCTTGATCAGCAGCCTCTCCCCCGGCGCGGGTGCCCACACCACCGCATCCCGCCTTCGGGTACGGAAACGCCGCTCCCGCAGGATAGGCTCCGCCACCGCGAAAGCCGCGCCCAAAGCAACCCCAGAAGCTACCGTCTTCGTTATCATCCTGGATATCCCGTGCATGTGATTTCCCCCTTCGTTCGGCTCTTACCGCCCTTATATTCTAGCACCGGCCATCAAACACCATGGCAGAAAGAGATGGCATCGCACGGACTCATAAAGGGCATCCCTTCCGCCGAAAGACGGCCATGCGGTACCTGCAGGACCACCATGGCCTTTCCTGTGGGCCATCTACGATCTAGGAAGAATCGCCGAACGTCTTCATATGTCAGAGAAGGGAGCTTATGGCATGGGGATATGCATCCGTATCGGGGGAATAATATCTATGCTTGGAACAAGGGTTTATCTCACCTCTTCATGGAGAGCCGGCTATGAGTAAGAGGTACGACGCTATAATCATAGGGGCGGGCGTCGGCGGTTTGACCGCCGCGGCGCGCCTCTTGAAAGAGGGCCTGCGCGTCCTGGTCGTCGAGGCCGATCCCCACCCCGGCGGAACCGCCTATACCTATCACCGCAAGGGCTTCGGCTTCCCTATGGGCCCCCTGGGTTTCAGCAGCCCGGAGCTGGTCAGGGACATCCTGTCACAAGTGGGCATAGGGGCTCCCCTGGCGTTAGAACGAGTGTATTACGATCTCCTCGCTTTCGGACTGCGCGCCCCACTCTCCCTCCCTTACCCGGAGATGACGTCCCGGTTGGCGGTGCTCTTCCCTTCCGAAGAAGCGGGTATTACGGCCTTCTTCTCGCGCATGCGGGAACTGGCTTCGCCACCTGACCGCCAAGAGTGGGGAGCCGGGCCGCGTTCCTCGGAGATGGAGCCCGAAAACGCCGCGAGCTACCTCGGCTCGTTCATCGAGGACTGGAGGCTGCGCCGCATCCTGGGGAGCATGGGGAGCCGCGAGCCCTATGCGGGCATGGCCTTGCTCGCCGCCATGTGGTCCCTGCTCTGCAGCAAGGGCATCCATTACCCCGCCGGTGGCATGCGCGGGCTCTGCGACCGGCTCGCGGGCGACCTGGGATGGGAAGCGCCTCCCCACGGGGCGACCTCAGCTTCCGTGACGTTGCTAAATCCCGAGGGGCCCGGGAGCCTCATGCTGCGCGCCGAGGTGTCCGGGGTACTGGTGGATTCGGGAAAGGCGAGCGGTGTGGTCCTCGCGGACGGCACCAGGATATATTCAGGTGCGGTCATCTCCAACGCCGATTACAAGGCGACTTTCCTGCGCCTCGTTCCGCGCACCGACGTTCCCGAGGGGTTATACAGGGCGATGTCCGGCGCGAGGCAGACCTCGTCAAACCTGCAGGTATGTCTCGGCCTGGACGCGTCCCGGGTCGACCTGTCCGCATACGACAACGCCAGCCGCGTCATCTACCGCAGGGACAGCGGCGATGTCCCCCCGGAAGAAGAGAGCCTTGACTGGGACGTCCCCGAGATCGACCCCAGCGCACTGGCGGCAGAGGAACTGGAGGCCACCCTGCTCTCCGCGGACGACCCCCTGCTGGCGCCCGCGGACAAAGCGGTGCTGGTCATCAGGACAGCCGTGCCGTACCGGCACTTCGCCCGCTTCAGGCCGGGCAAGGGGCGGCGCCTACCGGGTTACTTCGATTACAAGACATCGCTTGCCGGCGCGCTGGTCGAGGAGGTCTCGACGTTCGTACCCGGGCTGGCGGATGCGGTCCTCTATATGGACGTGGCAACCCCCCTCACTTTCGAGGAGCGGGGAGGCAGGAGCGAGGGGGCGGTCGCCGGCTGGTCGTGGGAATACACGGAAGCTTCGGAAACGGAGGCGCTGGAGCTCATCCGCACTCCCGTCGCCGCCTTATACATGGCGGGCTACCAGGCCTACTCCATGCTCGCCCTGGGAGGAGTTCCCTCCGCCATGCTCAGCGGCCTCAAGGCCGCGGAGTATCTGGTCAAGGGGACCGGCCCCGTTAGTTCGATCAGCATCCCCGGATACACAGCCACTTGATATCCGTCGAAGAGGGCGGAGAGAATCCGCGATATGGGATAGATCAGATCTCTGCCCCTTATCAACGGTTGATCGCATCTAATCGCTGCATGGGCAGCGGGCATGAAGGCCGCAAGCTGCCGTGACATGTTTAGAGACCGCTACTCCTCGTAGTTGACGGTTATCTCTTCGAGTGGACCGGCTGCGTCCCGTCGCTCACCAGGATCGCCCTCATATACCGCGTGCCGGAACCTGCTACCTCCGCGAACTCTGCGATATGATCGTCCACCTCCACCGCCGCGTTCGCTTCATCCTTTGCCACAGCCAGGGTCCGGGCGGGATCCGAAAGCCCGTGCCTGAAGAACGGTCCCGGGATCTATTCCGGTATGGACCTGTCGATGTGGCGGCGGCAGGCCCGCAGCAGCTCGTCGGAGACGGCGCTTCCGCGCACCGCGCGGGACAGGGCGAGGCCTCCCGCCATGGTCGCGAGCATGGCCAGCGCTTCCTCGCGCGGCTCGCTGATGCCCGCTTCCCGCATATGCGCGGCCAGCTCGTCCGCCACGCCGCTTATCTCGCCGGCGAGCACTTTGCGCACGTCCGCGCTTTCCCTCGCTATCTCGCCCAGGTTGGCGGGAAGGGGGCAGCCGGCTTCCGGGTGGTCCCTGTGCGACCTCGATAGGTAGCTCCTGGACACCACGCGCAGCCAACCCGCTCCCTCGAACTCCGCCGCCGCCGCCGTGAGCAGCGCCAGCGACTTGCGCAGGGCGTCCCGCAAGGTCTCTTTCACCAACGCCTGCTTCGACGGGAAGTGGGCATAGAACCCGCCCACTGTCATGCCGGCGCCCGCCATCATGTCGGCGACGCTGGATCCGGAGATGCCTCTCTCCCGCACCAGGGAAGCCGCGGATTCCAATATCCTCTCGCGGCTCCGGTCCTTCTTCTCCACCTTCGCGTTGGTCATCGATACCTTCCTGCTCCTCATCGGCTCCCTGGATCCGTGTCAGCTCTTCATCCTGGCGGCGAGGAACTTCTCGAAGTCGGGCGGCGGGCTCGTCTCCTCGCGACGCCTCAGCAGTATGGCGCCGTCACCCTCACAGGTGGGCGTGCACACCCCGCATCCGATGCAAAGCCCGGCATCCACGGCCGCGACATCATCGACGAGGGAGATGGCGTTTACCGGGCATCTCTCCTCGCAGGTGCCGCAACCGATGCAATCGCCGGCCTCGACGGCCGCCACATAGTTTGAGCGGGTATAGGTCTCGAGGCCTCTCGCGGACCTCACGCGGAAGAAGCCGCAGCAGCAGGGGCAGCAGTTGCAGATGGTGCGGAGGCTCCCCTCCAGGTTGTCGCAGACGTGCACCAGGCCTTCCTCCGTCGCGTCCCTGAGCATCTGGAGCGCCTCGTCTTTCGTGAGCTCGCGCGCCTTGCCCATCTCCACCATGTAGCGGCCCAGGCTCCCGAAGTGCATGCACCTCTCGATGGGGTGGTCGCAGCCCTCGCCGGTGAACTTCCCGATCTGCCGGCAGGGGCAGTGGCCCACGGCCATGAAGGTCGCCTCGTCCAGTTTCCCGGCGATCTCGTCGAAGGGGAGCACCTCGGAGGCGTCCTGTAACGATTCCGTGATGGGTATGACGCGGATGAGAGGAATACCCCGCGCCATCTCCTCGCCGAAGCCCTCCATTATGTAGTCTTTCCAGAGCCGCGCGAGCTCTCGCTTCTCGGGGGTGTCCTCGCCGGCCAGGAAGGGGACCTCCACGAAACCCACGATGCTGGGAAGCAGGCGGTAAATGCGCTCCTTTCCTGGCTTCTGTTCCGTGAAGACGGTGCCGCGGTGGGCCATGGAGTCGAGGATCTCCTCCAGCCGCCCGGCCTTTTCCGGCATCGCCGCCTCCGCGTCCGCCAGGGTCCTGTTCTCATAGATGGCGAGCTTCAGCGCCACCTCGGCTTCCTCGCCCGGATAGAGGATCTTCAGGATCTCTATCAGCTTGGGCGACATGGGCACGCCCGCGACGGCCTTGTCCAGGTGCCGCCCTAGTTCCTCGTAGATGCTCTCGTCCATTTCCACCTCCATGTCCGCTTCAAGCCTTCCAGTCCACGAATAGGAATATATTATGGTTATAATATTACCTTCATAATATTATGTCAAGCATGTCCGGCCCGGGTAAGATATCCACGACGGGATCGAAAAGATGGTGGGCGGTACGGCGATGACGAAAGGATGGTAGCCCGATCTCTTCCCTTTCGATGAAACTGCGCTCTAACTCCTCCCTTACCTCCTCGAAGCCCGGCTCGGCCTGGCCGTTGATCATCGATTCACCGGCTGGTATAACGTCTCTCCCCCCTAGCGGTAGCGCATGAAAAAGGTACGGTTGGCCCAGGGCATCCCCGCCAGGTGGCCGTTTCTCGACCCATATATTGCGACCCCTTATGTTTCAATCCCATGCCGCAAAGAGACGATATATCTCTTAGTCGTTTTATTGAGAAGGAGAAGGGTGTGAGCGAAATGAGTCCACTTGATCGGTGTCCGGAGTGCGGCGTTCCGGAGATCATCACCTCCGAGCACTCCTGGCTGAACAACGGCGATATCGTGCAGGCCAGGAATCAGCGCAGCCGCATGGTCTTCATCGAGACGGAAAACCTTGACCCGCTCTTCAAGGGCATCGCGGAGATCATAGGCACCCCCATAGAGCACATGGTCATCACCGCGGGGCGCAGGGCGTACCGCGGCTACCTGAGATCCTTCGTCCCCGAAGCGGTGAGAGAGAAGGTAAGTAACGGGGAGCTCGACTACGAGCCCATCGACGCCGCCTTCCGTGACTTGGGCAGGATCAACGGCGTCGGGAGCTACGAGCGGGTCGACCTGCGTTATGAGCGGAATGAGCACGATTACGACACCGTAAGCATATCCGAGCCCCACTCCGTCCCCCTGGCCATCGCCGCACATGTCGGGGCCGTCGAGATCCTCACCGGGACCGACCAGGGATATACCTGCGTGGAGGAATCCCCTGGCGTTTACCTGATCACCACCTTTCCCTCCCCCCATCCCGAGGCATTAAAGGAAAGGCTGTGGTTCCATCCTCACGACCACGTGGACGGAGACCTGGAGCTCGAGAAATGCGCCACGTGTGGAGGTCCGTTGGCCCTTTCGAATTACCAGTGGCACCCCGACCGTGGCATTATCGCCAACAAGACCACCCGGAGGCGGATGGCCATCCAGGGTGACGTCCTGTTGGACCCGGTCTTCCACGAGCTGGAGGCGGAGCTGGGCGATGTCGTTCCCAGGGCGGTAGTCGAGGCGCAACGGCGTTTCACGAAGAGCGGCTTCTACACCCTCGACGACATAACCGACGAAGGGGATTTCCGCACCCAGCTCGCCCTGAGGGGCCTCGGCAACCTGAAGGAACTGAGCATGCACCGCAGGGGCATGCGCATGCTCATGGAGGATACGGCCCTGCCCATGATAATCCTCGGCATAGCCCAGGGATTCTTCGATATGGGCTTCGGCGTGGACGCTTCCAGCATTGAATGGGCGCTCACCGAGGACGGCAGGCTCGAGGCGGAGGTCAAACCCCTGCACCGCGAGCATGCCGAGGACATCGGATTGAAAGTCTGACGGGGGCCAGTCATTTTTGTCGCGCCGCCGCGACACCACCGGGGATGATAGGGCCGGTCGCCGTTTTCGGGACAGGTCCGGTTCGATAAAGGACCCGGCCCGATCCCTACAGGTTTTCCGCCAGGAACTCGATGAGCGGCTCTATGACCTCGTTTGGGCGGCGGCTGGACGTATTGGCGGAGGCGGTGAGCACGTCCATGTGGTTGTAGCCATACAGGAACAGCCGCTCGCAATTCGGCGGTGGATCGCCCGGGGAATCGCCCATCATGCCCTGCCCCGCTATGAACTCGATCTTTGGCAGCGCCTCCAGCCTGTCGCCGTGCAGGTAATTGATGCCGTATTTCGTTCCGAAGCCGAATATGGCCGCCATCTGGTCGGCGATGAGCCGCGTCGAGAAATACCACTCCGTGAGGTTGGTCGGCCCCCTGTAGATGACGCGCGCCACGTCCTGGATATCCGCCACCTCGTTGGTCGTTTCTGTATAGGTTATGGTGCCCTCGGTATCCTGGAAGAGCGGGTCGGCAGCATTGCCCACCTCGTCGAAGTTGACCCAGTGGTAGAGTGGCCCCCGGCCGAGCGCGAAGGCCGATGGCCCGGCGTCGTTGGCGATGAAGTACGGGCCCTTGCCGAAGAAGCCGCTCAACATGTCACCCAGGATGGGGATGCCCGCGAGGGACGCGGACATGGGGAAGCTTTTTTCCACCACCGCTCCGCCCCCCAGGAATCCCATGCTGTTCTGGATCATCCCCACCGGCGCGAAGGAGTCGTCGAAGACCACCCCCAGCATGGCCTCGTTGGTGAGGCGGAAATCGGTGATCTGCGGCGTCCCGTCCATATAGGTCGGGAGGTCGCGTGAGAACATGAAGCGGAGGAGGATGCGCATGGAATCCGAGAAGGGGACTTCTCTCACCACCGTGCATTCCATGTCGGGGGCCTGATCGGCAAGCATGGCTATGGCCTCCAGCAGGGACATGGCCTCGGCGTCCAGCATGGGGAAGGGCAGGATACGGTTGGAGTCGGGATCGGTGCGCAGGCTGCCGAGCAGGGTCTGGTAAGCGTTCTCGGTCATCTCCGGCGTGATCAACCCCTCGGGGAGTGAGCCCAGGATGATGTCAAGGAAGCCGCTGGCGGAGGAGACGAGGGTATCGAACCCGAAGAGGCCGGCGCAGTTGTTGTAGCCGGCGTCTCCGGTGGTCGCGGGATCCCCGTCCAGGTCCCATCCCGCGAACAATGAGGTCATAAGGCCGCCCATGGAATGGCCCCCCACGAAGACCTTCTCCTTGCGCACCGCCGGGTCGGGCACCATGGTCTGGATGACGGTGAAGACGTCCTCGGTAGCAAGCTCCAGCCCGAACTCGGAGAGGAAGGGCAGGTCCGGGTCCTTGTACCAGCCCTCGAAGGTGCGGCCGTTCAGTTCCTCGCCGTAGTAATAATAATCCATGGCCATCCGCGCCGCCTCAGCGGCATTGATATTCCCCGCCTCCAGCCCGGTCTCTATATAGTTGGCCGCGGAGAGGTCCTCGAGGCGGTTGTTGCGGCGCTCCACCGCCCACACCTCGAGGTTGAGACCGTTCCGGACCTTGGCCGCATATACCAACTGCCTTCCCAGGTATTCGAAGCCGTTCGCTCCCTCGAGCACCCCGGGCAGCATGACCAGCATGGCGTCGGTATCCACGGGGTCCACGTCCTGCGCGTCCCCGGGATCCAGGGTGGAGCCGTCGGCCGGCCTGAAGCGAAGGAAATGTATCTCGTCGCATACGTCGGGAGCCCCCCAGGAATCGGGCAGGGGGGCGCTTATGACCCTCTCCTCCATGATCACCGCCGCGTCCACCTGCTCCTGGCCGTAATCACGCGGCGCGGCTGGGTGCGCGCCCTCCGGTACCGGACCCCCGGGCTGGTAGCATCCCGCGAGCAGGATGAGGAAGGCAAAGGCGATAACGCTGACGGCCGAAAGACTCTTGCGCATGATGTTTCCCCCCGTTCTCACCGGCATTCGTTTCTGCGTACAGGATACCACAATCATCGACGTTTTCTTCGCCTGCGGGCAGAAGTCTGGCAACGGGCATGGGGTTACCTTCATAATACATCTAAGGCTACCGGGAAGGTTTCGGGCAGGTGAACGAGGGAAAAGGAAAGGCATCGTGAGCTCGCAGGAAAAACGGCGGATCTCCCACGGCAACGGGGAAAAGGGCGTCCTCGAGAGGCAGCTCTTCGTCGAGGACACGGGAGCGGGTATCGACTGGATAAAAAAGGAACGCTATCCCGCCGACGCCGTCCGCAACAACATCAAGAACTACATCGGCACGGCGAAGGTTCCCATCGGTATCGCGGGGCCCCTGCTCATCCACGGGGATCATGCCCGGGGGGAGTTCTACGTACCCCTGGCCACCACGGAGGGTTCCCTGGTCGCCTCGTATAACCGGGGCATGAGGGTGATCAGGGAGTCGGGAGGATGCCGCGTGAAGATCTTCGAGGACCACATGCAGCGCGCCCCGGCGTTCCGCTTCACCTCTCTCGCGGAAGCGGAGGCGTTCACGAGGTGGCTGGAGGACAACCGCGACCTCATGCACGCGGCGGCGGGCAAGACGACTTCGCACGGTAGGCTGAGCGACATCGATATCTTCAACCTCGGGCGCAACGTCTACGTGCGCTTCGGCTTCCACACCGGCGATGCGGCGGGCCAGAACATGGTCAACCTCGCCGTGAGCGGCATCTGCCGGGACATCAGGGAAGCATACCCGGGCTGGGACGCGGTGGAATCGTTCAACCTGGCCTCGAAGTTCTGTTCCGACAAGAAATACTCCCAGGTGAACGTGCTCAAGAGCAGGGGGAAAAAGGTCTCGGCCGAGGCGGAGATACCCGACGCCGTACTGGCGGAGCGGCTGAGGGCCTCGGCCGCCGTCATCATGGACAACTTCCTCAGCGGGACCCTGAGCGCCATCTACGCCGGCTGCGTGAGCAACGGGTTCCATGCCGCCAACGGCATCGCCGCGCTCTTCATCGCCTGCGGCAACGACCCTGCGAACGTGGCCGAGTCGCACGTCGACATCCTGGATATAAGGCCCGCGGAAGGCGGCCTCTACTTCGGCGTCACCCTGCCGTCGCTCATCGTTGGCACGGTCGGGGGCGGCACCAGCCTGCCCACGCAGAGGGAATGTCTCGACATCCTCGGTTGCGGGGGCGGCGGGAACGCCCGCAAGTTCGCGGAGATAGCGGCGGCCGTGGTACTTGCGGGAGAGATATCCCTGGTAGGGGCGATAACCTCGGACGAATGGGTGGGCGCGCACGAGAGGCTGGGCCGCAACCGGCCGCCGCCACGAGACCCTGGGGTCAGGCCTGGACGTGAGCCCGAGTAGAACAAACGATGCGGTTTTTCTCCGGGCAGTACGGGTAGCTGCAAGGTCAAACCCGATCAGACCCGGAAACCGTCCATTCCCGAGGAATGCCAACGGAAGGCGGACACCACGTGCAGCGCCGATCTAGAAGGAGATGTCCCGCTTGAGGACCTTGCCGGCGGAGTTCCTGGGAAGTTCGTCCATCAACTTGACCACCCTGGGGTATTTATAAGGCGCGACCCTCTCCTTGACGAAGTAGCGAAGCTCTTCCTCCGTGGCTTCGGCTCCCGGCCTGAGGACCACCGCGGCCGCGACCTCCTCCCCCAGGCCGTCGTGGGGGACGCCCAGCACCGCGGCCTCGAGCACGGCGGGATGCTCGTACAGCACCTCCTCTATCTCCCGCGGATAGACGTTGTAGCCGCCCCTGATGATCATCTCCTTCTTCCGGTCCACGATGTAGAAGTAGCCGTCCTCGTCCTGGCGGGCGAGGTCGCCGGTGTGCAGCCATCCCCCCTTGAGCGTAACCGCGGTCGCATCGGGCTGGTTGAGGTATTCCTTCATCACCCCCGGTCCGGAGATCACCAACTCCCCCACCTCTCCGGGCACAACGTCGTTGTCATCATCGTCGACGATGCGGGCTTTGAATCCGGGCACGGGGAACCCGATGGAGCCGATGCGGGTGCGGCCGGGAGGGTTCTCGAGGCAGGTGGGCGAGCACTCGGTGAGTCCGTATCCCTCCATGATCCAGGTATCGAATATCTTCTCGAAGCGCCTGAAGACCTTCAGGGGAAGCGAGGCCCCGCCGGATACGCAGAAGCGCAGGCTGGACCTCTTGGGCGGGGAAGCGCCGGCCGCTTCCACCAGCCGGTTGATCATCGTGGGCACCGCGTAGAGTATGGTGCTCTCCTCCTCCTCTATCGCCTTCGCGATCTCAGCGGGGTCGAAGGCGGTCCACAGGCGGAGGGTGAGCCCGCAGAAGATGGAAAGGTTGAGGGCGTGCGTCTGGCCGTAGATGTGGAAAAGGGGCAGCGCGGAGAGCACTACGTCCCCCGGCTCGGAGGCACGCAGCCCCGACACGGCCAGGACGTCGCTCATGAGGCTGCCGTGGGTGAGGACCGCGCCCTTGGGCAGGCCGGTGGTCCCGCTGGTGTAGATGACGGCGAAGGGATCGCCGGCGCTGGTGGCGGCGTAGGTCGCCGTATCCCTGGTGTGATCGAAGAGCTCGGGCAGGGGCACACACCCGGCGGGGATGTCATCTCCCTTCACGACGCGGATGGCCATCCCCGGCATTGAATCGACGACGGGCATCGCTTCATCAAGGTGATCACGGTGACCTATAAAAGCCTTGGCGCCCGAATCACTGAAGATGTGCTGCAGTTCCCCCTTGCGGTAGACGGGATTGACGGGCACCACCACGGCGCCGAGCCTTGCCAGGGCATAATAGACCAGGACCCAGTCGATGGAGTTGGGCATCATGAGCACGCACCTGTCCCCGAGTCCCAGGCCCATCCGTCCCAACCCCCGCACCAGGGCGTCTACGCGGCGGTCCATCCCGAGGAAGGTTATCGTCTCACCCTCATGGTTGATCGCTGTATAATCCGGCAGGCGGGCCGTCGTCTCGATGAGGAAATCCGCAAGGTTCATCTCTTCAACCCCCTAGGTTACCGATGCGCCGCAGCCCTGCGCTACCGTCCTCCGTTTCTATCCGCAATAAGGGGTCACGTCTCGAATATCGAAAAAACAGCCATATTATGGCAAGGAACTCGATATTCGAGACGTGACCCCATCAGCGGTTCGCTCTCTCCCACGAAATAATCCCACTCCTTGCCGGTGTCCCGGAAGGCCGTATAGGCGCAGCAGCCGACCAGGTCCTCGTCCTGGAACCTTATAAGCCATTTCTTGAAGTTCTCGTGGTACCCGGTGGTGCCCTGGTTCTGCTTGTCCGCCTCGAAGGAGGCGTTGTAGATGGCGTTGGTGCCGTCAATGCCCATACATCGCTGGATGCACCCTCCTACCTTCTGGCACAGGAAGCGCGTCATGTCCTGCTTTTTATGAAGGTCGTCGGTGTTCTGGTGGATATGGGTAAACCGGTTGATCCTGTTGCCGGTGAGGTGCGAGGACGCGGTCATCAGCTCCTCGTTCTCCGGCTTCTGCGCCTCGTCGAAAGTCGTCCCCATGACGTTGAGGCAGTCCATCTGCAATTCGCTGTCGCGGTCGATCTTCTCGCCGTTGAAGTAGGCGTTTCGGCCCATCTTCGCCAGGCCTTTGATGCAAGCTTCCTTGGTCCTCATGCCCGCGCTCCTCCTTTATCCCCCTTACCGCAGGGCACCGGATCATGACCGGTTCCGTTGCGGTGGACTTGTCAAGAATAGTATATCGCGCCCGCACCAGCCGGTGCGGAAAACGATTGCCCGGCGCGGGCCTCCAACCCATACTGTTTTGGAGAGTTGGGGGTGGCCGCGAAAGAAGGTGTTCGGCGCATGACAGCTCCCCTCGAAGGCCTGAAGTTACTCGATTTCACGACCCTGCTTCCCGGCCCCTTCGGCATGATGCTCCTGGGCGACCTCGGCGCGGAGGTCCTCCGCGTGGGGGCTCCGAACCGCATCGACCTCTTGAGGGGCATGATAGTCGAGGTCCCCAAGCCTGGCGGCACCACCCAGAAGCAGGTGGGCAGCCCCTTCAAGTTCTCAAGCTGCAAACCCGTATACCGGCATGTGGGCGTGGAAGCCGGACGCGATACGCGAGAGGTATTGATCAGGGCCGGGTATTCGGAGGACAAGATCGAGGACATGAGAGCCGCGGGGGTCTTCGGCTAACGTCCTCTTGGGCATGGGCCAGCCCCCATCCGCTTTGGCGAGAAGAGCCCCTTTTTAACTGCCTTGCGGCGAGTTCTTCCGCCGCATGTTGCGCAAGGTCCCCAGCAGCCGGGTGGACTTCATCAGCGCGTGGAACAGCCGGCTGCCGTCACGGGGCAGGATGCCGGCGGACTGTGCCGCGTCCAGGAAGTCGTACAGGGTCTCGCCCTCGTACATCCGCCTCTCCGCGTTGAAGTGGTAGCGGTCGACGGCCGCACACTGCACGAAAACGCCGGTCCCGTAGATAGTGGGAGCGGTATCGTCGTAGGGGTAGAGCCTTAAGGGGCCGGTCCAGTGCCCGCTGCCGATATACCGCACCACGATACGCGCCTCTCCCTCGGGGATAAGATCGAGGTAGATCTGCCCGGGAAGGGGGTCGTAGCGCCAGTCGGGGATGGCGTCGAAGAACGCGAAGTTGTACTTCACGAATTCGTCCAGGCCTACTATGGTGCGGCCGAACGTCGACACGTCCTTGTAGCGGAGATCCGGCTCATAGAGCTCTTCGTTCAGGGACATGTCACGCATCAACCAGCTCCACCAGTATTTCTTGGCCCATTCGAGCGTCCAGGCTACGTCGATGCCATACTCGGCGTAGTGCTGGATCTTGCGCTCGTAGTCCACAAACCATTGCCTGGTCATGGCGTTGAGCTCGGGCTCGGTGAGGACGCGGACCTTACCGCCACCGCGGTTGCCGGGGAGGAACTCCGGCAGCGGCTGCCGCAACCTCGGCGTGGCCAAGGCCTTCTCGAACTCCGCTTCATCGAACATCGGGACACTCCCCCTCTCCAATGTACACGAAACCGCGCTTGGGTTTTCTTCGTTATCTCCCCCGCTTCAGCTGCTCCTTTATTCTACTCTATTCGGCTTGGGAGCTTGTTGCGCAAGCCACTAGCGGATTGAACTTCCCAAGATCGCTGCCATATACACATAAAAGCGGAAGGCGCGTGCCAGTCGGCAGGCTGTTCTGGAGTATATATATAGGGAAATATTTCTGATGCGTGGTTTATGCAACAGGCTCCCGGCATGAAAGATGGCATCGGGACTCGCTCGTTGCGCAGGGATCCATGGCAATAAGGTAACGGGTGCCTCAGGCCGGTCCCGCAGCCGCATGATTCACGCTTCCCGCAAGGGTGATCCGACCTCTGAACTTATCTTCCCGATTTGCCCGTGTATTCTTTCCCGCGTATAGCATTCCACCCCGGAAGAGCGAACTTGAGTGCGATGACCTTAACCAGGTCGCCGGGGATGAAAGGCAATATGCCCGCCTCCCATGCCGCTCCCGCCGAGGCCGTGTACATGCTGAGCGCGGCGAATCCGCATAGGTAGATAACCGCCAGGCCGGCCAGTCCGGAAATGATTACCCGTTTGCTCCCGCGGGCGATCCGGCCAGATACATAGGCGGCGACAACGAACCCCAAGAGGTATCCACCCGTGGGGCCGAATAATACGGACGGACCAAAATGGGGAGGGGCGGCGAAAACAGGAGCGCCCGCCAGGCCCATGGTTATATAGGTTGCCTGGCTCAATGCTCCCAGGGTGGGTCCCAGGACAAGGCCGGAGAGCAGCACGAAAAACACCTGCATGGTAAAAGGCACCGGCAGCGTGGGCAAACGTATCTGCGCTCCAATCGCCGTGAGGGCAGCGAAGAGGAGCACGGCGGCGGCCGCGGTGACTAGTGTGCCGTCCCTTATATATCTCGGCATGCGAACGCCGATGCGCCACTCCCGCGCTGACGCGGCGCCGTAATGGTACCTGCGGTTTGGCATCGATCATTCTCCTTTCCAGGATGTCATGGCCAGGCAGGCGTTATGCCCCCCGAAGCCGAAAGAGTTGCTCAGGGCCGCCCCTATTTCGGCACGCCTGGCCCGGCCGGGCACGTAATCCAGGTCGCACTCCGGGTCCGCGAACTCCAGGTTGATGGTGGGAGGAAGCGCGCCCTCGTAAAGGGCCATGGCGGTGGCGATAGCCTCCACCCCTCCGGCCGCCCCCAGCAGGTGTCCGGTCATGGATTTGGTGGAGGAGACCGGTATGGAATAGGCATCCTCTCCGAAGAGGCTCTTTATGGCATAGGTTTCGCTGCGGTCGTTGTAGGGCGTGGAGGTGCCGTGGGCGTTTATGTAGCCGATGTCCAGGGGAAGAAGTCCGGCGGAGCGCATGGCCTCGTCCATGCACGAAACAGCCCCCCTGGAATCGGGATCGGGCGCCGTCATATGGTAGGCATCGCAACTCATGCCGAAGCCGGCCAGCTCGCAGTAGATCTTGGCCCCCCTGGCCAGGGCCCCCTCCAGGCGCTCCAGCGCGAGTAGTCCCGCCCCTTCCGCGAGGACGAAACCGTCCCTGCTCGCGTCGAAGGGGCGGCTGGCCGCAGCGGGCTCCTCGTTACGGGTGGAGAGGGCGCGCATGGAGCAGAATCCCGCCAGGGCCAGGGGCGTGACGCTCGCCTCCGCGCCTCCCGCGAGGCAGAAATCGGCCTGCCCCTCCGCGATCAGGCCGTACGCGCAGCCGATGGCATGGGCACCCGCGGCGCAGGCCGTAACCGTGCAGGAGTTCGGCCCCGTGAAGCCGAGGAGTATGGCCAGGATGCCCGCCGCCATGTTGGGGATGATCATGGGGATGGTGAAGGGGCTGACGCGGGAATGCCCGCGCTCGAGAAGCACCTTGTGCTGGCTCTCGAAGGTCGCCATGCCCCCGATGCCCGATCCCACCACGATCGCCGCCCGCCGGGGCTCCATCCCCAGGGTTTCGAGCTCCTCTCCTTCAGGGAGCCCGGCATCCGCGAGGGCGAGGCGCGCGGCGGCTACCGCGAAGTGGCAGAAGCGGTCCATGCGCTGCGCCTCCTTGCGGTCCATGTAGTCGGTGGGCTCGAAGGCCGCGATCTCGCCGGCGATGCGGGTTGGCGATCCCTCCGTATCGAAGGAAGCTATCCTCGCGATACCCGAACGGCCTTCCATCAACGCTTCCCAGAACCGGTCGCGACCGATGCCCAGTGACGTCACCGGCCCCATGCCGGTTATCACTACCCTGCGTTTCACTCTGGTCCACCTTCTCTTTCAGTCCCTGGCGCTGATGCTCTCCAGGATCAGGTTCACGACGTCTCCCACGGTCCTGATCTCTCCGATCTGCTCGTCGAAGATCTCTATCCCGTATTCCTCTTCCACGAGCATGGACAGCTCCACCAGGTCAAGCGAATCCACGTCCAGGTCCTCCTTCAAGCGGGAGTCGCGTTTCACTTCGTCGGGCGCAACCGCCAGCCTTCTCACCAGAACCTCCCTGATACGTTCGAAGGTCGTTTGCTCGTCCATTCCTGTCCTCCCTTGTCCGCACAAATCGGCTTATCTGTAACTTGTTTTCAGGCTCTTCGCCATAGATTGTGGGTAATCCGGATGGCATTTGATATGCGATGGTTTGCCCATACCTTAACTATCAGCTCATTTCCTTATTGGCGCTAAATCACTTGCATCTCTCTACCCACACTTCTCGTAGAAGAACCTGTTTTCATAACGGGCGTTTGAACATGTGAGTTGCGAAGCGGCGTATGCCGCCGGTTGCTATCCCCATCATCTCGACAAGCCCTCCACCTCCTCCCCTGAGAAAAAGGCGAGCAGGACCCCGAGCACCTCGCGCTGCCTGGCGCGCGGCACGACCATGTCGACGAGGCCGCGCTCATACAGCGATTCGGCCCTGGAGAAGCCGGGCGCGGGGCTTACCCCGATGGTCTGCTCCACGACCCTGGGGCCGGAAAAACAGATGAGCGCTCCCGGTTCGGCCAGGATCACGTCGGCGGCCGTCGCGAAGCTGGCGGCGACCCCCCCGCTGGTGGGATCGCACAGCAGGGAGATATAGGGCAGACGTTCCCCGGCCAGGTCCTCCAGGGCGAGCATCACCTTGGCCATCTGCAGCAGCGCCGGGGTGCCCTCCTGCATGCGCGCTCCGCCGGAGGAGGTGACCGCGATCAGTGCACGCCCGCTCTCGACGCACAATGCGCAGGCGCGACAGAATATCTCCCCCACCGCCGTCCCCATTGAGCCGCCGAAGACGGAGAAGTCCATCAGGGCGGCGACGCAAGGCATGCCGGCGATCGCGCCCGCGCCGTAGACCATGGCTTCTTTATCCAGCTCGAGCGCGGCCTTGTGGTAGTGCCCCTCCTGGAAGTCCAGGGGATCCGTGGAACGTATCTCCGTTCCCAGCGGTCGGAAGGTACCGGGGTCGAAGAGGTACGAAGCGCGCTCCTCGGCGCTCAGGCGGTGGTGGTGACCGCACCTGGAACATACCCCCGCGCCGGCGTCATATCTTCCCTTTTCCATGACGACACCGCACCTCTCGCAGCGCACCCATAATTCCCGGGCTTTCTCCCTCAATGCAAGAACGTGCATGCTAGCTCAACATCCCCCCGTCGACGCATATGACCTGCCCGGTGATGTAGGAGGCCGCCTCGGAAGCCAGAAAGGCCACCACGTCGGCCACCTCCCGCGGCTTTCCCGCCCTGCCCATGGGCACCCTTCCCAGCATGAGGTCGATATGATCCTGCGGGAGATCGGTGATCATTTCGGTGGTGATGAGCCCGGGTGCCACCGCGTTCACCGTGATCCCCCGCCGCGCCACCTCCTGCGACAGGCTGCGCGTCAACCCGAGGAGGCCCGCCTTGGAGGCGCAATAATTGGCCTGCCCCTTGACGCCGATGAGCCCTGCCACCGAGGATACGTTGATCAACCTCCCCCAGCGCCGGCGAAGCATGAGCTTCATGGCGGCCCGGGAGCAGTGGAAGGCGCCTTTCAGGTTGGCGTCCATAACCGCGTTCCAGTGGTCATCGCTCATCGTCAGCGAGAGCCCGTCACGGCGGATGCCGGCGTTGTTGACCAGGATGTCCAGCCCTCCCCAGGCGCTCGCGATGCGGCCGAACATATCCTCCACCTCCTCGCCGCAGGCGACGTCGGCGCGAAGGGAAATGGCCTCCGCTCCCTTGAGGCGCAGGAGACGCAGGCATTCCTCGGCCGCCTCGTGGTTGTCATGGTAGTTGATGGCTACATGCGCATAACGTTCGGCGAGCCTCAGGGCGATGGCGCGGCCGATGCCGCGCGACCCCCCCGTGACCAGCACGCTCTTGGGTTCGCGGCTCATCCGTTTCCTCCCATGATCTGATCGCGGGCACCGGCGGGCCAGCGAAGTATAGCCCCTCCCCAGGTGAGGCCGGCTCCGAATCCCGCCAGGACCACGAGATCCCCGTCCGCGATGAGCCCCGCGCCAAGTGCCTCGTCGAGGGCGATGGGAACGGAGGCCGCCGAAGTGTTGCCGTAGCGCGCGATATTGGTGAAGAAGCGCTCCGGGGGCAGGCGGAGTTTTTCAGCCACCGCCGCGATTATGCGCTGGTTGGCCTGGTGAGGGACGATGAGCTTGATATCTTGCGAACTCACGCCGGCCGCGTCGCTGAGCTCCTTGATCATGTCGCGGAGTTTACTTACCGCGAACCTGAACACCTCCCTGCCATCCATGCGGAGGAAGGGATCACTGTCCAACCAGCCGTGACTGAGAAAGGGGAGCAGGGATGGCAACTGTGTATCCTCCCACGCCAGGCCGCCGGCCAGGGAGGCCATCATACGCGCGCCTCCCCCGCCGGCCCGGATGAAGCGGTCCCCCTCGCCGGCCGCGTTCATGCACATGGCGAGAATCCCCTCGGACGGGGCGCATCGTCCCAGCACCACCGCCCCCGCCCCGTCTCCGAAGATAATGCAGGTGGAACGGTCATTCCAATCCACGATGCGGGTCAGGGTTTCGGTGCCTACAAGCAAAGCCCGGCTCGCCATGCCCCCGCGTACGAGGTGGTAGGCGATGGCCAGCGCGTAGACGAATCCCGAACATCCGGCGTTTATGTCCAGGGCCGGCCCGCTCGCCCCCAGATCTTTCTGCAACGAACATGCGAGAGCGGGGCACATGCGGTCAGGGGAGGTCGTGGCCACTATGATGAGGTCTATATCCTCGCCCTCGAGGCCGCAGCGCGAGAGCGCATGGCGGCACGCCGCGAGGGACAGCGAGAGATTATCTTCCTCGGGTCCCGCCACCCTCCTCTCCTCTATCCCGGTGCGGGACTTGATCCAGCTATGGCTGGTGGCCAGGAATCCCTCCAGGTCCCGGTTGTGCAACACGTGCCGCGGCAAGCTCTTCCCGGACGCCAATATCGCTAGGTTATGCAATCGCTGTCCTCCCTGTCGATCCTCAATATGACCTGGCCTTCCGTGACCGGCTCTAGCTCCTCCACCAGGATTTCCTCGACCACGAGATCGCACTCCGCGCGGATGTCGTTGATATGCTTCATCGCTTCGATACAGAAAAGAATGTCGCCCGCCTTTTTCCGCTCGCCGGCGGCGGCGTAAGGAGGCTCTCCGGGAGCCGGCGAGAGATGCAGGATCCCGTTCAACGGCGCGGCGATGAAGCAGCCACTTTCGTTTTCCGCTCCGGGCACGTGGCCCTGACCGCAAACCCGGCGCAGCGTTATGACGCGATCCCCGTCTACTATCTCGAGTTCGCTGAGGCCCTCGCGGGCCATGAATTCACCTATACCGGCCAGGAAGTCCATGCCGCTCATTCCCCCAGGATGCGTTGCATGGAGGAGATATCGTAGCCGCCCCGCTCGAAGACCCCGCTTCCCACCAGCAGGCGCAATTGCGTCAGGTTGGAATGTCCGCCGGCTACGTTCGTCTCTTCCAGGGCGCGCCGCATGCGCCGGATATCATGCTCCCTGGTGGGCGACCAGGAGCATATCTTCGCCAACAGGGTGTCGTAGAGAAGATCGACCGGAGCCCCGTCCTGCACCGGTGCATCGATGCGGATGCCCGGGCCTCCCGGCAGGCGGACGCGGATGCCGGCGGCGCCTCCGCGCGGAAGGGCGTAAAGCCTCGCCTCGATGGCATGGCCCCTGCCCCGCGGGGCATCTTCGATGTCTTCTCCGCCCGCGAGGCGCATCTGCTCCCGCACCAGGTCGCGGCCGGTGATGAGCTCGGTTACGGTGTGTTCGACCTGCAGGCGCGGATTGACCTCCAGGAAGTAGTACGATGACCCGCGCACCAGGAACTCCACCGTGGCGATTCCGACCAGGCCGCTGCCTTCCGCGATGCGCCTGGCGCCTTCCCGCAGGGTCTCTTCCAGGCCAGGCGGGCATGACGGCGGCGGGGTCTCCTCTATCCATTTCTGGTAGCGGTGCTGCAGGGAGCACTCCCGTATGGGGAAAGCGGCCGTGCCCCCACCCGCGTCGCGCGCGACCTGCACCTCGAGATGCCTGGCGTGGGGAAGATAATGTTCGATGTAGATGCCGCGGCCCCGAAAAGCCGCCGGTATCTCCATGTATGCCTGATGCCATGCGGACTCGAGGTCGCCGGGCCGGTAGGCGACGCGGATTCCCTTTCCCCCGCCTCCCAGAACCGGCTTCAGCATCGCGGGGTATGAATCGCTTCCCAGCAGAAGGGATGCCTCGCCCGCGTCATGCGCCACCCCTATCAAGAGCGTCGGCAGGCCGAGTTCGCCGGCGAGAAGGCAGGCCTCCATCTTGTCGCCCAGTTTCTCCACGACCTCGGCGGAGGGGCCGATGAATCCCATCCCCATCTCGCGGCACAATCCTACGAAGCCGGCATCCTCCGCCAGAAAGCCGTATCCGGGATGAATCGCGTCCGCCCCACAGGCGACCGCGGCGCCGATGAGCTGATAGGAATTCAGGTAGCTCGCGCCCGGCTCTTCCGGTCCGATGCAGATCACCCGGTCGGCGAGGGGCACCTGCGTGCGCATATCCGCGGCGGAACACGCCAGGATGCTCTCGACCCCCATCTCGCGCAGCGTGCGCAGGATGCGTAGAGCTATCTCCCCGCGGTTGGCGATCATCACTTTCCTGAACAAGGCAACCCCCCATCACAATGCGCGGAGATCCGAGGCATGGCAGGTCTTGAGGTCCGGGTAGTCTTTGCGGGCCATGTGGTTCAAGGTCTTGCCGGGTCCCACTTCCACCTGTGCGTCCGCGCCCAGCCCGTTGAGCGCATCCTGTATGTTATGCCAGCGCACAGTCGTGGTGATTCCCCGTGTCAAGGACGCGGCGACCTGAGCCGCATCGCGGACCTCCTTCCCCGTCAGGCCGGAGAACAGGGTTACCGCGGGATCCCGCAGGGGAATGGCCGCAAGACATTCCGCGACAGGTTCTGTCGCTTCGGACATGGCGGGGGTATGGAAGGCGCCGCCTACCTCCAGGGGAATCGCGCGGGCCCCCAGCCTGATGGCGACATCTTCCGCGATACTCAGGTATCGGACCTCTCCCGCCAGTACGACTTGCGTGCGGCTGTTGTGGTTGGCCAGGTATACGACTCCTCCATCGTTCATACCGCGCAGGACGGCGGCTATCTCGCCGATTCGGGTGCCTACCAGCGCGAGCATGAAGCCGGGAGAATCCCTGGTGCACTTCAGCATGGCTTGGCCGCGCGCCCAGATCAATCCCAAGGTCTCCCCTGCCGTCATGCACCCTGCGGCACGGGCGGCGCAGTATTCCCCCAGGCTGTGCCCGGCCACCGCCGTGGGAACATGGCCGCGTTCGCGCAGGAGTTCCATCCAGGCGAGGGAGACGGCGGCGACGCTTATCTGGCATATGTCCGTGCGGGTGAGCAGGGCGGGGTCCGCGCTGTCGCAGAGATCGAGCACGTCATATCCGCATATCTCGGACGCCAGGCTGAAGACCAGCTTCGCTGCGGCCGCTTTCCGCAAAGCGCCTGAGGCCATCCCCACGTGCTGGCTTCCCTGGCCCGGAAACACCCAAACCATTCCCAATTTCAATCCACCTCCCAGAGTGCGACAGGTGTTCCATAGCCTACGGCCTCTCCGCCAGCGACCAGCCACATGTCCGCCTTCCCCCGGCATGGAGGAAGCAGCCTCTTGTCGCCCAGCAGAGTATGTACGGTGCCTGCACTCGCGGGCTTTTCTCCCGCGGCCCGGTACTCGGGATCCGCGGGAGGGGACCAGATACCCACTTCGGGAGAGCGGAGCAGCACATAACTCTTCTTGCGGGGCACCTTCGATGAGGAATCCACGGGGGTCGGCCGCGAGGTGCCGGCATCGCTTTCTTCCCGCCGCAATGGATCTGGTGCAGGGGAGACGGGTTGCTCGCGTCGCCGTAGACAAAGCTCGTACGGAGCCTCAACGAAGCGGAGCTCTTCCATGCGATGCTCGCGGAGGATATGCAGTAGGCCTTCAAGCTCACATACGTGTGCGCATCTCGTGTGCATCCGGTTCACCCGCTTTCTCGGCATGGAATCCAATCTTGCGGTAGCGTTCCTTCCTTCTCTCGATCAAGGCGGGCACCGGGATACCCTCGAGAATGCCCAGGTGCCCGATTATCGCCTGGCGCAGGTTGACCAGGGCCGTCCGGTTCCCGCGCTGTGCTCCACCCTCCCCTTCCGCGATGATCTCGTCCACCAGGCCGATGCCGGAAAGCCACTCCGAGGTTAGCTGCAACATGCCTGCGGCCTGGGGCGCCCTCGCCTTATCCCTCCAAAGGATAGAGGCGCAGCCCTCCGGGCTGATAACGGAAAAAGTGGCCCTCTCCAGCATGAGCAGGGCATCGCCAATCCCCAGGGCAAGTGCCCCGCCGCTTCCCCCCTCGCCCATGAAAACGACAACCACGGGCACTTTGAGCGAAACAAGCATTCCCAGGCTTCGAGAGATGGCCCATGCCTGGCCGCCCTCCTCCGCCTCGAGGCCGGGATAGGCTCCGGGGGTGTCGACCAGGCAGAGCAGGGGAAGGGACAGCTTCTCCGCGAGGGAGAACAACCTTTGTGCCTTCCTGTAGCCATGGGGGTGGGGCATCCCCAGGTTGCAGCGTTTTCTCCCTGTTAGCCCCGTGCCCTTGTCGTGTGCCGCGAGAGCGACCCGGTAGTTCGAAATCACCGCCAGTCCCGTGAGGATCGCGGCATCGTCTTTGCCCGAGCGGTCGCCCTTCAATTCGAAGAAGTAGTCACAGATCGCGCCTGCGCAATCCCTGGCGGTGGGCCGGTCGGGATGGCGGGAGCATATAACGGATTCCCAAGCATCTTCTTGCATGTCGCCTCCCTGGACGGGGAAAATGCCTACACGGTTTAACTAATAAACCGATTCTCGTGGATGAGGTTACAGGCTTATTGGTAGTTACTGGCAGGGTTACCTGTTGGTCTTACTTCCGTAGAATGTGTTGACGATTTATTTAAGTCTCTATGGAGCCTGTTGCATAAACCTCGTACGAATCCCGCTCTCCCAAAATTGCGGCGAAATAGGCGTCGTAATGGAGGGCGAAGTGTCAATAATGGGCCGTTTCGGTGAATATGTGGAGAGCGATATGTATGACGCAGGGTTTGCACGACAGCCTCTATGGTCTGGAATAATGGAGAGCAGGCTTGAGAAATAATTCCCCAGCCTGCTTCTTTAGCGCTCAGCTATATTGACCATTTGTTGACCAGAATTGGCATTATATGGTATTACTTTGGGACTGGAATTAACCTTTGAGCGATTACACCCCTATTTCTCATATAGAACCTCGAAGTAATCATAGCTTGTATTGCTGAAATATCTACCAGAACAGCAACGGAAGAGATGCAGGGGTGATAAACATGGGGAAAGGCAGAAAACGGGTCTTGGATGTGTCAACCTGCCCGCGAGATGGTGAATGATGGCATCAGGAGGGGTATATGGGAAATCTCGTTGTATATGTTATAAACAGTTCTCAGGTATCTACTTCCTGTTGTTGTTTACTGTACACAATCGTCAAGCAATCGGGAGTCTACGGCGCCGAATTCTCTCCCGCTCTATCACGACGATGCTTCTTTCCAAGTCATTTAATGGGGTCAACTCCAAGACCCTACTCAACAACATCAGGGTCTGTTCCCTGCTGTAATCGCCACCTCTGAACAGGATAGTGCCCGGACCTTCTTCTTGCGTGAGGGCCAACAGGCGTGGGTAATCCAGATCCGCCGTGATCACAACCAGGTCATTGGATCTGGCATAACTCAATAGCGTCTCATCCGTGGCTCAGGACATTTCGATCACCGTGTCATTTGGCCTATTATGGAAAAGGAACGATTTGAAAAGCGGCCCAAGGAACTTGTCTATGCCACGTTGATTGGGTGGCTCATTGTCATCGGCTTATCGTTATATATGTTGCTCCGCATCAAACCAGATGATACAGAAACTTTTCTGTTTGAGGTAATTCATGGTGCCGCTTCCGGCCACCGTCAAGAAGATTAAGGGCGCTGGTTCAGCACGTGATTCTTCCGCCTGACACGAGTAGCACTGGGAGGATGGGTAACCAGTATGCAGCACTCCGTGGAGTCGATAACCTCTTCGACTAAAGCTCCGAATGGCGGTCTAAGCCAACTTGCGATGGGGGCACTGCCCATGACCAGCAGATCGTGTTTTCGAGACTCATCGGCTATAGCCACCGTGACATCGCCGGATTTGACCGTCTTTACAGTCACAGGTACCCCGCGGAGATTCTCCGCTTTCCTTATCTGTCTCTCCAGATCCTCCTTATCCATTTCCTGGGTGTTAGGGGGGTAGACACTGAGAACCGCTACCTCGGCTCCGGACTCAGAGGCTATAGCGCCCGCAATTTGCAGCTTCAGTTCGTTACTTGTCGGGGAGGCGGCAACGAGTATGCTGCGGAGGGATTGCAGGGGGCGGGCCACGAATATGGCCAGGTTGCACGGCATGTCTCTGAGAATGGAGTGAAGTTCCCAATGGAGAGGGGCGGCATCGGGTGGCCACTCCATCATGGCGAGGCCAACTTCGTGTTCCGTGGCGAAATCGATAAATGCCGCGCTTCTAGAGTGCGTATAAAGTACGGCCACCTCAAAGTGCGATTCGATGTCTTCATCCAGAGGCGCCAGGAAAATGCCAAGATCCGGGCATTCCTTGTCGCTCCTTTCCGCGGCTGAAGGCGGTGTCTGTGGTGGCAGCTCGGCGCAGTATACCAGCTGGGCACGCTCGTTGTAGTATCGTGCCACGTAACCTGATAGGAGAAGGAGCTGCGAGGGAACTTGGGTTGACCATATGGGTACCAGCAATTTCCAAGAAGGGCGCGAAGGGGCGGGATATGTTTTCAACGCCAGTTGGGAGGCCGCCTTTTCCCGCAGGTTAGTGACGGCGGTCCTCAGGCCGTATTCCGGTTGTGCTTCGCCGCGGCCGTAGAGATAATACCAGGAAATCCCGAATATGATGAAGGCCAGCGCGCCTATGGATGGAGCGAGACCCATAAAAGGAATAAATATCACGCTCCCGATTATTCCTACGATCTGTACCAAGGGATATAACGGAGACCTGAAACGGGGGCGATACCATTCGGGATCCGCCTTGCGGAGGATGAGCACGGAGGCGTTGATCAAGGTGAATATGAGGATGTTAAAGGTGCTGCCGAGCTTAGCTATGTCCTCGAGGTTAAAAAACAATATCAGCGCCAGCATGATGACCCCAATTAGAGATATCGAGCGGTCGGGTGTCTTGGTGACCGAATTGATCCTGGTGAGTATCCGGGGCATGAGGTTATCCCTTCCCATAGCCAAGAGATAACGCGGGGAGGCCAAAAGGGCGCCGTTGCCCGTTGAGATCGTGGCCATCAGGCCACATATTATTATCAGCACCATGCCGGTGGAACCCGCCATGATTTTTGCGGCGTCCGCCAGGGGGGTTAATTTGTGGGCGAGCTGGCCCACCGGAAACAGGCCTTTGGTGACAAACATCACCAGAGTGTAGAGGATGGTCACGCTGGAGATGGAGAGGAGGATTCCCCGGGGTAGGTTACGGCCGGGATCTCTGACTTCCTCGGCAATCGCCGTCACCTCGATTAGCCCGAGGTAGGTGATGAAGACCAACCCGGTCGCCTCCATGAAGGACGTGGGCGTGCCCATGAAGAATGGCTGGAAGTTCGAGAGACGGACGGAGAAAAGACCCCTTAGGATAAACAGAGCGAGTAGGGAGAACAGTATTATCACCGTCAGGTTCTGGAACATCCCACTGGTGCGGGTACCAGCAATATTTACCAATGTGACGATTAAGCACAGACTTGCGGCTACCAGAATAGGGTTGAGGGGCAACAGGGCGTTAAAGTAGTCACCGGCGCCCATAAAAGCGAACGCGCCCTTGAAGGCGAGGCCCAACAATGTGCCCCATCCCACGATAGCGCCGAACATGGATCCCATAGACCTGCTGATGAAAAAGTAGCTTCCCCCGGACATGGGCAAGGCCGTGGAGAGCTCGCAAACGCTGAGCGCGGCACAGGTAGATATCAATCCCGCGACTACGAAGCAAAGCACGGATGCCGGGCCGGCCTTGGCGGCGATAAGGCTTGGTAAAAGGAAAATGCCTGCCCCGACCATCGTCCCGGAGCAGACGGAAAAGACCCCAAAAACGCCAAGATGCCTGTCGAGGGATACGGTTTCTTCCATCCCCAATTCCTTTTTTCCCCACATATCCTCGCTCTGCTCACTGCCTCTTGCTAAATAGGATATCCTGAAACGGTCCGTCGCAAACCCCAGCGGCCAGGTCAGGCATTAGTCCACGATAAGTCTGGGCGGAAGAAGCACGCTGCCTGACCTCTATAACACTGATCCGTTCCCGCCCGGCAAGGCTGATTCAACTGACATTTCCCCATATGCACCTTCCGATGCTGATATTCTACCACCCTGAGGCATGTTTAGAATGCCCAAATCGTGGCTTGCCTCCTTCCAACTCGGTGAATCTGCCTGACACCGGATAAGAAATACGTTCCTTTTTTCATGAGCCTTTCAACAAAGCAAACAGGAAATATATCCTGGCCTGTTTTTTCATTCCTGGTGGGTGAGGAGCCTGTCGCATGAACCCCCTTTACGGATATAGGGAAAGCCTTACGAAAAGGATTTCAGCTTGTATTGCTAGAATACCCTTATGAAAAGGCAATTCACGGATATGGGAGAGAAAGGGTGGGCGGCATGGGCTACAGCTTCATCCCTTTTGACCGCAACCAGCAGTACCTACTTCCCCAGAACATGCTGGACTGGCTTCCCGAGGACGATCTGGCCTATTTCGTGATAGAGATGGTGGACCAGATGGACCTCTCCGCCTTCCACGCCGCCTACCGCCAGGATGGCTGGGGCGGGGCCGCCTGCCTCACCCAGGACGAGGCCGACTGGCACCATCTGCACCCCATGGTGGACCGCGCTACCGAGAACCTGGCCCGCGCCGGGGTAGGGAGGCCCATCGGGAGCGTGGTGGCCGACGCCGGCTACGCCAGCCGGGAGAACTTGCTCGAGGCCGAGAGGCGCAGGGAAGAGGCCCTCGAGCATGGCATTTCCTGATCCGAGTTCTTCATCGCCACCGCGAGCTCCCACGACCTGGCGCGCGAGATGGCGGCGGGCGAGGAAGAAGTGCCCGGCGCGACGCCTTCCGCTTCGGAGGGGACGGCCCGTGCCGGGGCTCCTGGAAAGAAGGTCCGCGCCAAGAAGGAGGCCGCAAAGAGGATGGAGGAGAAGCTGAAGACCGAGGAGGGGCGAAGGGCCTATGCCACCAGGGGCAAGACGATAGAGCCCGTCTTCGGTCAACTGAAGGCAGCGCTTCGCTTCGATCGCTTCATGAGGCGGGGATTTGACGCCTGTTCCTCGGAATGGATGTTCATGTGCACGGTCCACAACCTGCGCAAGCTATGGAGATTCCAGATGTCACCGGCAGTAATCGGATGAGGAAAGGAAAAAAGGGAGTCCTCATAGCTACTTCGCAATAGGTCAAGTCCAGGCCACCAGCTGACCTTGTCCATTATCGTTTTGCCTGGAGGTTGCTTCGCGCGACAGGCTCCCGGGTCCGAAATGTAGTAGGCGGCTTTCATCTGCTTCAGGCCCATGCCGGTCGGCATGACCGAGAACGTGACGTCGGCGACCGCTATCTTGCCCGAGACGCCGGCCCTTTCCGCGTCGCGGCGTCTCCCCTTGCCGACGTAGACGAGCTCGCCGGTGAAGCCGGTGTAAGGGACGTAGAAGCAGGCGATGTCCCTTCCGTCCGCGCCCAGCGAGAAGTCCCGCGCGCTCCATACGGTTATCGGAACGGGCTCGACCTTGACGTCCTCGAGCCCGATTTCCCGGAACCTCTCCTCCACCCAGCGCTCGCCCTTGTGCCCCTCGGGTGAGCCGGGGCGCCGGTGCGGGGTGGAGCATAGCCCCCCGTTCCAGGAAAAGAGCTTCTCGGAGTCGGGTGCTTCGCCGGGGTCCTCGAAGCCGCCCATGTCGCGGGCGAGATGGCGCGCCCTTCTGCTGTCGGCCCAGATCGCGTAAAAGCGCGTGAGCGCCCGGAACACCGCCTCGCTCGTACGCGTGCTG
>CAZQFX010000014.1:0-825 GCA_964592775.1 uncultured Actinomycetota bacterium
ATTCCAACGCCTACCTCCGATCTGGAATTCGTCTCCACCAGGTCGCCATGCATTACTCTTATCGTCACACAATAAGACGACTAGATTAATCAATCCAAGTGTTTTCGTCTGCCCCGTGCCCAGGGCCTGCCCGTGCTGAAGATGATAAAATACTTGCGGCTGGCCGCGCGGGAACCGGCGAAGGAGGGTCGCGATGTTCGATATCTTGATCAAGCGGGGAAAGGTGGTGGACGGCACGGGCGGCGCCGCCAGGGTGGCGGATGTCGCGGTGCTGGACGGCAGGATCGTGGAGGTGGGAAACCTGCCGCTGGCGGAGGCGGCGCAGATCCTGGATGCCGAGGGAAAGGTGGTCTCGCCGGGGTTTGTCGACATCCATACCCACAACGACCTCTACGTCATACGGGACGACTACAAAGAGCTGTTCGAGTCATATATCCGTCAAGGCATAACCACCAGCGTGGTCTCCAATTGCGGCTGGTCGGTGGCGCCCTGGCTGCCCGGGAACGGCGGGCTCTTACACTCCACCCTGCAGACGATGGGGGTATCCAAGTCTTTCCAGCCGCAGTGGGAGACGGTGGAAGAGTTCAATGGCTGGCTTTCCGCGCGCGGTCTCCCTCTCAACTTCGTGCCGCTCTCGGCCCACGGACCCATACGCATCGCGGCCATGGGAGATAACGCCCGCTTCTGCACCGACGGCGAGCTGGAGACGATGAAGGGCCTGGTGCGCAAGGACATGGAAGCCGGCTGCCGCGGTTTCTCCACCGGGCTCACCTACTTTCCGGGTATGTACGCCCATACCGACGAGATAGTGGAGCTGGCCAGGGT
>CAZQFX010000014.1:844-27838 GCA_964592775.1 uncultured Actinomycetota bacterium
GCCGCTACGCCACCCACGTGCGCAGCCTCTCCGCTACCTTCCCCAGGGCGGTGGAGGAGGCGGTGGAGATCGCCAGGCGCAGCGGGACATCGCTGCAGGTGAGCCACTTCATGACCGTCCCCGACCTGGGAGCGTTTGCCGATATCCTGTACGAAGTGGTGGGCGTACTGGAAAAGATCAACAAGGTGATCCCGCTGCCGGGCATACCCAACGCGCAGCTCAAGAAGGGCTACGCCGTGGTGGACAGGGCGCTGGACGAGGGCCTGGATGTGGGCCTGGACTTCATCCCCTACGTCATGGGCAACACCACCGTGACCCAACTCTATCCTCCCTGGACGCTGATAGGCGGCACGGAGGCGCTGCTGCGCCGGCTGGCCGACCCCGCCGAGAGGGCGAAGATACTTCACGACGTGAAGACGGTGAAGGACAGGTGGCCGCAATGGGAGCCAGGTTCATGGGGGACCAACTGGCTGAAGTGCCTCAGTTACAAGATGTTCTCCATCCTCTGCGTCGGCAGCGAGAAGAACTCCCACATGGAGGGGAAGCGCATCGTCGACCTGGCCAGGGAAGCGGGCAAGGACGACTTCGATTTCCTCGCCGACCTCACCATCGAGGAGGATGGAGCGGTGGTCTTCCTCGTGGGCTTACCGCCCAAACCCTGGTCGGAGAAGGTCTTTTTGCGCGGCCAGGACCATCCCCAGCTCTCGGTGGGCGCGGACGTGCTCTTCCCGGAGAAGGGCGCGGCTCCCCAGCCAGCCTATGGCTGTTTTCCGCGTATCTTCGAGCACTATGTGAAGGAGCTCGGCTATTATACCCTGGAAAACGCCGTGTACCGCTGCACCGGCCTGGCTGCCTCCCGCTTCGGCCTGGAGGACCGCGGCGTCCTGCGGGCGGGGGGGGCGGCGGACATCACCGTGTTCGACTTCGGGACTATCCGCGACAACTCGACCTTCGAGCACGCGCAGCAGTATCCCTCGGGCATCGAGTACGTGCTGGTGAACGGGAAGGTCGCCCTGGAGAAGGGGGCTTATCGCGCCGACGCCCTCGCGGGCGAGGTGCTTGCCCGATAAGGAACATGCGCACACCTTGACGCCGGGCCTGAAGGCGGGCTTGCCCCTTGGTACTCCGGTCCGTAAATACGGTAACGTACCGAGAGC
Organism: uncultured Actinomycetota bacterium; assembly: GCA_964592775.1. Classification (GTDB taxonomy): domain Bacteria; phylum Actinomycetota; class Geothermincolia; order Geothermincolales; family RBG-13-55-18; genus SURF-21. The sequence continues at coordinate 2,002 of CAZQFX010000014.1, forward strand.
GTCGCTGCGCCACGCCCGCAAGGCGCGCGACTGAGGCGTACTCTGCGAGTACGTCGAGGGAGCGGAACGCAGCGGGCGGGGATGCAGCGGCGACCTGTTGCGAGCGTATTTACGGATCGGGGTACTTAGTGCACCGTTTCATAAATACGGTGCCGTATCGAGAGCGTCGCTGATGTTTCTCCCGAAGAGGATGACCCCTCCCGGATGGATGGAGCGGAACCACTGCTCGAGCTCGGGGGTCACGGCCGTCCCCTCGAAGCCGACGAGAAAGAGCTGCCCGACCTTCTTCTCCAGGGTCATGTCCTGTACGGTGTCCCCTGTGCCGCCGTTGCCTGAGTTCTGTCCGCAACCACTCAACACGGTGAGGATGAGGACGATAAGGGCTGCCCGCGTTGCCGCTTTTCCTATCATCATATCAGCCCTCCCCAACCACACCCCAAGAGGGCACTAGCCGAAGGCGGGGTTGTGCCAGAACATGTGGTAGATCCCGACGGGCCCCAGGTCATCGATGCGCAGGGTGACGTAGCCCAGGCTTTCGTAAAAGGCCCGGTTCTTCTCGCTCCCGGTGTTGAGGTAGATGCCCGAGACGGCGTGGTCGTCTCCAACCATAGCCTGAGCCTCTTGCATGAGCGCCCTCCCCGCGCCCTTTCCCTGGTGGTCGGGATGTATACCGAGCGCCTCGAAAGTGAAGAACGGCCTGCTCAGGCCCCTGGGATGCCTCGCTGCCTTCATGACACGCAGGGACCGCAAGGGGCGGCGCGCGAAAAGCAGCAGCAGTTGCGGAAATGCGGGGAGAAATAGGGCCCCCGCACGCCTCTTTGATATGGGCTTGCGGGGGTCACGCACCAGGCCCACCCCTACCACCCGTCCGTCCTTCATAGCCGCGATGACCGGGCGTCCCGCCTCGAGGTACAACTGGACGAAGAAATCATCGAGCATAGCCATGCGTCGGATGGTCGAAGGCCGGTCGGTGTCCAGGTAATAGGCGGTCGTCTCCTCGGTCTTGAAAGCCTCTACGAGCACCTCCACCGCCTGGTCCTTGAGGCCGACCGATAATTCCGCGACCCGGACATCGCCGGTAAGAGAAGATTTGCCCGCGTTCACCGCTACACCTTTCTTCGATCCCTGTACGAGCTCATATTCTAGCTCATTTCCATGCACTGACGCCAACGGGTAGAATCGGCTTGAACGGGGAGGTGGAGCTCATGGACGAGGGAAAGGCGAAAAAGGGCGTTGAGGATCTCCAGGGACGGGTCCTCCATGCCGTATCGCCCGTCGATTGCCAGGATGGCGCGGCAGTGAGCCGCGAGGTCGTGCGTGGCGAGAAGGGGGCGGTCACCGTCTTCTCCTTCGACGAGGGACAGGGATTGAGCGGGCGTGCTAGTCCTCGACGGCGAGGCCGAAGTGGTTATCGGCGGGGGGGCCTGCGTCTCACCGCCGGTGAGATGGTGATCATGCCCGCCAACGTGCCACACGCCCTGAACGCGGTGCGGCGCTTCAAGGAAGTCCCCCTCGGGGTCAGCCCGGGAACGGGATCGGGAACATTATCATCACCCCCTCGGGGTCAGCCCGGGAACGGGATCGGGAACATTATCATCAGATGTAAGCGGCTTATACTCCCGCGCTAACTTCAACCCCGATCCCGTTCCCGGGCTGACCCCGAGGGGGAATCAGGTGTGGGGGTGGTGTTTGCGGTGGGTGAAGAACTTGAGGGCCTCGAACCACATCACGGAGAGTATCCCCGCCCCCAGGCATATGCCGATGTCCAGGGAGCTGAGATACGCGAATTCGAAGAGGTCGCGCATAAACGGCGCGTAGAGGACGAAACCCAGCAGGGTCAGCGTGCCTCCCAGGATCCACCATAGAGCGCGGTTGGGCTGGCGCCGCACGTGCCAGATTGTATGTTCCCATGAGCGGTTGGTGAGGATGAGCCCCAGGTTGGCGATGACCAGGGTGGTGAAGGTGAGCGCCCTTATCTCCATCTCGTCCATGCCCCTCATGTGGCCGAACGAGAACACCGCCGCGACGAGCAGGAGCACGCTCAGCCCCTGGAACAGGCTGATGATCACGCTACGCCTGTTGAAGATGCGCTGGTCGGGGCGGCGGGGAGTCTTGCGCATGATGTCGCTCTCCTCGGGCTCCGCCTCGAAGACCAGGGAGCAGGCGGGGTCGATGATGATCTCCAGGAAGGCGATGATGATGGGAGAGAACACCAGGGGCATCTTGAACAGTACCGGGATGATGGACATGCCGGCGATGGGCACGTGGACGGCGATGATATAGGACATCGCTTTCTTGAGGTTGTCGTATATCCTTCGGCCCGATCTCACCGCCTTCTCTATGGAGGAGAAGTCGTCGTCCAGGAGCACCAGGGCGGCCGACTCCCGCGCCACGTCCGTTCCCCTGCCTCCCATGGCCACCCCGATGTTTGCGGCCTTCAGGGCCGGGGCGTCGTTTACTCCGTCCCCGGTCATCGCCACCACCTCGCCGTTGGCCTTGAGCGCCCTCACGATGCGCAGCTTCTGCTCCGGGACGGCGCGGGCGAAGACGTCGACTTCCTTGATGCGTTGCTGGAGCTCCGCGTCACTCATGCCGTCCAGCTCCAGCCCAGTGATGATCCCGCCGTCGGTTCTCAGGCCTATCTCCCTCGCGATATGCTGCGCTGTCCCGGGATAATCGCCGGTGATCATGATCACCCTTATCCCCGCCTCGTAACACTCGCGGATGGAAGCGGAAACGGCTGGGCGTACGGGGTCCTCCAGCCCGACCAGCCCCAGGAACTCGAACACGAAATCATGCTGGTCCCCGGGAAGGTATTCCAGGGTGAACGAGGCCTTGGCCACCCCGAGCAGGCGCAGACCCTCCCCCGCCAGTTCATCGATGTACCGCCACAGCGCTTTCCTCTGCTCCCCGTCGAGGTGGCAGAGGTCGGCGATAGCCTCAGGGGCGCCCTTGGCGGCGATGACGTACTCATTCCCGTCCGGCGACCTCCATACGTGGGAGAGGGCAAGCAACTCGGGGGAGAGCGGGTATTCCCTCTCCAGCAGCCAGTCGTCATGCAGGTGCTCGGTGTTGTCCAGGGCGCGGTCCCCCAAGTGCGCGATGGCCATCTCCACGGGGTCGAAGGGGTCCCGCTGCGAGGCCAGCACGCTGAACTCCACGAGTTCGTGAAATTCCTCCGGCAGGGCATGGGAGTTCCGTTCATCCAGGCCGAAAACGTCTCCGCCGGCCATGATTTTGCTCACGGCCATGCGGTTGAGGGTGAGGGTGCCGGTCTTGTCCACGCAGAGGACGGTGGCCGATCCCAGCGTCTCCACCGCGGGCATGTTGCGGGTGAGCACCTGGTCCCTGGAGATGCGCCGGGCGCCCAGGGTGAGGAAGACGGTGAGCACCACCGGGAACTCCTCCGGGAGCATGGCCATGGCCAAGGCGATGCCCACCAGCAGCCCCTCAGGCCAGTCGTTGCGCGTGGCCCCGTAGACCACGAAGGTGACGGTGCAGAGCGCGAGACCCAGCAGGGCTATGTTGAGCACCACCCTCCTGGTCTCCTTCTGCAACGGCGTAGGCTCCGGTTCGATCTCCTCCAGCGCGCGGCCGATCTTGCCCATCTCCGTCGCGGCGCCCGTTGCCATGACCTGTGCCACCCCGTGCCCCCTCACCACCAGGGTGCCGGCGAAGACGGAGGGGTTGCCGTCGCCTCCCGGTTTGTCCAACTGCAGCGGGCCCTCGCATGGGAGCTTGCGCACCGGCACCGATTCGCCGGTGAGCAGCGACTCGTCGATCATGAGGTTGGAACATGCGAGCAGCACGGCATCGGCCGGGACGCGGTCCCCCTCGGCGAACACGAGGGTGTCGTCCCGCACCACCTCGATGCCCGCGATGCGCGCCTGCCTGCCGTCCCTGATGACCAGGGCGCGGGGGCTGGAGAGGTCCCGCAGGGCTTCGAGGGCCCCCTCCGTCCTCTGCTCCTGGAAAAAGGTGATGCCCATGATCAGGAGGACGAAACTCATGAGGATCAGCGCCTCCTGCAAGTCGCCGAGGATGAGGTAGATCACTCCTGCGCCCACCAGGAGCAGCAACATGGGCTCCTTCAAGATCTCGCAGGCGATGCGGAAGACTGTACGTTTCTTGCCGGAGGGGAAACTGTTGGGCCCCTCCTCCTTCAGCCGCCGCGCCGCCTCCTCCTCCGAAAGGCCTTCTATTCCCGCAAGGTCATGCTTGTCGACCATGATTCTCCCATGAATATATGTTCAAAACTTCATATAAAGAATATAAAACGGAAATACCCTCGGCGAGCTTTGTGTCGGCCCGGCTAACCGGCGGACGAGCCTCCGCCTCCGAAGCCGCCGCCCGAGGAGCCGCCCCCGAAGCCTCCCCCGCTGAATCCGCCACCGAAGCCGGAGCCTCCCCGTCCGGAAGAGGGGGGCGGCGTAGATACCATGAGGACGCGGCCCATGCTGCGCATGCTCGAGGCGAATCCCAGGGTGTTGAAGCCGCCCGGTCCCGTGTACCATTCCGGCGAGGTGGTGAGGATGCCGGCGAACATCTCCGCCCAGCGGTCGGCCATCCCCAGCACCATGGCATAGGGCAGGTTCTCCTGGAAGTTCTGGAGGGTCATGGACTCCGCCTCCCCCGCCTCGGCGGTCTCGAGGTATTCGCGGAATCCCATAGCCTGCCAGTAGAGCCGCGAGCCGAGGGGAGTGCGTTTGGGCATGGCGTGCCTGATCGCCCACATGGCGATCCCCGCCGATACAGTGCCGGCGAGCAGCACCCACACGTATCCCAGGTCGAACCGGAAGCGAAGGACGAGGAGAAGGACGGGTGGGAGCAGGAGCAGCGCCATCGCCCACCTGAAGTACCTGCCGATGGTCTTCTCGGGATCGTCGTAGAAGAACTTGCTCTTCTTCACCTCGGCCCTCACGTCGCCCAGGAAGCTCATGAGGTGGCCTCCCAACTTGACCTTGTCCCCGTCCACACGGTCCTCCCCCTTCTTGAACATCTTCTTCATAACCCCGCTCTCGTAGGCAAGCAGGCCTTCCCTGGAGGTGTCCTTGCGCTCGAAGGAGAACTCTCCCGCCTTCTCCTCGACGATTTTGAGCTTCCCGCGCACGGCCAGGTCGACGACGGTGGCCATCATGTCATCCGGCTTCGGTTTCTGGTGTACGAGCATGGACATGAGCGCCGGCTTCAGCTCGCGCGGCGGCGCATAGCTCACCCCCGGGGGAGACCCGCTGTAGGGGTCCCTCCCCTTCCATCCCCAGAGGATGAGCATGACCAGGACAGCGGTGAGAAAGATGGCCAGGGCCAGGCCGAACATGAGCAACAGGGTGGAGGTGCGGTAGGGCCATGGCTTCTTGATCGTGCCCTTGGGGAACGCGATATCGATGGTGAAGTCGGTATAGGGCTGGATGTTGCGCGCCTCCCACCAGATGACCTCCCCGTCGCGGCCCGAATCTAAGGTGCTCTCCGGCAGAAAGGGCACGTAGTAGTTGGTGAATTCCACCTCGTCCATGGCCGTTTTCCTGGGGAGGGTGACGGTTATGCGCGAGGACTTGACGGGCACAGCCCGGTCGAAGGATATCGCGTTCCAGTAGAGGCGGTCGTAGTCCTCCGCGTAGATCATGGCCCCCATCATGCGGTAGGAGATGATCCAGCCGCGCTGCTCATCCTGGGCCTGGAACCTGATGCGGATGAGCTCGCCTCCCGTGTAGGAGTCCGCTTCCCACAGGCTGGAGTCGTAGGGGGTGCCGTCGAGGTTGAAGACCTCCACGTCCTTGACGCGCACCTTGCCGTATGTCCTGCCCTCATCGAAATACGCTTCCTGGGTGGAGACGTTGCGGGTGAGGAAGGTGAAGCTGCCGGTGAAGTTGACCACCTGGGTCTCGCGCACGGTGAAGGAGCCGTCTTCGTGCACGGTTATGTCGGAGTCGAAGCGCTCGAACTCCCAACTCTTCACGCCGCTTTGCGCCCGCGTTCCCCCGCCCGCGATGTCGCCTTGGTTATCTTGTGGCGACAAGAACGGGTCGTGATGCGGGCGTGATGTGTCTGGCGCGGACAAAGCGGGGAAGGCCGCCGTGAGACCGGTAAGAAGAGCCAGGCACACGAAAAAGAATAAAGCGGCCGAACCGTACGTGACCATCCTCTTCATAACCCGCCGTCCCCCTTATTGGTCGTACTATTATCCTGCGGCGCTCGCCAGACGGAGCTGGCACTTAGTACCCCGGTCTGTAAATACGCTCGCTTTCGACCGCCGCTGCGGCTCCTCGCAATGACGCCTATCGTACCTGGTGGCACCCTTGCCTGCTGCTCCCCACCGATCGACTGCACCGGTATCCCTATACCGTAACGCTTTCTCCCAGGAGGTTCTCCACGAAGTCGCGGATGCGGTTCTCGACCTGGGCGCGGTCGTACCAGCGCGAGTCGGTGTGGTCGGCCTCGATGATCAGGGCCGGCTTTCCTGTGCGCTTCGAGAACTCCTTGGCCAGGTCGTACTGCCCCAGCGAGTAGGGCTTGCAGCTGCGGTTGGAGTGCATGATCATGCCGTCCACGCTGAAGCGGGTGGCCAGCGACTCTATCTTGTCCGCCATGCGCTCCAGGTTTATGTTCAGGTATACCTCGGCGTAGATGTTGGCCATGCTGGCAAGGGGCTTCTCCACGTCCACCCCCGAGAAGGTCCATGCGCTGGTGTAGGTATCCGCCACCAGGCAGGTCTCCAGCTCCAAGAACAGGCGGCCCAGGTTGCGCATCTCGTACCATACCGGGATGTTGTCCCACAGCACGCGGTACTTCTCCGAGGGGAGGATGCCGATGCCCTCCTCGATGCGCCGCTTCATCTCCTCCAGCATGCCCTGGTAGAAATCCACCACCTCCTGCGTCCCGCGCAGGGTGACGATTGGCGCCATGAGGATGAAGGCGTCGAAACAGGTCATGGGCGCGGGCCGGTGCTCGTTGCAGGCGAGCACCTGACTCCACAGCTCGCCGGCGAAAAGGGACTTCGCGGCCACCTCGATGAAGCGCTGTTCGTCGTAGGCTTTGGCGGTGATCTTTTCCAGAAAGGCCATGTATTCCTCCATCTGGCGCAGGGAATAGTCCGCGATGTGCCGGGGAAGGTCTCCGCGCACGAAGGGGGTGTCGTAGATGAACAGGGGCACGTCGAAGAAGCGCGCCAGCTCCTCGTACCACTTGAAGACGGTGTTGCAGATGTTGTTGCACGCCACCAGGAAGGTGGGGCGCGGCAGGCCGCCGATAGGCCCTCCCTTGGTCATGGCGCTGCCGATGTCGCCGCGGGCGTAGGAGCAGAGGTCGCGCGAGAAACCGCGCCCCTCGGCCACCTCGCACAGCTCTACGTTCATATGGGATGCGCCGCACATGGCGCCGTGGTTCTCGGGGTAGACGGGGATGACGTCGAAGGCGATGAGCGGCTCCACCGGGGCGCCGCTGGTGACCCAGGCGATGTGCCGGTCGGTGCCCTCCGCCCCCTTGGCCTCCATGTAGTACTTGGTCATCAGTTCGCGCATGGGTCCGTTCGACTTGATCTTGCGCCGCTCCCTATCCGCCTTCTCCTGCTCCGTGAGTTCTTTGCCGTTACCGTTCATCACTCAAACCCTCCTTTTCAGGTCGTTTACTCCGGAGAGTCTTTCCCTGCAATCGGCTCTCTGACGATCGACGGGCGAGGAATCGGAATCCAGTATATGTTCCTCTATCTTCTGAGGGCGCCATAGACACTCTGGGGCAACATAGAACAAGGCCTTACCCCCTATACGCCGCTGATGGTCTCGATGAAGGCCTGCAACCGGGTCCGCAACTGCCCGCGCGAGAAGGACTGTAGCTCGCTCTCGAGCACCAGGGACGGTATATCCAGCTCCTCCTGCAGGCGCTTCCGCAGGTAGGGGAGGTCGAAGAGGTGCGGCTCGCAGAAGGACTGCAGGTAGAAGATGACCCCCCTGGCGCCGCTGTCCTGCACCTGCCGGAGGAGATGCTCGACGCGGTCCTCGATGCACTGGTGCTTGGCGGGGCAGTTCACCCTCCCCCACATGCGCCTGGCCAGGGCCTCCTCGGGGGAATCCGCCTCGTCGACGTAGTTGTCGAAATAGCGGTGGCCGCAGCATAGGTCGTCATCCACCACGTCGGCTCCCAACTCGAGGAGCAGCTCCATGAGGTCGGGGATGGTGCAAACGCTGCCGCTGACCAGGAGGGGTGTGCGTCCGTCACCCCGGGGATTGCCGGTATCCAGACCCTCCAGCAGTTCGTGCAGGAGTTCGTTGTGCTTCTCGCGCCGCATCCAGAACCCGGCCACTACGCAGGCGGTGGCGGCGAGCCCGTCTATCACGCCGGGGCTGTCTGTGCGCAGCTTGTACAAGCGGTCCGCCAGCCTGCGATTGCGGTTGTGGATATGGATGCTCTCCTCCAGGGCGTCGTCCCAGATGGTCTCGCCCGTGAACTCCTCCACGGCGTGGCGGAAGCGGTGCACCTCCTCCACCATGAAGGGCAGCGATACGTCCTCGCCCATGCGGATGGGCAGCACCAGGTCGCCGTGGAAGGGAAAGGTGGTGTTGCGGCGCCAGATATCCGAGAGGCGCATCATGGTATCGCAGGTCTGCACGAAGACCGCTCCCTCCAGGTAGTCCAGCTCGCCCGCGAGGGCCATGTCCAGGTCGGTGCGGGCCAGGGAGCAGCAGTAGGACTGCAGATGTGCATCGGCATGGGTGATGGTGCGCACCGCGCCCATGAGGCGCACCGGCGTGAATCCCGCCGCGTGCAGGATCTCCTCCGGCGTATAGGAACAGAAGACGGCCACCGGCCTCTCTCCAACTTCGCGCAGCCGTGCCAGATGCGGGTAGGGGTCCCTCCACAGCTCCAGGCACTCGTCTATGATGGTCTGGACGTCCATGACGCTCCTCTCCCTTCTCCCGGATGCGCTCTCTCGCTTAAATAAGATTATATCCGCTCAAGGTGATAGAGCCACACTCCCCCGGGGGGGATCAGGGGGGTAGACCACGATGGCGGGGTCGGGGTTGGTGACGCAGGTGTTCTGGCAGGCGCCGCAACCGGTGCAGTTTTCGGGCACCACCCTCGGTCTGCCCCTGGCATTGACCTCGATGGCGCTGTAGGAACACCGCTCGTAGCATACCAGGCATGCCTTGTCCTCGGCCCAGGCGATGCACTTCGAGCGCGTCACCGCCGCGTTGCCGATGCGCACCTCCTCGTCGGCGGGTTCGCGGATGGCGCCCACCGGGCAGGCCTGCGCGCAGGCGCGGCCGCACAGCCCGAACTCACACTTGGCCAAGGCGGGATCGAAGCGCGGTGTCCACAGCTTGGCCATGCCGAATTCCCTCGGAGCGGGCTCCAGGCATTGTGTCAGGCAGGCGCGCACGCATTCCCCGCAGCGCAGGCAGCGCGTAGTGAAGGCGGTCTCGTCCTGCGCGCCGGGCGGGCGCAGCAGAATGGCGCCGCTCCTGCCGCGCATCAGGCCGTAGGCGAACATCGCCGCCGCGCCGGTCACCCCCAGGGCGAGGAAATCGCGCCTGGCGATCTTCAGGCCCCGCATGCTTCCTCCCCCTCCCGCTTCTCCCTCACCTCACGCGCCTTCCCCGATGCCATCACCAGCGCCCCCATCACCCGCAGCGACAGCGCGCCCCTCTCCGGGCACGCGGCCACGCACTCGCCGCACAGTGCGCAATCCGCCATGGCCAGCCTTCCCGCTTTCTCGCTGTCCGCCACCTGCACGATGCCGAAGGGGCAAGCGAGCGCGCACTTTCCACAGTGCGTGCATGCCCCCTCGTCCTTCACCAGGGCCAGGGGGCTGGCCCTTGCCGGCAGCCGCGATCCCGCCATGCTCGCGAGGGAAAGGCACGCGCCAAGGGGGCACATCTCCTGACACCAGAAGCGCGGCCCCACCACCACCGCCAGGACCACCAGGGCGATGAACAGCACCGGCACGCCCCCCAGGAGAACGAAGACCACCGCGCGGTTGGCGGCCACCAGGGGATCGAAGATCCAGATCGCGTTTATCCCCACCAGGAAAAGCAGCAGCAGCACGCCCAGGAAGACGTACTTCAAGCGCAGGCGGAGGTCTCCTTTCTCCATGGTGCGGCCGAGGACGTCCCTGGGGCGCAGGCGGGAGAGCTTCATCCCGCGGCGGTTCTCCAGGGAGGGGAGCATCTCCAGGCCGGAACCCAGGGGGCAGATCCAGCCGCAGAAGAAGCGGCCGCTCACTAGGGTTATTCCCAGTAATATCCAGGCGGGCAGGAGATACAGGAAGAGCCCGCTCTCCCACGCGGCGGTGATCCCCGCCAGGGGGTCCGTACGCATGAAGAGGTTCTCGTCGAGCTTAGCGGAAGGGGGGTAGGAGGCTGCCCGGGCCATGGCAACGAAGAGCGCCATGAACGCGAGCTGTACGGCCCTGCGTACCCAGTGCGCGGCTCCACGCCCGCGGAGACTCATGCGACCACCTCCTCGAGGTCAGAGGTGAACGGCGTGATAGGCGAGCGCCACGCAGCCGCCACGCGTATCTGGTGCGCGGCTCCACGCCCGCGGAGACTCATGCGCTCACCTCCCTCACTCCCAGGGAGGCGAAATCCGCCGTCCCCACGCCAAGTTGCTCGCCGTAGACGAGGTAACCTATGTTCGCGGGCGCCTGCCCGAAGAGACCGCAGCAGTAGGAGTCGATGGCCACGGGATCGGTGCCCATGATGACCTGGCCGGGCGTGGCCACGGTGCCCGGCCCTCCCGGCCCGTGGTCCAGGAGGATGTTGGTGGCGTCGGAGATGACCAGCGCCGGCTTGACCACGGTGTTTATCTCCGCGATGGCCTTATGCAGATCGACATGATGGAAATCGCCCATGTTGCGGGTGGTGCCGATGAAGTTCTTCATGGCCATGGAGAGTTTCGCCCCGCTGTGGTGTTTGACCTTGGGCATGTTCACGATGACGTCGGCCGCGAAGATCTCCTCCAGGATGCCCGCCGAGGGAAGAGCCGTCGCCCCGGGTATGGAGACCGAGCGGGCCGGGCCGGGTTTCTTGACCGCGTACATCGCCACTTCGGCTCCCGCCGCCCGGGCGGCGGCCCCCGCCTCCGCCAGGAACTTCCTCCTATCCATCTCCCGCAAAGGGATACCTCCCGCGTCCGTCAACCTCGCCTGTCATGGAATACCTCCTGCAGCCGGCGTTTTCATCTATCGGGAGATGCGCCTCATCGCCAGGTGCTTCCGTCCCTGCAACTCCCGCGAGGATCTGCCTCCTGCCTGGTCTATTGCCGGCCACGTCCCAGCGCCGAAAACCTCGTCTGATAGTCCATATATATCCATGTTGCGTCCACTTATACCTACTCGCCGATTCTCTCATCCCGGGCCGCATGGGTCCTTGAGTTACATCAATCCTTTTCCTGCCCGCCTGGTTCTCCGCTTGTAATACGCTCGACCGTCCTTTGTTGTTCGCCGTCTTCGCCCGCCTTGCATGATGCCCGTCATGCAGGTGCCGCCTTCCGTGCAACCCGCACCCGGGCCTGGAGCTTCAGGTAAAGGGCTTTCTCCCCGATACGAGGAATTGTGTATGTGAACGGCCCGGGATCCGGACGGCTTCCTCGAGGGAAGTGACGATGAGCGGCGATTCCGAGCAGCGAGCCGAACGCATCCTCTCGATAGACATCATGCGCGGGTTCGCCCTCATCTGCATGGTGCTGGTACATTTCATGATCTTCTACGGCAACGACGGCGCCGTGGATACCTGGCCCTATTTCATCCTCAACCACGTCCTCGGCGACTGGGGGGCGGCCTGCTTCCTCATGATGATGGGCATGAGCCAGGTGCTTTCCGGGCGCAAGCACGAGAGCGAGGGCAACTGGATCCTCTTCAAACGGGCTCTCATCCGCGGGGTCTGCATCTTCCTCGCGGGCATCCTCATGCTGGCCGTCGCCTGGGGCCCCTACCAGATATGGCAGTGGGATATCCTCACCCTCATGGGCTTCGCTACCATCATGCTGTACTTCTGCCGCTTCCTGCCCTCCTGGTCCATCCTGGTCATCGCCGCCGCCCTGGCCATAAGCGCACCCTGGCTGCGCGGCGGCGTCGACTTCAACGCCGTGTGGGGAGGACAGTTCATCCAAGTGCCGGTGATCTCGCGCTACCTTCCCGGCATCCTGCTCGACCCTGCCAAGGAGTTCGAGGTGATCTGGCAGGCCAAGGACATCGCGCAGGGTTTCTTCCTCAACGGCTACTTCCCGGTCATACCCTGGTCGCTCTTCCCCCTCGTCGATTTGGTCATGGGCCGCCGTATCGTCAGCAAGCGCATGCGGCACGACCTGCCCTTCCTGATCATCATCGGGATCCTGCTGGTGTGCATGGGCCTGGGCGGAGCGTACGCCGGCCGGGCGCGGCCGGAGTCTTCGATCATCAACGGGTTCGTGGCGCCCCTGAGCTTCTACCCCGACTCCTTCACCATGATCTGCTTCCAGTCGGGTATGGCCCTCATCGTCTTCGGCATCCTCTATTACTGTTACGACGTGCGCAAGCGGGACAAGCAGAAGGTGAGTTTCATGGTCAGTATCTACAACCGCACCAGCGGCTTCTCGCTCACCTTCTATTTCCTGCACTACATACTCATCGGCTGGCCCCTGGCCCTGATATATTTCATCACCGGGAAATACTACGCCGGGAACCTCATGGGGGCGATCCCCGCCCTGCTCTGCGGCATAGCGGCGGTGGTCCTGCTCGAGCTGCTCCTGTACTACTGGCAGAAACGCGCCGCGAAGTACAGCCTGGAGTGGTTCCCGGTGATGCTCACCTTCCGCTTCGCGTCTCCGCCGAAAGACTGACGCCGGCGAACGTCGAACCGCGTGATGCTATATACCTGATTATGGTAATTCAACGAGAACGAACGTATCCGGCGCAGCGACAGGGCATTTGCGATCGACCGCCTTCAGACGGAGGATGAAACCGACTGGGCGGCGATCCGAAGTGAGCAGGCTGATGGATCGGATCGCCGGGCGGCGGCACGCCGCGCCTTGTGCGGCGGGTTCACCGGGACGCCCCGATGTATACTTGAAGATACCTGGAAGCGCGCGCATCTTCCGGTCCGGCGCGCGATGTGCCCCGAGGAAGGGAGGAACGATGGCCGTGGACAGCTTCAAGTTCATGTCCAGGACCCTGGCCGAATCGCTCAAGGTGTGGCCTTACGTGGATACCGGCGGCGAGGAGATCCCCTGGACGCCCCTGGATAAGAAGCCGGAGGAGTGCCGCGTGGCCATGATCTCTTCCGGCGGCTTCTACTGCAGGGACGACGAGCCCTTCGACCTCGAACGCGAGAAGAGGGAGCCCCTGTGGGGCGATCCGAGCTGCCGCGAGATACCGCGGGGCGTCCGGCAGGAGGACATACGCGCCGCCCACCTCCACTACAACAACGAACACGCGCTCGAGGACTTCAACTGCATGTTCCCGCTCGGCGCCCTGGAGGACCTGCTCGCCGAGGGCGCCGTAGGCGATATAGCACCTTTCCACTTCTCGGTCATGGGTTACCAGCCCAGGCTGGGGACCTTCATCAACCGGACCGCGCCGCGCATCGCCGAGCGCCTGCGGGAGATGGAAACCGGCCTGGCGCTCCTCTCCCCCGGCTGACCCCTGTGCAACCAGTCCGTCGGGCTGGCGGCACGCGTCATCGAGAAGGCGGGGATCCCGACCGTCACCCTTTGCCAGATGCCCTTCGTGATCGAGAAGATAGGCGTGCCCAGGGCGGTGGCCATCGAGTTCCCCTTCAGCATGATCTGGGGGCGCCCGGGCGACCGCGATATGCAATTGCGCATCCTCGGGCAAATGCTGGAGGTGGCGGAGACCGCCGAGTGGCCGGGTACCATCGTCGAACTGCCCTATACGTGGCCGGAGGAGGATCTCAGGAAGCGGGACTGGTTCCCGGTCGAGCCACCTCCCTGGATGTCCGACCAGGAGAAGATCGCCGAGATGCTCGCCTTCATCCAGAACGGAGATCCCCTGGAAGAGGTCTAAGTGCTAGCGCTGCTACGTAGATAGCGATGACGGCACGGCATATGGTGTGAAATAATGACGGATCGTTTTCATCCCCGGATGGTATCGCGGCCGCGCGACATACATGGGCGGCCGGCGCCCGGGTCAGCGGAGGGCGGCCTCGGCGGCCTCGATGCCGCTGCGCAGCGCTCCCTCTACGCAGGAGATGAGGTACATGTATTCCCCGGCGAGATAAAGCCCTTCCACATCACGGTAGTTGTGCTTCTTCATGTCGTGGATAGCCCTGGCCTGGCCGGGCGGGTCGAGGCAGATGGCCTCGTCCCAGCGCACCGCCTCGGTGATGTACGGCTCGTCGGGCATGGTGGGGACGATCTTCTGCAGGTCCCTGATCATCATGTGCTTCAGCTCGTCCAGGGGCAGTTCGTTCAACTCCTTCGCGCGCCGGCCCCAGGTGAGGCTGTGCACCAATCCCGCCCCGGGGGGCGCGAAATAGGGTGACTTTCCGCCGGCGTCGGCGAAGCCCGGCTGGATGGAGCCCTCGTTGCGCGAGAAGGTCACCGCGTACCACCCCTCGGGCAGCAGGCGCTCCTTGAGGGCGAAGATGAAGTGGATGCACGAGCTGTAGGTGACCGTCTCCAGCGGCTTGCGCAGGGTGTCGGGGAGGTCGGGGATGAGACGCCGGGCGGTGGTGGCCGTGGTGGTGCAGATGACCGCGTCCGCGCCCATGAATCCCTCCGCCGTCTCCACCCCCCTCGCCTTCTCGCCGTCGAGGACCACCTTGTTCACGGGGGTGGAGAGGCGGATGGAGTCCCTGCATTCCTCGTAGAGCGCCGCGGGCAGGGAGCCGATGCCGTGCTTGAGGAACTTCAGCCCCGGCATGAGCCCCATGAGCAGCGCGAGGATGTGCGCCGCACCCACCTGGTCGGGCTCGCCCAGGGTGAGGGACGCGGTCATGGGCTGGAACACGTAGTCCAGGGCGACCTGGCCGCCGTAGTGCAGGGCGTACTCTTCGATGCTGATGTCGCTCAAGTCCAGGACCGGCTCGGAGTCCATGCTTTCGAAGTCGAAGTCGCGGTAGCGCCTGGCCATGTGGAAAGCGACCTTGGCCATCTGCGGGTATCCCCTCCAGGGAAGGCCGCGGAACTTGAGCATGTCGCGCCAGTGCCTGATCGCCTCCCGGGGGTTGATGGTGGCCGGGATGGGGTAGAGCTTCCCGTTCCTCCACATGGCCCCCATGAAATCGAAGTCCTGCACGGCGTCCTCCATGCCCAGCTCGCGGCAGAGCCGGAAGGTGGTGGTGCAGAGCTCGGCGGAGAACTGGGCCCCCAGGTCGAACTGGTAACCCTCCCTCTGGTAGCCGCGGGCACGGCCGCCCGCGACGTCCTTTTCCTCCAGGCAGAGGACGTCCACGCCTTGCTTGCGCAGCTCATAGGTGGCCGCGAGCCCCGCCGGCCCCGCTCCTATTACGATAACCTCCATCTTTCACCTCCCGGGGTCAGTCACACATGTCGCGCGGCCGCGACACCACGGACTATGAAAATCTTCAGCGACCGGTGGCACAACATATAGTATTTGAGCGTGTATTTTCAGGGCAGCCCTCCATTAGAACCTGCCGTAGCCGGTGACGTTGGCCATGAAGGCGTAACGCAGGAAGAAACGGTTGAAGAGGGGCGTGAAGGGCAGCGTCGCCCACATGGGATACTTCACCATGAGGTCCTGCGGGCTGCGGTTGATGATGCGCTTCGCCGCCAGCAGGGGATAGAAGGTCCAGTTGAGGCGCCGGAACTCGTCGTAGGCTCCCGCCGGGTCGCTCACCGCCCGCGCCGCGATCTTCCCCGAGAGGAAGGCGCCGTGCATGCCGAAGAAGAGCACGGGGTCCATCATCCCCGCCAGGGTGCCAGCCAGTATGAGGTCGCCCTGGAAAAGCCTGGGATTACTGAAGTGGCGTATGGGCGCCGCCGCCGCCCCTCCCTTGGCCCCCCCTCCCAGGGGGAAGAACTTCTTAAAGGGGTAGCCGTCCTCCAGGGTGGCCGATTCCGCGAACTTCTCCATCTCCCACTTCGCTACCGGCCGCTCGCGGTTGAAGATGAGGGCGAAGGCGATGCCGTTCACCGAACAGGTGAAGGCGTAATCGGGTGAGTAATCGTCGAAGCAGAAGGATACCCTGGCATCCTGCCACGGCACGCGGCACTTGGCGAAATACCCGTAGAGGGGCTGGTAGGGCATGTTGGCCGCCTCGAAACCGTCGGCGTGCAGGCCGGTGGCCATGATGCTCCCCCGCGGCAGCTCGCGCACCTGCCGGTCCGAGACGATGGGTTGGTCGAACTCGAACTTGACCCCCTCGTCCACGGCGATGCGGTAAAGGTACTGGTCCATGGAGGAAGCGCGAGGCCCCCGCTCTATCATCCAGGCCTCCACTTTGGGAGGGAACTTCAGCTTGAACCGCTTGCCGTAGACGCCGAGGATCCCCCCGTCCATGCGCACCATGCCCGGCTTGAGGTCGATGCCGGTGTAGCGGGACATGGCGTCCGCGTCCATGGGGGTGCCGTGGGGCGATGGATTGTAGACGGCCAGCCCTCCCACGCGCTTGCCTTTCTCCAGCACGACGACCTCATGCCCTTCGCGGGCAAGGTTGATGGCGGCGGTAAGGCCCGCCAGCCCGGCTCCCACCACGTGTATCGGACCCTTCTGCTTGCCCATGACGCCCTCCTAGATGTTCACATACCTGGAGTATTTATCCATCTTCTTCAGCAGCAGCCAGCCTGGGATCATCTTCACCATCCCCCCCAATACCAACCTGCCCAACGCCGGCGACTTGGCCACTTGCCCCAGGCCGGCCTTCATGGCGAAAGCGCGCAGGAAATCGGGCTGGTAGTTGATGGCTATGCGGCGTTGCACCCACATGCGGTTGAAGCTGCGGTTGCAGATGTCGAACATCTCCTGGGCCACGGCCTTGTCCTCCAGGGCGATGGCCGCGATCTTGCCCGAGACCATGGCGCCGTGGCAGCCGAAATAGGTGCCCGGGTCCTGGGCTCCGGCCAGCGTGCCGGTGAGTATCTTGTCGCCTGCGAAGAGCTTGGGCTGGTTGGGATAGCGGGAAGCGAAGGGCCCCTGCTCGGCGTGCCAGGTCTTGAACTCCATGCCCTCCGTCTCTTTGAGCTGCCGCTCCCAGACGGCGCGCTGTTCCTCGCTTATGGGGCGGCGGGCGAAGAAGAGCCCGGCGCAGATACCGTTCGTGGTAGGCATATAGCAGTAGTCCTTGGTGTAATAATCGAAGTAGACCGCGCAATGCCGCTTGAAGGACTTCTCCCCGCCCCAGGGCTTGTACGGAGCGCTCAGCACGAAGCCACCGGCTATCTGGTAGGGGATGTTCAGCGCCTCGAAGGCCTCGATGTAGGGGCCGGTGGCCACGACGGTGTTGGGGGGGTACTGTGCCAGGTCCTTCTGGGACCGTATGGGATTGCCCCACTCGAAGGTCACGCCCATGTCCAGCGCGATGTCGTGCAGGTAGCGGTCGATGGCCGTCCGGCGCGGGCCCCGCTCCACGTTGTACAGCTTGAAATGGGCGGGGTCGAGGTCGCACTTCTTCCCGAAGGCATAGATGGGGAAGCTCTCGACGCGTCCCACCTGGGGCTCCCCGATGGGTACGCCGAGAAAGCGCGACATGAGGCCGCAGTCGAAGGGAGTGGCATCCACGAAAGGATGGGCGCCGGGCATGCCTCCCACCCGGTTGTACTTGTCGACGCAGTGCACTTCGTAGTCCATCTTGCGCGCGGTGATGGCCGCGCACAGGCCGGACAGTCCCGCCCCCACTATGGTCACGTTCTTCCCGGTCATCATATCTCCTTAGCCATCTAATCCTGGGTCGTCCCGATGTCATTGCGAGGAGGTGTTTCGCCGACGAAGCAACCTTTGTCGCTGCCGTTCGTGGACCTTGACGTACCTTTGATCATCAACGCCGTACAAACCTTTCCGATCTTCCCCACCTCCTCATCGCACGACGCCGCGTGCATGAGGTTGCCGCGCTGCGTTCGCTGCGCTCCTTCCGCTCGCAATGACGTTCTCTGCAGCGTCTTCAACTACTCCGTTCGGGGCTCCGCCGCACCTGCCGATCCCGCTCCAGGGCTGACCCCAGGAGGGAATTCCCGCTCCAGGGCTGACCCCAGGAGGGAATCAGTAGCGGCCGAAGCCGGGCAGGGACTTGAGCGCCATGTCGATGGCCGGCTGGAGCAGCGAGCGTTGTTTCAGATAGAGCCCGAAGCCCAGCCTGAGGCCGTATTTGCGCAACAAGTGCGGCTGCCGGTCGAAGAACTTCTTGTATAGCCACGAATACTTGCGCGCGGAGGTGAAGGTCCTGAAGAGCCTCCAGGCCCGTTCCTTGTCGTCCACGGCCATGGCCGCGATCTTCCCGGATACCAGGGAGCTCTGCACCCCGAAGAGGAAGAAGGGGTCCTGCATGCCGGCCAGCGTGCCGGCCAGTATCTTGTCTCCGGCGTAGAGGCAGGGGTCGGTGGCCTTCTTCGTGGCCACCACGCCCTCGTGCGGCAGCCACCGCTCGAATCCCATTCCCTCCCATTCCCGCAACTGGCGGTCCCATTCGCCACGCAGGGAATCGGAGACCGGCCTGGCGTCGAAGGCCAGCGCGAAGGCCACCCCGTTCACGTTGGCGCAGTAGTTGTAATACCTGGTGTAGCGGTCGAAGAAACCCCTGATACGCGGCGGGCCATCGTATTCCATCTTGCCGATGAAACCGTAGACGTCGACGTAGGGCCTCCTCAAGGCCAGGAAGGGCTCGACATGCAGGCCGGTGGCGACTATCGAGCCCGGGGGCAGTTGGGCGAAATCGCCCTGGGAATCCAGGGAGACGCCGAACTCGAACTCGGCGCCCAGCTCCACGGCTTTCTCGTAGAGCAGCGAATCTATCGAGGTCGCGCGGGGTCCCCTCTCCACCGAGTGCAGGTACAACTGCCACCCGGGGATGACGTGCGGCTTGCCATAGACGTAGATCGGGAATTCCTCCGTGGGCGTCACGTAAGGGGGTTTCAAGTCCATCCCGATGAAGCGCCCGAGGGCTGCGGGGTCCATGGGGGTCACGTCCACCGCGGGGCGGATGTAGGGATCGCCGCCTATGCGCTCGAACTTCTCGAGCACCCTCACCCCGTGGCCCGCGTGAGCGCAGTTTATCGCCGCCGTCAGACCGGCCAGTCCCGCGCCGACGATGGTGACTTCCGCCATGTCTTTCCCCCTCGTGGATCGAGGCCACCCGCGGACATGCGGTCCGCGGGCGACATCATGAACCCAGAATAGCCGTTTTCCGGCTTCCCCGGGAAGGGTTCGGCCCCGGCGGCGTGTCCGCGCGCCGCCCCGGCTCCGCTATCCCCGCTTCCCGGGTCCCGCGATCACTCCCTGGCCATCACCTCCTCCGCTCCCTGCCGGCCCCCGGCCGGCGCCTCCCTTGCTGAAATCCGGCACTTGCTCCGCCACCCGGCGCCAGGCGTCCCGCTTCGAACCCGCCTGCCGCCGCCAGCGGCCCTCGCGGTATCGCTATCCCTAGAAGCTCATCTTCTTGCACAGGCCCGTATCATAGTCCCACCGGCGCGCCGCGATGTTGTTGGGATCCGCCGCCATCTTGAAGTTCACGTAGGCGTCGGTGAAGGCCGCCGAGTTGGGCAACATCAGGGGCATCACGTCGTCCAGGGCGGGCATCCCCTCCGGCATGGGCACCGGCATTCCCTTGTTGAGCGGGATGGCGCCGCAGGCGAGCACCAGCCCCTCGCCCAGGATGCCCGCCATCATGGCGCGCATGTAGGTCATGAACATGCGCATGTTGTCGTCCTTGTCGCCCTGGTTGGAGTAGAGGTCATACTCCATGTAGGCCGAACGCCC
The DNA here is from genome assembly GCA_964592775.1 of uncultured Actinomycetota bacterium. Lineage (GTDB taxonomy): Bacteria > Actinomycetota > Geothermincolia > Geothermincolales > RBG-13-55-18 > SURF-21. The sequence continues at coordinate 21,860 of CAZQFX010000014.1, forward strand.
CATGTGGTAGGGCTGCAGGTAGGTGGAGGCGTCGTCCGGAGGCAGGGGATCCTCGGTGTGGCCGGCCTGGTTGGTCGTCTCCACCCTCATCCTGCGCTCGGCCTGCAGGAAGTTGTCGAGGTGGCCGATGAGAGCTCCGATGAGGAACGAGCCGCGCACGCGCATGACGCGCACGGTGACGTTGAAGTACTTCTGCCAGCGGTCCAGGTTGACGCTGCGCAGGTCCCCCACCAGGTCCTCGATGGCCTCCACCGGCAGGAACTCCCACTCGGGGTCGATATCCAGGATGACCTTCTGGAAGACCTCCGCCTTGAGCACGGCCTCCTCCATGGTCGTGCCGGCGAAAATGGAGAAGAGGTTGTTGCGGGGGAAGGTCTTGGCGATGGCCGAGGCATGCGCGTTGGTCTGGCCCACGAAGATGCCGAAAAAGGAATTCTGCATGTGGGCCAGCTCCAGGGTAAGGTTCTCGTTGGCCACCTTGTAGAGGGCGTCGATGACGCACTCCAGGTCGTCCTTCTCGTAGGCCGGGAATACCTGGTAGATGTGCTCCGCTTCGGGATAGATGCGCAGGGTCATCTCGGTGACCGTGCCCAACTGCCCGAAGGCGTAGCGGAAGAGCGAGGCCATGTCCGGCCCCGGGCCGGGCACGTGCGCCTTCACCGCGCCGTAGGCGGCGGGGCCGGTCTTGAGGATGGTGCCGTCGGGCATGACCATGGTCATGTCGATGATGTTGTCGATGCCGAAGCCGTACTTCGAGGCCAGGGTGTTGATGTTGCAGAAGGCGTGGTTGGAGATGACCCCCGCGGTGGCGGCGGTGGAGGGGTTGAGCACGCGGCACCCCACCTTCTGCGCCTCGACCTGCGCCACCAGGTAGTTGATCCCGGGCTGGATGACCATGTAGCAGTTCTCGCCGTCGACCTCCACCACCTTGTCCATGCGCCGCAGGTCCATGATTATCCCTCCGTAGAGGGGGATGTGCAGCCCCATGGTGGTGAGCCCGGTGCCCATGGGGATCACGTCCACAAGGCACTCGTTGGCGATGCGGTAGACCTCGGCCACCTCCTCGGTGGTCTCGGGCATCACCACGAGGTGCGGGTAGGTCGAGGGCAGGGGGCCCTGGTCGCGCGAATAGCCGATGAGCACCACGGGGTCGTCGGTGACCCACTCGGAGCCCAGCGCCTCCACCAGCATCTCCTTCGCCCTGGCCACGTCCTCGGGCTTGTTGTGCTTGGGGTCCACCTCGTGCTGGAAGATGATGCCGGAGACCCTTCTTTCCTTTATGTCCTTGGCGATATCTTTAGTCCACATGCCTACACCTCCTTACCCAGCGACGCGAGCAAGACCTCCGCCAGGTCGTAGACCTTCATCCCGCTCCCTGATTCCTCCGCCGCGCGGCCCAGCATCTGCACGCAGTAGGGGCAGGAAGTGACCACGGCCTCGGCCCCCGTCCACTCCGCTTCCGCGAGCCTCTCCTTCGCCGTCCACAGGGCGTAGTCCGGGAACGCGTAGCGCACGCCTCCCCCGCCGCCGCAGCACAGGGAGTTGAAGGTGGCGCGGGGGAACTCCAGCAGCTCCAGTCCGGGTATGGCCGCGAGCACCTTGCGCGGCGCGTCGTAGATGTCGAAACGCCGGCCCAGCTTGCACGGGTCGTGATACACGGCCTTGAGGGCCACTTCCTTCTCCGGCGCGAGCTGGCCCTTCTTGAGCAGGCGGGAGAGGAGCTGGCTGATGTGCAGCACCTTGATGCCCGGGTCGAGCTCGGCCGCGTATTCCTCCTTGAACACCCAGGCGGCGTGGGTGTCCGGGGTGACGATGGCCTTCACGCCCAGGCCGTTGAAGGTCTCGATGTTCTGGTAGGCGTAAGTCTCGAAGAAGTCGCGGTCGCCGAGCATGAGCATGAGCGAGCCGTCGCTTATCTCCTCCGCCCCCAGGGTCCCCACGTCCAGCCCCGCCTCCAGCAGCACCCGGGCCGCGGCGCGCACGGCGTTCGCGAGGGCGGGGTCGCTGGTGTAGGCGTCGCCGGCGTAGAAGAGCACTTCGGCGGACTCCTTGGGCAGCTGCTTCAGGCCTAGGCCCTTGGCCCAGTCGCCGCGCTTCTTCCCGTCCGCTCCGAAGGGATTGTCCTTCTTCTCCAGGCTCTCCGCCAACGCCGCGTGCTCGGGCATGGGGCCCCAACCCTCGCGCACCGCCTTCTCGCGCATGAGCTCGAAGACGCGCGTGGGGTGGAGTTGCTTGACCTCGTAGCACTGCTCCTGGCAGGACGAGCACAGCATGCAGGTATACAGGATGTGCCGCAGGGAATCGGTGGGCTCGATCTCGTTGATATGCAGGCCGCGGGCTATCTCCATCTTGCCCGAGGCGTAATAGGCGTCCCAGCGGAAGCGGGTCCCGGCCGGGCAGTTGCGCCAGAAACGGGACTCGGGGCAGTACTGCACGTGCACTCCCTGGCACATCTTGCACTTGGTGCAGATGAAATAGTCCTGCTGCAGCTCATGCAGCACCTCGCGGGGTGCGGTGATCCTTTTTTTCATCTCTACACCCCCTCCAGTAGTTGCTCGGGGTTCATGAGGCCCGAGGGATCCACGATGTTCTTGAAGGTCTTGAGAACCTTCATGTATCCCTCGTTGACGCGATCGTACACCAGCTTCGCGACCTCCCCGCTGGGGCGGTCAATGAAGCTGTTCTCGTTGAGGAGCTTGCCGTACGCCGCGCGGCATATGTCGGCCGCCCTGGAGGCCTCCGCCTCGTCGGCGGGGTCGAAGAAGAGGTCGCTCTCGCAGTAGCAGGAGGCCCCGAAGTACACGGGGATGAGCGCCTGCCCCACCTCCTCCGCCGCATGGCCCTTCGCCTGCGCGTCGTCGCGCAGCGCGGAGAGCAGGCCGGGCGCGCGGCCGTAGAAGTCGTAGTGCTGGATGGTTGCCGTGCGGCCCCGCAGGTAGTCGCGGTCGAATATGTACCAGGGCTCCTGGAACTTCCTGTCCATCATCTCCGCCAGCTCGCCGCCGAGGTCCCTGGCGCCCACCGCGTCGGCGTCCGCGCGCACGTATTTCTCCCACAGGTCCACCAGCTCGGCGTGGTGCTCTATGCTCACCGCGGTGGTCCAGGGGGGGAGCTTCTCGCGCAGGGCCTCCGCCTTGTCCCGGCTCCCGCCCAGGAGCACGGAGAGGTAGCGGGAATTGGCGGTCACGCTCTCGAAACAGTGCTCGTCGCGGTTGATCTTGCATGCGAGCCGCGCCGCCGGCTCCAGCTCGTCGAAGCCGAAGAGCAGCACCCGCCGCGTCTCCCGTATGGGGTAGATGTAGACGATGCCGTAGAAGGGTATGCCGAAGATGTCCTCCGAGGCCCCGAAGAAGAGCGAGAATTGCGGGCCTTGGTCCTCGCGGAAGTCGGCGATACCCTCCGCCGTCATCTGCTGCGAGCCGGACACCCAGATGCGCCCGTCCGAGAGGATGGCGTGGAAGATGGAGAGGTTGGGAAAGCGGTAGACGGCGTTGCCGTTGAGTATGTCGCGGTCGAGGTAGGAGCGCAGCACGGAGCGCGAGGTGGCGTTAGCGGGCGTCAGCAGCTTGCAGTCCATTTTCCTCAGCTCGGCGCCGAGCTGCTCGTAGGTGACGCCGGCGAAGACGTGCCCCATGAGGTTGCGCCGGTCCAGCTCCTTGATGCCATCCATGCGCGAGAGGTCGAGGAGCAGCCCGTCCCTGGACGCAAGGGAGTTTTCCATTTTCTCCCTGCGCACCGAGAACATGGGCACCTTCGCCCGGTTGGCGGCGTCAGCCACCTCCGCGAGTTCGTACTCGTCTGCCGGTCTCACCACCACCAGGCCGGTATCGGATACCGGATCCGCGAAATACCCCGCCAGCGCCGCAGCGCCAGTCTTAACGTTGTCCGCTCCCACGTACTCTGCGAGTTCCCGGACCATCGCCGCCGCTGCCATCGACCTACCTCCTTGCGTCGGACCTTGGACATGTGGGCCTCTCGCCCGCCGAGTTCTCAAGGCCTTGAACCGTCCCCGATCTATAAGCCGTCAACATGGCCCATTTCGCGTTATTGATAGAGTCCGCTTTCTTAGTGGTTTCGGGCTGAATGGTCACCCGCTTTGCATGTCCGGAAGGTGCCTGGTTTACATGAATTCGAGCTATCCGGTTTACATACATCCCGCTTTATTATATATGTTTGTATGAACGACTGGTCAGTCATAACATCCTGTATTATTATATGGTCGTGGACGCTAGGTGTCAAGGCGGGGAAGACCGGGGAGCACTGGTAAATTACCTGCTAGATAGGCTATAATTGGTTTTCGATACAAAGTCGGAAACAGGGTGAAACGCATTATAGGAGGGCAAAACAAAGGTCAGCGACTGGTCAAGCAACCGTAATCATCCTTTACGATGCGGAGTCAGGAGCAAGGAGGGAGGAAGCTCATCATGGCTGAGGTGACCATCGCCGGTGGCGGCCTGGCGGGGATGACCGCGGCCGGCGGCCCCGCGAAATGTAGCCCTTGTGTGCCGGTATCGCGATGCGCATCCGGAAACCAGCGGTGAGGAGGTAATCATGGCTGAGGTGACCATCGCCGGTGGCGGCCTGGCGGGGATGACCGCCGCCATCAACCTCGCGGAGCGCGATCCGCGTATATCTGAAGGTTTCGCGGAGCACGATCCGCATGTGTCGGAGGACTTCCCGGGACGTGATCCGCATATATCCTGTCTTTCTATACGAATACGGGAATCCCGGGTGGGGAGGTAATCATGGCTGAGGTGACCATCGTCGGTGGCGGCCTGGCGGGGATGACCGCCGCCATCAACCTCGCGCGTCGGGGCTGGGACGTGGTGGTGCTGGAGAGGGAGGAGCGCCCCGGCGGCTCTCCCCTCTACCATCCCTCCGGCCAGGGCAGCCCCCTGCGGCTCGACGCGCTCCGCTCATATCTCGGTTTCGACATATCGCCGGGCATCGAACCCATCCGCGAGATGGCCGAGATCGCGGGGGGAAAGCTGCTGCCCGTCGATCCCTCCCTCATCAACTCATATTTCTTCGAACGCGGTCCCCGCGCCACCAGCCTGGACAGTCACCTGCACGAGCTGGCGCGCGAGGCGGGGGTGGAGGTCCTTTTCTCGGCCCCCATTATCTCCCAGGAGGATATGGCCACGCTCCCCCCCAATACCATCGTGGCCACCGGCCTGCATTTCGAGGGCTTCGACGCCCTGAGGGTCCCCTATCTCACCTCCCATCACTTCACCTACAAGGGCGCCTGCGACGCCGACCTCAACTACGTACACATGTTCCACGACACCTACACCAGCGACTACGGCTATACCTCCGCCTTTCGCGGCATCCGCTACGTGCACCTCTTCAACCGCAGGACGCCCATCAGCATGCAGGCCCGCGACCGTTTCGCCGAGCAGGTGGCGGAGTTCGACGGCTTCGAGGTGCCGCGGTGGAACGGTTTCACCTTCCCCGTGCCCGCCGCATGCGTTAGGACCCCCCGCATCTTCGCCGGCAGCAAGATCCTCGCCGGTACGCTGGCCGGAGCCATGGACCCGGTGGCTTTCTTCGGGCTGCACGGCGCCATGGTCTCGGGGAGGATAGCGGCCATGGCGGCCGAGGACAAGGAGCGCGCCTGGCGCGAGTTCCGTAAGTGCGTCTCCGTGTTCCCCGCCGCCTATACCCTGGCGCGCCTGAAGGATCTTCAACCCCTGCCCCTGACCGTGCTGGCGTTCCGCCTGGTCTTCACATACTTCGACAGGCTGAAACTGGTTCACAAGGTGATGCAGGAGGGCATGCCGGGATGGAAATGCCTGCCGCATTAAGGGCTCTACGGCCACGCGCGCTTCTCGGAGAAGAACCGGGTATTTGGACGAACGGTGCGAGTGCCATGACCGCAGGGTGTTGGGAGAGTGTTGGGTACCGCGGTATGCAAAATGAAAGACCTGCCCTGAAAATACACGCTCAAATACTATATGTTGTGCCGCCAGTCGCTGAAGA
>CAZQFX010000015.1:0-8028 GCA_964592775.1 uncultured Actinomycetota bacterium
TGTAGCTGACGCACAATCCATGCTCGTTCATCCCGTCGTGGCATCCCGCCAGGGGAGCGATGGTCACGTTAAGGCTCGCAGCGGTCTCCGCCGGCTTGCACAGGCGGGCTACGTAGTAAGGCTGGAAGAACTGGGGGTAGTCGAAGTTCTTCATGACTATCGGCTCCCCGATGGCGCTTCTTTCCGCGTCCACCGCGGCGGCCGTGCACGCGCCCAGGCGGTAGTTCGCGCGCGCCAGTACGAGTTCTCCCGAAAGGATCAGGAAAAGAACGGACTCATCGATGTCCGCGCCCCTGGCGATGCCCTCCATGCGGATCTTCTGGCGGGGGCAGTATTCCGAAACGTCGCTCCACATCTCGCCTACCGCCCGGCGCATGGCCATGCTCATGTATACCTTCAGGGGAAGCAGGGCCGGTTTCTGCACCTGGAATGCCTCCGCCTGGTGGAGGTTGGCGGCGAGACGCTGGATGGCTTCCCTCATCTGGAGCCCCTGCTGGTATCCCATCTCGTAGTGGTCGCCGCGCAGGTCGAAGAGGCGCACCTGGCGTTTTCCCAGCGTATTCCCCTCTCCGGAGGTAGTCCCCATGTCCAGCAGATCGAGCATGTTCCCCTCTCGACGAGCCGGTATGACCTGAACCCGAGAATATATTAACCCATAAGGTGTTCTTCTGCGAGAAGTGTGGGTGGGCGGGCCGCCATGCTTCGCGGACGACAACATCCTATAATCGTCATATATGAGATGGTGAAGGAGTGATATCGATGGGAACGGAAAGCGGCTTGGATGTGGAACGCTTCAAGGGTTCTCTCCTGGGTCTGGCCGTGGGTGACGCGCTGGGCATGCCGGTGGAGGGCATGCGCGCCTCGGCCATAAGGGACCGGGTCGGAAAGGTGCGCGATTTCATGGATGCCCCCTGGAGACTACTGAAAGCCGGGCAGTGGACGGACGACACCAAGATGATGCTATGCCATGCCCGCAGCATCGCCAGGACGGGCCGCTTCGATATCGAGGACACCGCCCGCGAGTTCATCGCCTGGTTCGAGTCAAACGACTGGAGGGGCATAGGGGGGGCCACCTACGAATCCGTCCAGCGCCTGCGCGAGGGGGTATCGCCGGCGCGGAGCGGCATGCGGGGGGATATGGCGGCAGGCAACGGAGCTGCCATGCGCATCGCTCCCGTCGGGCTGCTGGATTGCTACGACCTCGACTGCTTGAGGGAGGATGCCGGGGCGGCGGCGGCTATCACCCACGATAATCCCGAGGCGGTAGCGGGATGCCGGGCCGTCGCCTACGCCGTGGCCAGGGCGTCGCGGGGAGACCTCGATCCCGCTTCCCTGCTCTCCGATGCGGCGGAGTTCATCGGGCCGTGCGGGACGGCGGATCACCTGCGCCTGGCCGCGAGTCTCCTCGACAAGGACATGGTGGTCGATGAAGCCCTGGCGAGGCTGGGCACGAGCGGCTACGTGGTCCATACCGTGGCCAGCGCCTTCTTCTGTTTCCTGCGCACCCCGCACGATTTCGAGGAAACCGTAGCCAGCGCCGTGGAAGGAGGGCTCGACGCCGACACCACCGGCGCGGTCGCAGGCGCGATAAGCGGCGCCTTCAACGGCCTGGGCTCCATCCCGGCGCGATGGCGGGACAACGTGGAAGCGGCGGACGAGATAACGGGGCTTGCTGTGCGCATCTTCGAACTGGCCCGGCAACCATGACAGAGATCCCTCCGGGCTAAAGGATGCTCCCTTCGGTTACGATGTACCTATTGTCTCTTGGATAGCGGGGAATCGATGTGATACGGGCCTCCTGGTGCCGGTTTGAAGTGATACCACCGGGAAAGAATAGATAGTGAGGGATACGACAGCTAGAGATACCTCGAGAAAGGAGGGGAACGCATATGGAGACGCCGGAGATCGAGTTTCTTCTCTACCTGCTGACCCGTTACATGAAGAACAATTCCATCGACGTGTCGAAGGTAACGGTCGCGGAGCTTCTGGAGAACATCAACGTCAACCTGACTCCCATAGGCGGGGGCTAGCGTATCGTCCGTCGACATAAATCCCACTTGGGGTCAGCCCTGGAACGGGATCGGTAAATCCCACTTGGGGTCCACTTGGTAAATCCCACTTGGGGTCAGCCCTGGAACGGGATCGGCAGGGGTCAGCCCTGGAAATACGCCCCCAAATACTCCCCCAAATACTATATGTTGCGTCGCCCGTCGCTGAAGATTTACCCAAGAAAATAGCGACCAGCATTTTCGTCCTCCGTGGTGTCGCGGCCGCGCGACATGTGTGACTGACCACATCTTATGGCTGCTCCGTACATCTATTCCCGGCCAGTCCCTCATGCCGCAAGGTCGCGGCACCAGCAAAGGATGAAAACAGCTTCGCGCCATGAATGGGAAACAAGATATGGTACCGCAAAGGCTATTTTCGGAACAGCCTGTCAGATTTCTCGTCGTTACGGGAGCGCCGATACGGCATGCCCGCCCGGCCTACACGGTGCGGAACGCCGCGCGAGAGGATGCTGCGCTAATCGCGCGCCGAGATACCCCGCCACCCGCACTTCCCGCACAGGAACCTGCTATACTATATCACGTTGTTCATGGCTAAAAGCGCAGGAAGGAGCTCGGATGGAGCGTTCCCGGAAAGCGCGGCGCGCCATCCGGCAGGCGGCGCCTACGCGGGCCGTGAAAGCGGGGCGGGAGCGATATCAAGCCGCTACTCCTTTGCCAAGGAATTGATGGAAATCGAGCCGAAAGGGGATGAGGTCTTTGTTGAAGAAGCTGCTTACACCGCTGAGAATCGGGGACCTGGAGCTGCGCAACCGCATCGTGATGACCGCGATGCACCTCAACTACACCCCCGACGGCAGGGTGAACGACCGCATCTGCGCCTTCTACGAGGAGAGGTCGCGGGGGGGCGCCGGCCTCATCATCGTGGGCGGATGCACCATAAACGACGTCTCCGGCGCCACGTGGTTGCTGGACATGCGCGACGATTCCTGTATCGAAGGCCATGCCATCCTGGCGGACGCCATCAAGAAGCAGGGCGCGGCGGCGGCCTGCCAGCTCTACCACGCCGGGCGATATTCCCATTCCATCGGCATGGAGGGACGGCAAGCCCTGGCCCCCTCCGCCGTACGCTCCCGCTTCACCAAGGAGGAGCCGCGAGAGATGACCCCGGAGGATATCGAGCGGACCAAGCTCGACTACGCCGCAGCCGCCCGACGCGTGAAGGAGGCTGGATATGACCTGGTGGAGGTGCTCGCCTGTACCGGCTACCTCATTCCCCAGTTCATGTCCCCTACCATCAACCTGCGCGAGGACGAGTACGGCGGTTCTCTCGAGAACCGCATGCGCTTCGGGTTGGAGGTGGCAGACGCCGTGCGCGAGGCGGTGGGTCCCCGCTACCCCGTGAGCTTCCGCATAGACGGCCACGACTACATGGAGGGGGGCAATACCAACCGGGAATGGTCTCTCTTCGCGGCCGAGCTGGAGAAGCACGGCGTAGACGTGATCAACGTCACCGGCGGATGGCACGAGACCAGGGTGCCCCAGTTGCCCATGTCGGTCCCGCGTGCCGGCCTCGCCTACCTCGCGGCCGGGGTCAAGAAAAAGGTGGGCATACCGGTCATCGCCTCCAACCGCGTCAACGACGTCTTCGTGGCGGACGAGATCCTGCGCATGGGCCTGGCCGACCTGGTGACCATGGCCCGTGCCCTCATCGCCGATCCCTACCTGGCGGAAAAGGCCTACGAGGGACGCTATGAGGCCATCACCCACTGCATCGGCTGCAACCAGGGCTGTTTCGACCACGTCTTCTACCTGCAGCCGGTTACCTGCACCCTCAATCCCCGCGCCGGCCGGGAACTCGAATATAAGGTGGTGACGCCAAAAAAAGTCAAGCGGGTCGCGGTGGTGGGCGGCGGCCCCGCGGGCATGAAGGCCGCGCTCACCGCGGCGGAGCGCGGACACGAGGTGGCCCTGTTCGAAAGGAGCGGCGTCCTCGGCGGCCAGCTTAACCTGGCGGCCATACCCCCGGGGCGGGAGGAATTCTGGACGGCGGTTGACGACCTGGACATCCAATTGGACGGCGCCGGCGTCGAGCTTCGCCTGGAGACCGAGGCCACGGCTGACCTGCTTGAGAGCGAAGGTTACGACGCCGTTGTGGTGGCCACCGGCGCACGCCAGGTCGTGCCCTTCATCCCCGGCATCGACGGCCCCAATGTGCTCATGGCCTGGGACGTGCTGGGCGGCCGGGAGGACCCCGAGGGCGAGAATATCGTGATCATCGGCGGCGGCGCCGTGGGCTCGGAAACGGGGATGTACGTGGCGAGCATCGGGACGATTTCCCCCGACACCCTTTTCTACCTCTTCGTGAACGACGCCGAGGATGCCGAAACCCTGAAGGAGCTGTGCGGCAACGGCATCAAGAAGGTCACCGTGGTGGAGATGCTGGACAAGGTCTGCCGCGACGTCGGCATATCCACGCGCTGGACCATCCTGCAGGACATGCGCAACCTGGGGATCACGATGCGCAGGAACGCCGTCGCCAGGCGCATCGAGGCGGATCGCGTCGTAGTCGAAGTAAACGGCGCGGAAGAGGAGATCCCAGCGGACACGGTGATCGTCGCCGCCGGCTCCTGCCCCGCGGGCGAGTTGTACGACGAACTACTGCAAGCGGGCATGGAGGTCTATCTCGTGGGGGACGCCAGGGAAGCCCGTAAGGCCATCGAGGCCATACAAGAGGGATACGAGGTCGGGCTCTCGATCTGATCGCAAAGGCCCGGCCGCCAAGCCCGCCGACCGCTCAGCGCGAGGCTTTGTCCAACCGCTTGGCGATGCCGTTCCGCATCAGCGCGCTACCCGCGATGAACAGGATCCAGAGGAAGGTCGGAGCGGAGTGGATTATCCAGCTCTTCGCGCCCATGTTTCGGCAAAAGATGAGCATCACGCAGACGAATCGATAGAATAAACCATCCCTTCTCGCGCGATGGCATGTCCCTCCCACCAAAGATCATGGCATCGTCCTTTTATGGATGGGTCTACCCCTTGCGGAGATCGTCAACCAGCACCAAGTAATGGTGATGCCACGCGGATCAGATATACCCGTAACGCTCGAGGGTCTCCCGTGCGATCCTGGCCAGCTCGGAGATGAGGGCGTCCAACTCGTAGCCCTGCTCGACCACCAGGTCCAGCATCTCCTTCTGGCGTTGGGTGAGATTCCCTACCTTCTCCCTGCCTACCGTGCTCGCGTAGGAGATCATCACCGTCAGGGGCGTGCGCAGGTCATGGGATAATATGCTCCTGATCTTCTCCAGCGACTCCAGGGCTTCGCCGGCGTCCCGGGACGTAGCCCGTCCCCCACCCTTTTCCCCTTCCATCACGCCGCCTGGAGCCGCCGCTTCCACTCGGCCTCGGTTGATGTACTCCCATATCTCGGCCGGGAAGGCGTCCACGTCGACGGGCTTCTTCAGGAAGCCGTCAAACCTGGCATATACCTCCTCCCTCTCCTCCTCCTTTATGGAGGAACTCAAGGCTACGATGGGAACAGGTCGCAGGTCCGGCACCTCGCGCAGGCGTTCGACCACGGCACATCCGTTTATACCCGGCAGGTGCAGGTCCAGCAGGATGAGATCCGGTGGCTTTCTACAGGCAAGCTCGATGCCCGCCTCCGGGTTGCCGGTGGATATGACCTCACAGTGCTCCCCTTCCAGCAACTGGCGGACGATCTCGCGCTCCACCGCGCTGTCATCGATGTAGAGTATGGTAGCTTTTGCGTTACCGGCCATGACCTCTCCGTTTCTCGACGAACCCGGCCGTATGTAATATCGTCAGCCCGCCTGCATAGCATTAGCAACCCCTGACCCGCTTCATTTTGTCGCCAGCCGCAATTGCTTTATAATTCACCTGGACATACGAAAGGAAAGAGGTGTTTTTCTTGGATATCGTGACTTTTTCGGACTATGGATTCGGGGCCAATACCTACCTGGTGGTGAACGAGGATTCCCGGAAGGCCGTGCTCGTGGACGCGGGTATCAGGGCGGAGGCGGTGCTCGAGTACCTGGAGGACAACGGCATCGAGCTGGCCGCCATCCTCCTCACCCACGGCCACCCCGACCACCTCATCAGCCTCGACGATATCGCGCGGGCCACCGGCGCGCCCTCTTACATGCACGGCGAGGATGCGCAACTGCTCGCGTATATCCCGCCCATGCTCCTGAACATGATGGGGCTGGACAAGCTCGAACTGCCCGAGGAGTTCCTCCCCCTGGAGGACGGCCAGGAGCTGGAGCTGGCGGGGATGAAGTTCAAGGTCTTCCATACGCCCGGGCATTCCGGCGGCAGCGTCTGTTTCCTCACCGACGGCGTGCTCTTCGCGGGCGACCTGGTCTTCCGCGGCTCCATCGGGCGCACCGACTTTCCGGGAGGGTCCATGGATACCCTGCTGCAGTCGGTGAAGGAGAAGGTCTTCACCCTGCCCAGCGAGACGCGCATCCTGCCGGGGCACATGGACGCGACCGTCGTTGGCTGGGAGAAACGCACCAATCCCTTCCTCATGGGTATCTAGCGCACCGTCCCTAATATAGGGGACGGTGCGCTAGCCGGGGGCGGGGCTTGCGATAACCTTCCCCCTAAGCCGCGGAATCCGGGCGGACAGACAGGGGTGGTGCGGGGCGTAAGTTTGCTCGTATGCCATACTTATCCCCGGATTGTCTCTGCGGCGGCGGCCTTCGGTCTGGCTCGATCAAAGAGGACTATCACCCCTACATGGCAAAGAAATTTACATGGGGCTCCCGCTCACGGAGAAGCAGCCGTCCCCGGGCGTGATCGCGCAGGGAGAACCAGAAAGGGAACCGGTATGGGAATACAACGCCGTATCGTTGTCGCCTTGATCCTCCTGCTGTCTCTGCTCGCGCTGGCCCCGGTCGGATACATGCTCATCGAGGACATGGACTACACCGAGGCGTTCTACATGACCGTGATAACGGTGTTCACGGTCGGTTTCGGAGAGGTGGAGCCGCTCTCCACGGCGGGGAGGTACTTCACCGTTTTCGTCATCTTCGTCGGGGTCTTTACCCTCTTTTTCCTCATATCCAGCTTTATCAGATATACGTTCAGGGAGGCTTTCAGGGAGACGTTCGGGAGGAGAAGAATGGACTTGAGGATCAGGAAACTGGGGGGCCACCACATCGTCTGCGGTTACGGCCGCGTGGGCCAGGTGGTATGCGAGACCCTGGAAGAGGCCGGCGCCCGTTTCGTGGTGGTGGAAAAGGATCGGCAGATGATCGCCGAGGCCGCCGACAGGGGGTACCTGTGCATAGAGGGGGACGCGACGGAGACCGACACCCTGCGGCAGGCGGGCGTGGATCGCGCGCGCGGCCTGGTATGCGCGCTGGAGAACGACGCCGACAACCTCTTCACCACCCTATCCGCCCGCGCCCTGAACAGGGATATAACCATCGTCACCAGGTGTGTGAGCTCGGATTCCGTGGAGAAGCTGCGCTACGCGGGGGCTGACCGCATCATTTCGCCCTACGCCATCAGCGGCCGCCGCATGGCCACCTATATCCTCAAGCCGGGCGTATTCGATTACCTGGACCTGGTCGCCCACGGCACCTCCCCGGAATACCGGCTGGAGGAACTGGAGGTGGAGCCGGATTCCATCATTGCCGGCAGTACCATAGGCGAGCTGGACGTGAAAGCGAGGACCGGCGCCTTGGTGATAGCCGTGCGCAAGTCCGACAGCGTGGAATTCGACACCAACATCAACAAGAACACCCGCGTGGACTCCGGCGACCTCATCATCGCCCTGGGCACGGAGGGCGATCTCGCCGGGCTGGAGAAGCTGGCGCTGAAAGATTGAGGGGCCATGTCTCGAAAATCGAGTATTCAACCATTATCTGGTAAAGCGGGCGCAGGAAACCGCGCCCGTTCCCTTCCTGAGGTCAGTTCTCCATGCCGCGTGGTCGCGACACCACCGAGGATGAAAATATCACGAGACTGAGGGCACGATACATGGTATCGGAGAGTG
>CAZQFX010000015.1:8083-10503 GCA_964592775.1 uncultured Actinomycetota bacterium
GCGGGATGGTATCGGAGAGTGTATTTCATGGCGGACCCCTGCTGTAAATCCCGTTCCAGGGCTGACCCCAAGCGGGATTTGGCAAGTATTGCGTTGTCGCGACTTCAACGGTACTTTTCAATTGCCAGGTCATGAGTGTACGGTTGTAACGGAACGCCTATTCATCCAGAGCGAGGAGGTTGCCGCTTGAGCGATATCGACTTCTTATCAGGGCTCTCTGCTTCTTCCGCTTCCCGCATCGTGCTCCTGGTGCTGGACGGCCTTGGCGGCCTTCCCCGCCCCGGCACCGGTTTGACGGAACTGGAGACCGCGCGCACGCCGAACCTCGACGCGCTGGCGCAGGTATCGATCTGCGGCCTTATCCACGCCATCGCCCCGGGAATAACTCCCGGGAGCGGGCCGGCGCACATGGCCCTCTTCGGCTACGACCCCGTGCGTTTCGACGTGGGAAGGGGCGTGCTCTCGGCGCTTGGCGCGGGGATCGATCTCAGCCCTGACGACCTCGCCGCCCGGGTCAACTTCTGCACCGTCGAGGACGGGATCATCACCGACCGCCGCGCGGGCAGGATCTCCACCGAGGCCAACGCTCGCTTGTGCGATAAGTTGTCCGCCATACGGCTGGAGGGCGTGGAGACCGAGATCCGTCCCGAGAAGGAACACCGCGCCGCCCTCGTGCTGCGCGGTTCGGGCTTATCCGGGATGGTCACGGACACCGACCCCCAGCGTACCGGGCTGGCGCCGCTGCGCTGCGAAGCCCTGCCGGAAGGTGGGGAATCCGCGCAGCGCACGGCGGCGCTGATCAATTCGTTCCTGGAGAGGGTTGCCGAGATGCTCGCGGAGGAGCACCCGGCCAACATGATAGTCACCCGCGGTTTCGCCAAGCTGCCCCACATCCCCTCTATCACCGGCCTCTATGCCCTACGCGCCGGCGCGGTGGCCACCTACCCCATGTACCGCGCCATAGCCAGGCTGGTGGGCATGGAGCCCGTCGAGACCGGCCCCTCCTTCGCCGACCAGCTCGTCGCCTTGAGGGGGGCATGGGAGCGTTACGACTACTTCTTCGTCCATTACAAATACACCGACAGCCGGGGCGAGGACGGGGACTTCGACGCCAAGGTCGCCTGCATCGAGGAGGTGGACGGCCTCCTGCCCCGCCTGCTCGAGCTGGATCCAGACGTCCTGGTGGTGACCGGCGACCACTCCACCCCCGCCCTGCTCAAGAGCCACAGCTGGCACCCCTCCCCGCTGCTGCTGCGCTCGCGCTGGGAGAGGCATGACGGCGTGGAGTCCTTCGGGGAGAGCGCCTGCGCGCGCGGCGGCCTGGGCGCCTTCTCCGCCGTCGACCTCATGCCGCTCATGCTGGCCAACGCCCAGCGCCTCAACAAGTTCGGCGCGTGAACGCCCGATGAGGGAGAGAGCAGTTGCTCAACAGGGAACTCGACATACGGGTAGGGCCTCCCGTGAAGAGGTTCTGTGGCGGCGTGGTCTACTGGCGCGAGGAGCGCTCCATCAGAAAGCGGCTCCACCAGATCAGGGCGGTGATGCAGCATAACCGCGCTCAGCGTAGATTGAAGAGATGGCACAAGAAGGAGCGGAAGCGGGAATTCATGCGCTGGCGCGACGAGGAACCCTCCTTGACCTTGGAGGACAAGCTGCGAGACCTCTAAGGTGCCGGGTCATTTTTAATTCAGGCGCTCCAGCGACGCGGCGCACACCTTGAGCTCGGGTATCTTGGCCACCGGGTCCAGGGCGGTGTTGGTGAGCAGGTTGGCCGCCGCCTCGGCGAAGTGGAAGGGCATGAAGATGACCCCCCTCCCCACCTTGGTGGTCACCTTGGCGCCCACTTCCACGCCGCCGCGGCGCGAAGACACCTTAACGCGTTCGCCGTCCCTTATGCCCAGTTCCGAGGCGTCCTCGGGATTCACCTCCACGAAGGCGCGGTCTATCTCCCGCACCAGGGAAGGCGAGCGCCTGGTCATGGTCCCGGTGTGGTAATGAAAGAGCAGCCGCCCCGTGGTGAGCACGTAGGGGTACTCTGCGTCGGGCATCTCCGCCGGCTCGCGGAACTCCACGGCGCTGAGTTTGCCCCTGCCGACGGGAAAGCTCTCGGCATGCAGGATGGGCGTCCCCGGGTGGTCCTCGGAGGGTATGGGCCATTGCAGGCCCCGCGTCCCCAGCCTGCCGTAGGTGATGCCGGCGTAGGAGGGGGTGACCGTCCTTATCTCCTCGAAGACCTCCTCGGGCGAGGCGAAATCGAAGCCGGACGCTCCCATCTTCTTCGCCAGCCGGCACAGGATCTCCCAGTCGGGCAGGGAGCCGCCCACCGGCTCCACCGCCTTGCGTATCCTCTGCACGCGGCGCTCGGTGTTGGTGATGGTGCCGTCCTTCTCGGCGAAGGATGCCGCGGGCAGCACCACGTG
>CAZQFX010000015.1:10552-27503 GCA_964592775.1 uncultured Actinomycetota bacterium
TGTCCGCGAGCACCAGGAAATCCAGCTTGCCCAGGGCCTCGCGCAGGTGGTTTATGTCGGGGTCGGAGACCATGGGGTTCTCCCCCATGATGAACAGCGCGTTGAGGTCACCGTGCGCCGCCGCGTCGGTCATCTCGGTGATGGTCAGGCCGGCCTGCCTGGAAAGCCCTTCCATCCCCCAGGCCTGCTCGAACTTCTTCGCCGCGTCCTCCGAGTCCACGCGCTGGTATGCGGTGTAGACGTTTGGCAGGCCGCCCATGTCGCAGGCGCCCTGCACGTTGTTCTGGCCGCGCAGCGGGTTCACGCCGGTGCCGGGCCTGCCGATGTTGCCGGTGAGCATGGCCAGGTTGGCCAGGGCGAGCACGTTGTCCGTTCCGGTGGAGTGCTGGGTTATGCCCATGCAGTAGACGATGGCCGCGCGCTCCGCGCCGGCGAAGAGGCGCGCCGCCGCCTCCATGTCCGCGGCGGGTATGCCGGATATCTCCTCCACCTTCCGGGGGGTGAACTCCGCCACCGCCTTCTTCATCTCCTCGAAGCCCTCGGTGCGCGCGGCGATGAACTCCCCGTCCTCCAGGCCCTCGCCGATGATCACGCCGGCGAGGCCGTTGAGGTAGGCTACCTCGCTGCCCGGGCGCGGCCGCAGGAAGACCTCCGCGAACTCCGAGAGGTGTATGGCGCGCGGGTCGATGACGATGAGCCTGGTGCCCTTGCGCGTCGCGGCGAGGATCTTCTCGCCGATGATGGGGTGCTGCTCCGTGGTGTTGGAGCCGACGACGAGGATGACCTCGGCATCCTCCAGGTCGCCGATGGAGTTGGTCATGGCCCCGCTCCCGAAGGCTGCCGCCAGACCGGCGACGGTGGGGCTGTGTCATAAGCGGGCGCAGTGGTCGACGTTGTTGGTGCCGACCGCCGCGCGCGCGAGTTTCTGCAACAGGTAGTTCTCCTCGTTGGTGCAGCGGGCGGAGGCGAAGAAACCCACCGCATCCGGGCCGTTCTTCTCCTTCGCAGCCGCGAGGCCGTCCGCCGCGGCCGCCAGGGCGGTGTCCCAATCCGCCTCCACCAGGACCCCGTCCTTGCGGATCATGGGCGCGGTGAGGCGCCTTTCGCTGTGCACGAACTCGTGCACCGACCAGCCCTTGATGCACAGGGCGCCCCCGGAGACGGGATGGTCCTTCTGGGGCAGGGTGCCGGTCAGGCGGCCGCCCGTGACCTCGAGCAGGACGCCGCACCCCGTCCCGCAGTACACGCAGGTCGAGGGGACGAGCCGGTAACTGAGTTCCCTGTCGTTCTCGCCCATCTTTTCACTCCCGTTCCGGTTTGCCTTGCTCGATACTTCCGCTATAAACCGGGGCCGGCTTGAACTCGGACCTGAAGCCGGGCCTGACCTCCGGGCTCGAGCTATTGCTGTCGGCCATGCCGTTCCTCCTATTCCAGCTTCTCCATATCGTGTTCCGTGCCCAGGAAGCTCAGGGGGCTCTTCTCCTCCGCGCTCTCCCCCGCACGGTACTCCAGCTTCTCCTCCATGATATCCCGCATCTTGCGGTAGAGGCTGCGCAGGGGGATGCCCGCCGGGCAGGCCTCCTCGCACAGGCCGCAGTCTATGCAGCGGCCGGCCATGTCCAAAGCCTTGATAATGTGGAAGGCGGGGGACTCGGGCGGGATGACCCCGGGCTCCACCAGGTGGGGGTCCTCCAGAGCGCAATCCCTGCAGAAGCACATGGGGCAGATGTTGCGGCAGCCGTAGCACTTGATGCAGCGCGAGAACCGCTCCTTCCACCACCTCATCCTCTCGGCGTCCGGCAGCGCCTCCACCTCGTCGATGACCTCGCGCCCCGGCGCCGCCTCCACCTTGTCGCCCAGGGCGATATCGCCGGGATATGGCCGGGGGCAGCCGCACGCCGCGGCTTCCCCGGCACTGCAGGCCACGCCCACCATGACCAGGCGCTCCAGGTCGACCTGCTCCAGCTTGGAGAGTTCTGTGAGCGCCCGCTCGTCGCAGCCGCGCACCATCACCGCGAACCTCTTGTAGGGGTATTCGCGCAGCAGCTCTATGAGGATCTTCCCCAGGGGGTAGCGCGAGTCCCCGACCTCCACCAGCTCGATGTCCGGCGAGCCGGCGTCGGTGATGAGCACCGGGAGCACCGTCCCCTCCTCATTCTTGAGGCAGAGGAAGGCGTCGGCCCCGCCCGCCAGTCTCTCTTTGACGATGGTCTTGAGGTCGCTCATGCCCCCACCCCCGAACGCCGATCGCCGCCGGTAAACGCCATCGCGAGCGCAGCGAACGCAGCGAGCGAAGCTTGGCAACCTCCGGTTGCCCGCTTGGTGCTCTTAGTGCTTGCATGGCAGTTGCCGCCACCTTGCAGATCCACGGTGCGCTCGAGGCCGCTCATGCCCCCACCTCCGCCTTCGCCTCGCTCTTCTTGCGCAAAGGCGAGGGCCCGAGCGCCTTGACCTCCGCGGTGAAGGAGCGCATCACTTCCGCGTATTTCTCCCCCTCCGCCGCCGACACCCACTCCAGGCGCAGCCGCCCTTCCTCAAGGCCCAGGAATTTCAGGGCCTCGCGCAGCACCTGGAAACGCTTGGCGGTCATGTAGTTGCCCTTGAGGTAGTGGCAGTCCCCGATATGGCAGCCGGCGATGAGCACCCCGTCCATCCCCTCCTGGAAGGCCTTGACGACGAAGTAGGGGGAGATGGTCCCCGTGCACATCACGCGCACGTCGAGGACGTTGGGCGGGTACTGGAAGCGCGAAACCCCCGCCAGGTCGGCCCCGGCGTAGGAGCACCAGTTGCACAGGAAAGCCAGTATCTTGATCTCGCCATCGTCTCTTGTTTTCGTCTCCTCGCTCATGCCCCCGTCCCTCCCCACCGCGTTTTTCTTCCGAACGTCATTGTGAGCGGAGCGAACGCAGTGGGCGCAGCGTGGCAACCTCCAGGTGCCCGGTAAGAACAGATAGCGCCTGTATGGATGTCTTGACCACCCATTGTGCCTACGGTCTCTCTAATGAGTTCACTCATGCCTCCACCTCTCCGCCTCATTCCCGCAAGGCGGACGCCGCCGCCTCTATCTGTTCGTATATCTGGTCGGAGCGGAAGCCCTGCAGGCGGCTGGCCCCCGCCGTGCAGGCCGCGGTACATGTGCCGCAGCCCTTGCACAGGGAGGTGTTGACCGCCGCCACCTTCCCTTCCCCGTCGTAGGTGACCGCCCCGAAGGGACAGAGCTGCACGCAGATGCCGCAGCCGGCGCACTTATCCGCGCCCACCACCGCCACCACGCCCTCGGTGACGATCCTGTCCTTGCACAGGATGGACTCCGCCCGCGCCGCCGCGGCGGCCGCCTGGGACACCGACTCCTCGATGGACTTGGGAGCATGGGCGAGGCCGCACACGAACACGCCGTCGGTGGCGAAATCAACCGGGCGCAGTTTCATGTGCGCCTCCAGGAAGAACCCCTCGGCGTTGCGAGGCACCTTGAGCATGGGAGCCAGCGCCGCGTTATCCGGATTGGCGGTGATGCCGGTGGACAGGGCGACCAGGTCCGTGTTGAGGACCACCATTTCTCCCCTCGAGTGTTCCGGTCCATAAGTACGGTCTGCACCGAGAGCGTCGCTGCGCCACGCCCGCAAGGCGCGCGACCGAGGCGTACTCGGTGAGTACGTCGCAGGGAGCGGAACGATGCGGGCGGGGATGCAGCGGTGATCGAATGCCGGCATATTCGTGAAGCGGGGTACCGAGTCGGCACCCAGCCGGAAGGACGGTTGGGTTTTTCTTTTGGCCGCTTATAAGGGAAGTGCGGGTGGAGAACGGCGAGATCGGCCCGGTCTTCAGGCCCGGCAACCACCTGCGTCTTGGAGAAGAAGCGAGGGGAGATATCGTGGGCCAGGTCGGATCTTTTCCCCTTGAGCAACAGCTTCTTTCCGTTACAAAGAGGTGATGAGGTGGCCGGCGGCAGAATGCTGATGATCGACAACTATGACTCCTTCACCTACAACCTGGTGCAGTTCCTGGGCATGTTGGGGGCGGATCTGGCGGTCTTCCGCAACGACCATACGCGCCTGGAGGACTTGGAGAAGATGAAGCCGGCGGGCATCGTCATCTCGCCCGGCCCCAAGGCCCCGCGCGACGCCGGCCTGTCCAAGGACATCATCCGCGAGTTCGGCCCCCGCGTCCCCGTCCTGGGGGTGTGCCTGGGGCACCAGTGCATCGGGGAGGTCTACGGAGGAAGGGTAGACCGCGCGCCGTACGTGATGCACGGCAAGACCTCCCGGGTGTATCACGACCGCCGCGGCGTATTCGCCGGGTTGCACAGCCCGATGGAGGCGGCCCGTTACCATTCCCTGGCCATCATGGAGGAGGGGTTCCCCTCGTGCCTGGAGGTGAGCGCCCGCACCGAGGAAGGCATGATCATGGGGGTGCGCCACCGCGAGTACCCGGTGGAGGGCATCCAGTTCCACCCCGAGTCGTTCATGACCCCGGAGGGGTTGTTCCTGCTGCGCAATTTTCTGGAGGGATGCCGATGAACGGCGGCTTGTTCGCGCATGTTTCACCGGCATTACCGGTTCCCGTACCGCGATCTCCCGCAGGGATATCGATGAACGCCGGATCGAACATGCCGATCGTTTCGCCGGTTCGGTTCCCGTGCGGAGATTCCGGGAGGGGATGCCCATGACCGAGCCGAGGAAAAAAGGGAGGGCCTTGAAGCTGGAGGCCGCCGAGCTGGCGGACGCTCCGGCCATCGAGGCTATCTTCGACCGCCTGGCGGCGAAGCCGTACTCCTGTTTCCTGGACTCGAGCCTTGCCATGCAGCGCCTGGGCCGTTATTCCTTCATCGGCTTCGACCCCCACCTGGTGCTTACCACGCGTGGCCTGCGCTGCGCCTGGTGGAGGAGGGAGGGCGGCACGAGTTACACGGAGGAGAACCCCTTCGATGCCCTGCGCACCGCCCTGAGCGAATACCATCTCGAAGACGGAGCGGAGGGACTGCCGCCCTTCCTCGGCGGCGGGATGGGCTACCTGGCCTACGAACTGGGACGCTACATCGAGAAGCTGCCCGGGGCCGCGGTGGACGACCTGGGGCTGCCCGAGCTATGCTTCGCCTTCTACGACCGCGTGCTCGCGCACGACTACCGCGGCGAGAAGACATGGCTGGCGGCGGCGCACCCCGAGGACCCCGGCGGGGTGCTCGCGGAAGCCCGGCGGACGCTGGAGGCCGAGGCGCCGGACTATCCATCCCCTGAAGGGGCGGGCGAGGCGAGCTTCGTCTCCAACTTCACCCGCGACGAGTATATGGACGCGGTGCGCAAGGTGAAGGAATACATCTTCGCCGGGGACATCTACCAGGCCAACCTGTCGCAGCGCTTCCGGTCGCCCCTGCGCGAGCATCCCTGGACGCTCTACCGCAGGCTGCGCCGCCTCAACGCGGCTCCCTTCGCGGCGTACTTCAACGTCGTGGACGGCCAGGTGTGTTCGTCATCGCCGGAGCTCTTTTTACGAGGGGACGGCGGAAGGGTCGAGACCCGCCCCATCAAGGGCACGCGGCGCCGCTCCGACGACCCCGCCGAGGACCGGCGCCTCGCCGAGGAGCTGCTGGCCAGCGCCAAGGACCGCGCCGAGCTCTCCATGATCGTGGACCTGGAGCGCAACGACTTGGGCAGGGTGTGCGAGTACGGCAGCGTGGAGGTGGAGGAGCACGCGGTCATCGAACACTACGCCACCGTGCACCATCTCGTCTCCACCGTGGCGGGCGAGCTGCACCCGGGCCGAGACGTGGTGGACCTGCTCAGGGCGAGCTTCCCCGGGGGCTCCATCACCGGCGCGCCCAAGATCCGCTCTATGGAGATCATCGACGAGCTCGAGCCCACGGCGCGCAGCGTCTACACGGGGAGCATCGGCTACCTGGGATATAATGGAAGGTTCGACCTGAACATCGCCATCCGCACCATCATCGCCAAGGGCGACACCGCCTACTTCCAGGTGGGCGGGGGCATCGTGGCCGACTCCGACCCCGGGGACGAGTACCAGGAGACGCTGGACAAGGGCAAGGCCATTTTCGCCGCCTTGTCATGAACGCGATCCCCATGAAATAGTTGCGATCGTTTGCATCGCGTAAGCGACAGCAGTTCATGCCGAGGCCGCCGAGGTACCGTCATCGGCGCGGCGGCGTGTATGCCAGGACAAGTCAGACATCGCTATAGAGCTCTTGTAATCCCAACAGGACTTGTCCAGGCCTGGCACGCACACGTTTGCCTGTTTACGGGCCCAGTTCTTTTCTTACCAGGGCGCGGTAAGCGTCGGAGAGGCGCAGGGTTATGGGGCCGGGGCACCGGAACCCGATGCCCGTCCCCTCCACTTCGGCGACCGGCACGACCTCCCCCGTGCTCACGGTGAGGAAGGCCTCGTCCGCCCCCAGCAGGTCGTCGAGGGTCAGGAAGCCCGTTTCGCAGGCTATGCCGTAATCCTCGCACAGCTCCAGGACCGCCTCGCGCGTCACACCCGGAAGCAAACCGCACGAGACGTCGGGCGTGAACGCCTTGCCCCTTCTCACCATGAAGAGGTTGGCCGAGCTGCCCTCGGCGAGGAAGCCGCCGCCGTTGAGCATCACCGCGTCGTCCGCGCCCCTGTCCTTCGCTTCCTGCTTGGCCAGGAGGTTATCCAGGAAGTTGTTGCTCTTGATGCCGCACAGGGGGGAGCTCTCGTTAGCCCTGATGCGGGATACGACCATCCTCATTCCGCGCTCGTAGAACTCCCGGGGATACCCCTCGAAGGGCTTGGCCAAGATGAAGACGTTGGGTCGGTCTGCCCTCTCCAGCGTCCTGGTCCCGTCGAAGCGGCCGCCGGTGAGGGTGATGCGCACATAGGCGTCGCCGCTCGCCACGTTGAGCTTATACAGCTCCGCTACCGCTTTCTCGATCTCCTCGCTGGAGGGGACGCCCTCCATCCTCAGCTCGCGGCAGCCGGCCCGCAGGCGCTCCAGGTGGCGGTCCATGCGGAAGGGTTTGCCGCCATAGGCGCGCACGGTCTCGAAGATGCCGTCGCCGAAGAGCACGCCCCGGTCGCCTGCGGGGATGAGGGCCTCGCCCTCGTCCACTATCGCGCCGTTGAGATAGACTTTCATGATGGTGGGTTCACCCCCTTACCCAGGTGATTATAACACCACGAAGGAAGGTTTGGAGTGTTGCGTCGGGGCCTGCCACAATCGCGCCGTCAGCATCAAGGTCGAGGACCCGGCCTATATGGAGGAGGCCGTGGCGCGCATCGGCAACGCCGTGGACGTCACGTGATGGTGTGCGATAATAGGGGCGCGGTTGTCACACGAGGGGAAGGGGGAGCGGAAATGGACGGCACCGCCCGAATGGCTGCGAGGAAGATCGGAGACTACCCCGGGGTCAACCGGGCCCATCTTGACCTGGTGAAGTCTTACTCCAGCCCGGCGCTCATGGGCCCGCCCGTCTGCGACGAACTGGTGGCCCTGGTGGAGCACATGTTCACAGCGGATGAGGCGGATATGGCCCGTCATATCAAGCCCTGGAGGCCGAAGACCGCCGCCTCCGTCGCGGCGGCGGCCGGAAGGCCGCTCTCCGAGGTGAAGGAGGTCCTGCGCCGCCTGGCCCACGACAAGTACGTCTTCGCCTCTTATGGGAAGGGGGACAAGGAGCGCTTCATCATGCTGCCCATCGTCCCCGGCACGTTCGAACATGTGCTGGTGCGCGAGTCTCCCGACAGCGTTACCGAGTGGCACCGCCGCTTCGCGGAGCTGTTCGAGGCCCTCTTCATCACCGGGTTCACGACCGCGTACTCCCGCAAGCCCGTGCACGCCGTGCGCTACCTGCCGGTGGGCGAGGCGGTCGCGGCTATCCCCATGGCCCTGCCCTCCGACCGACTCGAGGTGATCATGGAGCGTTTCGACGATTTCGCGGTGGCCGTATGCCAGTGCCGCCTCACCAAGGAAATGCTCGGCAAGTCGTGCGGCAGGATGCTGGAGGTGTGCACGGTGATGGGGGACTTCGCGCCCCAACTGGTCAGGCAGGGAAGGGCGCGCAAGGTGAGCAGGCTGGAGATACTGGAGATCAAGAGGGCGGCGGAAAAGGAAGGCCTGGTCACCTGGATGATGAACGGCGAGAGCACGAAGTTCTTCCGCTGCTCGTGCTCCTGCTGCGGGTGCTGCTGCGACGGCCTGCGCCAGATTTCGGAGTTCAGCGCGCCGGGCATGATCGCCCCTCCCCACTTCCTGCCCGCGGTCGACCTCTCTGCGTGCAACTACTGCGGCAAGTGCGCCAGGGCCTGCACCATGAAGGCCATGGAGGTGTCGAACGAGGACGGTGCCGTGAGCCACGTCCACAAGCGGGAGCGCTGCATCGGCTGCGGGGTATGCGTCGTGGCCTGCCCAGAGAAGGCCATGGGCATGCGGGAGGTGCCGGGATACGAGGAGCCGCCATCCGGTTACGCGGCCTACCTGGTAAAATATGGGCGGAACCTGGTCGCCAACAGCCTGAGGGTCGCGGTAGAGCGTTTCCGCGGCGCCTGATTCCCACCCGGGGCACATCCCACCTGGGGTCAGGCCTGGAACGTGCATCCCACCTGGGGTCAGACCTGGAACGGGACCACAACATCCCACCTGGGGTCAGACCTGGAACGGGACCACAACATATTGTCCTTGCACGCGCGGTATGCACTTCGGGCGCGTCGAGATCGCTACGTCGTCGCGGACTCCTCCTCGCGATGATGTGCTTGAGTCCCACTTCGGGGGCAGTGCTGGCCCGCGCCCGCGGTTGCCTTGATGATGATGCTATGATCAGGCGGCCCATTCCAGGATCTCATCCTCGGATGATATATCGACTATGCGACATGGTCGATATACTTGGGAGACGAAGACCATGAATCCATTGCTGACCAGGGTTCCCAGAACGGAACACTGAATATTAAGTTGCCGAATGTATAAAAATCCTCTTTCTCCCACAGGCCATTTCTGTTACCCTTGAACGAGGAGGATGTATTAAGTCTAGGTTCATACTCTTTTTCTACTGCCTTGGTTCCGGTCTGTAAGGTGCCCTGCGCCAAGAAGCGGGAAGATTACCGGTTCTGGTGCCAGGCACGAAGGTTAATCGGGTCAGCTTGCTTGCACAAGGGGGGAGTAAGATGTCGACTCGTCCATCGACTCGTCCATCACGCCTGTTCCTGGCAATCGCTCTGGCGCTCCTGCTCGTCTTGCCCGTGGCGGGCACCGCCGCCGTTCCGGCAGCAGCGCCGCCGACGGCGGCCGCACCGGAGGACTCCGGCGTCTACGAGGCGGCGAAGGTCACCGAGGACTGGACCATGTGGGACGGCATAACCCTGCCGGTGTCCGTATTCTACCCGGCGGACCCCGGGCCGGGTGAGGAGTTCCCGGCCATACTCGTCGTCCACGGTTGGACGATGGACAAGTCCATGGCCGAGTGGGCGGCGGAATACTACGCGGCGAGGGGCTACATCGGCGTGGCCTTCACCGCGCGTGGATGGTTCGGCGCGGGGGGCGAGGTCGGGTGCATGGACCCGGAGCATGAGATGAAGGACGTCAGCTACATCATCGACCTCCTCGCGCGGGACGAGCGTTTCCCGCTGCTCACCGATGACGAGGGCCCGGTGGTCGGCATCACCGGCGCCTCCATGGGCGGCTGCTTCTCCTACCTCATGGCGCCGCGCAAGGACCCGCGCCCCGGGGACCCCGGGGATGCGCGCATCAGGGCCGTGGTGCCCATGCACGGCTCCTTCGACCTGCAGTTCTCCCTCTACCCCAACGACGTGCTCAAGTTCTTCTGGGTCAGCGGGCTGATAGCCATGTCCTACATGGGGGACCTCTCGGGCTTCATGCTCAACATCTTGAGCATCTCCATGGACGAGAAGTCGGATGGGTGGCAGAAGATGTACGCTATCATCGACGCCCTGTGGAAGATGGTGCCCCCCGTCACCAGCGTCAGCGGCGACCTCCCTTACGTGTACGGCATCGCCATGCAGCGCCGCGTCGAGGACGAGGATTTCGCGCGGCAATGGCTGAAAGCGCGCTCCGCGAGATACTGGTGCGACGAGGAGTACGACGGGGTGGTGGAGCACCCCATCACCGCCCCCATCCTTATCCTCGCCGGCTGGAACGACGACCTCTTCTACGCCAACGAAGGGCTGATGGCCTATACGCATACCGAGGCTCCCAGGCGCATCATCATCACCAACCACGGGCACCTGGGCTGCTACCCCGGGCCGTATCCGGGCGAAGGCATAACCGGCAGCCCGGAGAGCGCGTGGGTGATGGGGCAGGTGGACAGGTGGTTCGACCGCTTCCTCAAGGGGGTGGAGAACGGCGTCGACGAGGAGGCGCCGGTGGCCTTCTACCGCGACCGCGACCCGGCCCACTTCGGGGAAGCGGCGGCATATCCCCTGCCCGGTACGCGCCAGGTCTCTTACTTCCTGGGGGGAAAGGGGCGGGACGGCCGTGGCAGATTAGCTACGCGCCGGCCGTCGGTTTCCTCCGGCTACGACACCCTCATGAACATCGGAATCACCGGCTCCGTCTCCCTTTTCTATTTCCAGGACGCCCCGACGCTCATGGGCGGGGAGGCCATGGACGTGCCGCCCAAGATAGAGCTCATGGAGATACCGTTCACGGAGATCAGCTACCTGAGCGAGCCGCTGAAGCGCGACCTGACCATCATGGGCCCTCCGCTCTTCGAGCCCTACTACCAGTCCTCGTCCGTGTTCGCCCAGTTGATCCCCTGGCTGTACGAGGTCACCCCGGACGGCGAGGAGATACTCATAAGCCGGGGCTTTTTCGAGGGGCACAACTACGAGGGCCTCGATGATGCCGGGAAAGTGTGGAAGCTGATGAGCCCGCGGAAACCGGTGGAGATGCAGGCCTGCTACCACCGCTTTCAGGCCGGGAGCCGCATCAAGCTCGAGGTCGCCACGGCGGACCTCATCTCATGCTGGCCGCACTGGGGTTTGAGTTTTATACTGCTGCAGCGCCGCGCCGGCGCGGCCACGCGTATCATCCTCCCTGTGGTCCCCAACTCATACTAACGTTCCCTCTTGGGGTCTGAAAAGTTGCGGTCCAGCTAACAGGTCCAGCTAACATTCACTGAAAAGAAACTAAACTTGATTCATGCGCAACTTTTGAGACCCCAAAGTGGGATTTGGGGTTCTTCTGCGGGAAGGGTGTTTTCGTGACGGACCCCTGACGATCCCGTTCCAGGGCTGACCCCAAGGGGGACGATCCCGTTCCAGGGCTGACCCCAAGGGGGATTTACCATCACTTAGAAGCCGCGCAGCAGGATCACGGCTATTCCGCCGGCGCACAGGAATGCGATGGCCGCTATCACCAGGGCGTTAAGCACTTTTCGGTTGCGCAAGCCCCTTCCGCCCTCGCGGGAGAACTCGAGGATCTGGGGGCGCACGAAAAATACGATGACG
This sequence comes from uncultured Actinomycetota bacterium, assembly GCA_964592775.1. GTDB lineage: Bacteria > Actinomycetota > Geothermincolia > Geothermincolales > RBG-13-55-18 > SURF-21. The sequence goes on from CAZQFX010000015.1 coordinate 21,986, forward strand.
CCCCAGATGACGGCGATCCCGCCCATGATCAACGCTTCTTCATCCATATACAAAATATATATCTCTGGGATCGCCGGACAAAACGCTTCCTTGCGACGCGTATTATCTGCACGTGCAGCAGCCGCTATACTGAATCCCGATCTTACCTCCGGGGTATCCAGCGCGCTCAAAGCGGCCCCGTTTTTATCTCTACGGTTTCACGGCCCGGAGGAAGCCTACGCCACGTTCAGATTCTAGGATAACCGGCGAAGCCGCGCGCAGCCACCCTCTATGCCGGTCAAGCGGATGGGAAAAAGGTCACTTGACAAAGTTATATAATAACGATAAGTTATGAAACTACGATAAGAGATGCGAGGTGAGGTCGATGATCGGGGAGATGCTGGCGGAAAGATACCGCGTGACGGAGAAGCTGTGGGGAGGCGAGAACCTGTCCACCTACCTGGCCGTGGACATGGCTGTCGGGATAGAGGTCGAGGTGGATGTGCTGGCGGTCCAGATGTCCGAGTGCATCATAACGGCCCAGCGCCTCGAGGAGATCCTCGACGCTGCCATGCACGTGCGCGGCCCTCACATCTCCGCCATGCACGGATGGGGCGAGGAGCCCGAGGAAGGCTTCTTCTACATGGTCAGGGATAGGAAGGTAGGCGCATCGCTCGCCGAGGTCCTTTCCGGCACCGGCAACCTGCCGCGGCAGCAGGTAACGGAGATAGCCATGGCGGCGGTTGGTGTACTGGTGGAAGCGTACGGGAGGGGCCTCTTCTACCTGGGCCTGAATCCCGACCAGGTCTGGTTGGACGGCAGGGGGGGAGTGAAGTTCTTCCGCGTCGGGTTCGCGTGGATACTGGAGGAGATGGAGCCCGTGCTGGCGGCGCGGGTCTCTCCCTACCGGGCGCCGGAGACAGATGGCGGAAAAGAGGGCTCCCGCACATCGGACGTCTATGCGCTGGCCTTGATGGTACGCGAGATGCTGCCGGCGGGCGAGGTCTCCAGTCGCCTCGGGTCCCTACTCGAGATGGCGACCGACCCGCTCCCCAAGCGCCGGCCCTCCTCTCCCCGCCTCCTCCTGGAGGAGTTGGAGGACGCTGGAGGCGGGGGAGGGCGTGGAGCGCTGACGGGTGGACAGGCCGCTTCGCGGGAGAACGCGAGGAATGGAGGGATGTGGGAGCCCACGGGCGGCGGAAGCGCAAATGGCGGCCTGGCAGGATCTCCCACCGGAGGCGGAGCGAGCTTTCTCGAGCGCGATACCCCTTCGGGATACGTATCCCTGGTCAAGAAGCCGCGCAGGCGCACGCTGCGCAACCTCCTCTTGATGATCATGGGAGGGTTGGTCCTGTGGCTGGGCTTTTCGGCGGTAGCCGGCCTGGTAGGCGGCAAGGACGCCGAACCGGAGCAGGTAGCCACGGTGGCGGAAGAGAAGGTCACCCTGCCCGACCTGCAGGGCCTCACCGCGGAGGAGGCCGGGGAGATCCTGCACGGACTCGGGCTCGGCTGCACGTCCCGAGAGGCGCCTTCCCGCCTGTGGTCCGCTGGCAGGGTCGCCGCACAGGAGCCCGAGGAAGGCTCCGTACTTCGGACCGGGGATACGGTATGCCTGGTTATCAGCATGGGAAGGGATGGAGATGAACCCGGCGGCGAGATGGACGGCGAGGATGCCACGGTGCCGGCCGCGCCCTCCTCCGCGCCGCCGCCCGCCGCGGAAACCCCGCCCTCCTCGTTGCAGACGCCCCCCAGGCCGGAGCCCGGCCCGGTTATCAACCATCCCCCTCGCGCCGTGCTGTCTCTCTCCTCCCGCAGCGGCCCCGCCCCGCTATGCGTGGCCATGGACGGCAGCGCATCCTACGATCCGGACGGCGGCACCCTCCGCTATGTCTGGGACTGCGGGGACGGCATGGTGCTCGAGGGAGTCAGCGTGCAGCACGTGTACGATCCCGCGATCATACCCGCGCGTTTCCGGGTCGTTCTGCAGGTGTTCGATATGGACGGTCTGAGCCATTCCTCCGCATTCACGGTGGAGGTATATTGAGTTGGTTTTCACCCGGAAGGAGAACCGCCCCGAGTGGCCGGACCGCGAGGGGAGCCCGTGCAAGCCCCGCTCGGCCGTGTTCTCGCCATGGGGTTCACGGGCTTCCCTGGCCGGCCCTCTACAGGACCGCCCGCCGGGAGGCCGCCGGGGCGGCAAGGCACCCTTCATAAGCCGGGCATCGGCCCGGACCCTCCTAGCCATACCCCTTCTCACCCTCCTCTTATTCTCCTTCCACCCGCTGTCCTCCCCGGCCATAGCCGCCGGGGAGGTGGCACCCTCCTTCCTCTGGCCGGCGCAAGGCGAGGTGATATGCACCTTTCGCCCCGCGCAGGGATCGTACGGCGCGGGCGGCCATGCGGGCATCGATATCGCCCTGGCGAGGGGAAGCGAGGTCCGCGCCTCCGCCGCGGGCACGGTGAGCTTCGCGGGAGGCACGCCGCTGGGCGCGTGCGTGAGCGTCATCCACCCGGGCGGGTTCAAGACCACCTACGTCTCCCTGGGGGCGGTGAGGGTGCGGCGGGGCCAGGAGGTAGGGGCAGGACAGGTGTTGGGCACCAGCGATGGATCGAAAGACCGTTCGAGTTCCTTGCCACACCTTCATTTCGGCATCTTCGTGAACGGTATGGCCATAGACCCGCTGCCGCTGTTGCAGGGTCGTCTCCTCGACCCGGGGAAGAACCTGTTCCTCGGGCCATGGGAAGACGGCAAGGCCGTCGAGGCCTATTTCAGCCATCACGACGATGGCGGGTTCTTCGACTGGCTGGGCCATAGCCTGAAGTGGGTAGGGGGGACGATCGGGAATGCCTGCAAGACCGTGGTGGGTGCGGCGGGTAAAGCGCTGGGAGCGGCCTGGAGGTGGACGTGCCGGGCGGCGCAGGCGGTAGGTGGAGCCTTCGCGGCCTTCTACCGTACCTGCATTGCGCCCTGGCTCGTTCCCGTATGCAGGGGTTTCGTCGAGGTCATGAAGGCGATCATCTCCAACCGTTACGTGCAGGCGGTGCTGGCAGGGCTGGCGGCGGCGCTGGTCGTCTGCCTTGCGGTCGCGGCGATCGCGCTGGCCGTAGGGCTCTCACTCGTCACCGCGGTAACGGCAGCCATCGTCGGCAGCTTGGCCGCCATAGGCTACGGTGTCTACTACGCCTTCACCGCGGGCGATTCCTTCTCCTTCGGCGGGTGTTTCCTGGCATCCCTGAGCGTGGGGGCGGCGGCAGCCGGCTCGTGCCTCCTGCTTTCATACCTGGCGCCGCTCATCGGCAGCGGCTGGTCCAGCCTGGGCTGGTTGGGTTTCGGCAAGGCTTTCCTCGTCCATGGCGCCGCCGATTCTCTCGTGTATATCACCTTCTGCCTGTGCACCGGCAGAAAAGTCTCCCCCATGGGAGTGCTGGCATCGTTCCTCATCGGAGGCGCCACGGGCGGCGTGGGCAAACTGGTGACCACGGGCATGCTTTCCCACGCACAGGCACTGGCGGCGGGATGGCTTTCGTCCGGGGGAGCGCTGCTCACGGGAGAGAGGGCGGCTGCCTTATCCGCCTACGCCTGGGCGGCCACCACGCGGTTCGCGCGCAAGGCAGCTTACGCGCTCTTCTGCGGGTGCACCGCTTTCCTCGGCGATGTCGTGATCCGGGCGGCGAGCGGATTGAGGCCCTCTATCAAGGAGTCCCTTCTCTGTTTCGGCGGCGGCGCTCTGGCCGGGGTATTGGGCGTAGCGGGCGGCGGCGAGGGCATCGCGGGCATCGTCTCGCGCATCAGCGGAGGAAGATTGAAGATAACCAGCGACCTGGCCAAGGCATTGGTCAGCAAATCCCTGTCCAAGGGATTCAAGGAAGGCTCTATGCGCCTGCTGCGCTGGCTGGGTAGAAAGGGGGAGAGACCAGCGGAAAGCCTCTGGCAGTTCGAGATGGGAGGTGAGATGTGAAATGAAGACGACCATGCCGACCTGGCCCCAGACCCTTCTCATAATGGCGTTCGGCATGACATCCATCGTCTGCGGCTATTTCCTGTCCCACATGCGCGAGAGCTGGGGCTCCTCGGCCTGGGCGCTCCTCGCAATCTTCGTGCTTTCGGGAATGGGATTCCTGGCCACGGTGCTGGTGTTCTATCTGCGCCCCCAGTACGGCGGCCGGGCGTTCCCGTTCCTGCTGCTCTTCCTGTGCGGCCACGTCGTGGTGGTGGCCATATTGTGGAGGATGGGGGTCCTGGGATAGGCGAAAGGGCGGCGGAGCTTCCCTACAGAGCCTGGCTCCCGGGAGCGCGGGAGGGTTTCTCCCGGGGCGGTTTCTCGACGTGGGGCCTGGACGCCATGTTGGGAATGATAAGCGCCATGCCCCAGAAGATGACCAGGAGGCAGCATGCGATGGCAAATATCACCAGGCACCACGACTTGCCGCTCACCAGGGTGGCGGCACCCCAGGTCGCGGCGAACATCATGAGGGACATCATGATGCGGCCTCTCCGCACCGCAGCGCTGCTCCTGCGCGAGATACGCTGGTGAGCCGGGCGCGGCCGGCCCCTCGTCACCGCTGACGCATAACCGTACGGCGCCCCATCGCGGCGCGGCGTTCCGTCCCTGACGGCGACGGGATCTATGGAGTTGGCCATCTCCTGCATGCTGCGCTGGAAGCTCTGTGTGGAGGCGAGAGGTGATCCCTCCAGCTTGCCCCGGATGATGGGTGGGACGATGGCCAGCATGGCAATCAAGCCGAGCAGGAGCAAGGCCAGTATCTCCAAGCCGATCCCCCCTGCATTCCAGGCCCCCGCCTAAACGCTTCGGGACCAGAAACACTACATGTAGTTTGTTGAACTCCACTATTTCTCTACATAATGTATTTCCACCACCACGGGGTTTTTCCTTCATCGTGTTCGGTTTGGCATGCAGGAACGCGGAGCCTGGAGGAAGTGCCACTGGCGCCCGCTATAATGGCATTCATGAACGGTAGGGAAGAAGAGCGCATCTACTCCGTGGGAGAGGTCAACAGGCTGGCGGACAACGTCCTGCAGGGGATGGTCGTGTGGGTCGAGGGGGAGGTGAGCAACCTGCGCCCCTATCCAAACTACACTTTCTTCAGCCTGTCGGACGAGGAAGCCTCGCTCTCCTGTATCGCGTTCCATGACGCGTTACGGGATATGGCTTTCGAGATGAAGGAGGGGATGAGCGTCATGGCCAGGGGTCGCCTTGGGATCTACGTGCGCAGGGGCCAGTTCCGGCTCCAGGTCTTCGAGGCGCAGGAGTCCGGGGAGGGAAAGCTGCGCCGCGAGTTCCTGTTGCTCATGCGCAAGCTGTCCAGGGAAGGGCTCTTCGAGGAAAGCGTCAAGAAACCCCTGCCCGCCTACCCGGAAACGGTGGGGTTGATAACCTCCCTGGAGGGCGCGGCGGTGCGCGACGTGGTGATCAACCTCGGGCGGCGCTTCGCCTGTTCGCGCCTGGTGGTGAGGGGTGTCAGGGTGCAGGGGGACGAGGCGGCCTACGATATCGTGACTGCTATCGAGCTCTTCAAC
>CAZQFX010000016.1:0-26953 GCA_964592775.1 uncultured Actinomycetota bacterium
CGCAACAGGCCGCCGCTGCATCCCCGCCCGCTGCGTTCCGCTCCCTGCGACGTACTCGCAGAGTACGCCTCAGTCGCGCGCCTTGCGGGCGTGGCGCAGCGACGCTCTCGATACGTTACCGTATTTACGGACCGGAGTACTTAGAATAACAGGTTCTTCTGCGAGAAGGGTGAGTAAATGCGGAGGTAAGCCAGAATGGGTCATCCCATTCATCGTCCCAACATCGATCACCCATACTTCTCGCAGAAGAACCGAATAACACAGCAAATGGAAGGTCTTGTAATCACGGCGGGTGGGCTGGTTGCGTTCGGGGTCTGGTATAATATATTCCTGCCTGGACACAGGTCCGAGGTCACAGCGGGCGAGTGGCGGAATTGGTAGACGCGCTGGGTTCAGGGTCCAGTGCTCGTATGGGCATGCGGGTTCGAGTCCCGCCTCGCCCACCAGGCGCAAGGGGACGGCCGAAGAGCCGTCCCTTTATTGCCGTGGCCGGAAGGGAGGGGTGGACGCGACCGGGCGGTTGTGCCACCGGATACATACAAGGACTGCACGCAGTAGGCCCGATCCGCGTCCGTAGCGAAGGAATGACGGGTTGTCAGCCAGAAAAAAACCTAGAGACCGGTCCTCCGGAAATGCCGGTTGACGGATGAGGGAAGGCGGGCCGGCTGGTATGATACGTTGCTATGCCGGAGAGGGTGGGGTGGAAGGCATATGTACGCGCAAGTGAGAACTCCCAGATTCTCGAGGGGGAGGAGGAGGAGAAATCCCGCCCCGGTGATAATCGCCGCCATAGTCGTCCTCATCCTTGGTTGCTGGATCTTCAACATGACCTGCGGCGGCGGCGCTAAGGAAGTGGACACCTCCGCGCTCACCGAGTACGTCAACCGCATGCGCCCCATCATCGACACGTCCACGAGCTTAGGGCAGAGCTGGTCCTCCATCCAGTCCGCGCTCCCCCAACTTATCGCCAATCCGGAGAGCCTCAACGACCAGCTCAAGGGCATCGAGCAGTCATGTCTCGACCTGCTGGAACAGGCGAAAGGGCTGGAGGTGCCCAAGGGGTTGGAGGCGGCGCACGCCGCCCTGCTCATATGCCTGGAGCAGCGCTACCGCGCCATGAAGACCTACCGTTCCGACCTCATCAACTCCCTTACCGCCGTGGACCTGGACGTATACGCCAAGGCTATCTCCGAGGACCTGCAGGAGTTGATGTACTCCGACGGCACCTACCGTTTCTACAAACGCGCGGTCACCGAGTTCCTGGACCGGAGCGGCGTCCAGGAGGCGGCGCCCCTCCCCGATTCCATCTGGCTGGCGGATTGGGAACGGGCGGCTTACGAGAAGGTAAAAGCCTTCCTGGTCACGCTCAGGGGAACGGAGGTGCGTGGCCTGGCCGTGGGTACGGTGGTCATCAGCCCCGAGGGGAGCATGGACAAGGTGGGCGGAGAGACCATCCATCGCCTGCCGGCGACCGAGGAGATCACCCTGACCATCAAAGTGGAGAACCAAGGGAATCGCGCGGAACGGGACGTGGTGCTGACGGTGAGCCTGTATGACGAGTTGGACCCCTCCCCCACCCGCCAGGAGCAGACCATCCCCACCATCGGCCCCGGCGAGACCCTGCAGGTCGAGGTGAAAGGCCTGCGTCCCACCGCCGGGGAGGTACGCAACATCCTGGAGATCGAGGTCGGTCCGGTCCCCAAGGAGGCCTTCGTTGAAAACAACCAGAAATTGATATACTTCACTGTAGAATAACGTGACCGCGACACTTGAGGCTGGTGGCTCGACCCGCATGTTCTCCAGGGCACTTGAACTGCTCCGCGAACACCTCGATGAGATCGTCGAGGAGATAGTGCGGCGCCTGCTCGACACCGTGCCGTCTTTCATGCGCATGCCGCGGGAGTTCCATTCCGCGCTGCGCGGGATGGGCCGCAGGGCCTGCCTGAACCTGTTCGAACAGCTCGAGGAGGGGCAGGTGGTGATGGAGAACGTCGAGTGGGCGGATTTCCAGGGTTTCGAGCTGGTCGATATACTCCGCGCCTTCCAGGTGGGGAGCGAGATCGCCTGGAAGTGGATCAAGCGCTCGTGCGACGAGGCCGGGTATGCCGCAGAGGAAAAGGTCAAGGCCGCCGAGATAGTATGGGAGACCTACTTCAGGGCCGCCAACACCACGGCCCGGGATTACATGAAGCAGCGCCAGGAGGCGGTGAAGGATTTCAACAGCTTCCTCAACCACATCCGGGTCACCCAGGACCGCAAGTTGCTCATCAGGCAGATCGTCGAAGGCGCCTGCGGCGTCCTCGGCTACCGCCGCGCCGTTTTCTTCGTCTTCGAGCACGACATGCTCATACCGCAATCGGCCACGGACCGCCTGGACCCTTCATGGGGCGAAAGGATACTGGAGGAGAAAAGGCAGTATCCCATCTCGCCCATGTCCGGCTCCGTGGAAGCGCAGGCCTTCTTCGGCACGGCCATCAAGACGGGCAAGGCGGAAGGGGGCCTGCGCATCGCCTTCGTCTCCCCGGAGAAGGGTGCCGGCTACGTCCTCGTGCCGGTGAACCCGGCCGGGTCTCCCCGCGGGCTGCTGTACATCGAGACGGACGTGCCCGCGCCGGCCCTCGCGGAGAGAGATCTGGAGGTCCTCATGTCTTATGTCGATACGGCGGGGATGGCCCTGGAGAACACGCGGCTCTACCGCGAGCTGACGGCCAAGCGCAGGGTGATGGACCACCTCATGTCGCGGGTGAACACGGCCCACGAGGAGGAGAGGGCGCGCATAGCCCGCGAGCTTCACGATTCCGTGGCCCAGTCACTGCTCAAGATCATCTACGCGGCGGGTTTCGCCATCGATTTCCTGAAAGAGGACCCCGGCCTGGCGGTGGACGAGGTGGAGGAAGCGCAGCAACGGGCCAAGGACTGCCTGCGCGAGCTGCGCGAGATAATGGCCAACCTCAGGCCGACTTCCCTGGACATCCTCGGGCTCAAGGAGACCATCACCCGCTACGCCGAGCAGTTCGAGGAGGAATACGCCATCGGCACCAGCGTCGATCTCAGGGGATTGGATTCCATCCCGTCCTCGGTGGAACTCCCCATCTTCCGCATCCTGCAGGAAGAGCTTACCAACGTGCGCAAGCACTCCAACGCGGAATCGGTGAAGATCAGGTCGGAAGCGTCCCAGGGCGACCTGATACTGATCGTCGAGGATAACGGCGTGGGCTTCGATCCCGATGCGCTGGCGGCGGAGCAGGAGAGCGGCGAGCACCTGGGGCTCATAGCCATGCGGGAACGTGCCGAACTGCTGGGTGGGGAGCTGTATATCAATTCGGTGCCCGGGATGGGTACGCGCATAACCGTGAAGATCCCCATGATCACCGGGGGCGAGGGGTAGTGGCCGGGGGCGGGGCCGACTCCATCAACGTCATGCTGGTCGACGACCACGAAGTGGTGCTGGAGGGGCTCATCCGCATCCTCGAGAAGCAGGGCGGGATCAAGATCGTCAACGTGGCCCGCAGCGCCGAGGAAGCGCTGGAAAAAATAGCCAGGTTCCCGGTGGACGTGGTCATCGTGGACATCCAGTTGCCGGGCATGAACGGCATCGAGCTGATCAAGCAGGTGAAGACCGACTACCCGGAGATAGAGGCTATCACGCTCACCGTTTTCGACGACGAGCAGTTCGCCAAGCAGGCCATCAAGGCGGGCGCCATAGGTTATGTCATCAAGGACGCCGCCAAGGACGAGCTGGTCAAGGCGGTGCGGGCGGCGGCACGGGGGGAGTCGCTCATCTCCACTTCCGTCGCGCGCAAGCTCATCGAGGAGATCACGGAACCCGAAGGGCAGAAGAGGAAAAAGAAGAAGGAGGAGGGTTTCGAGGAGCTCTCCCAGCGCGAAGTCGATGTCATCAAGTTGATGGCCCGCGGCTATAACAACCGCCAGATAGCGGATATCCTCTTCATCAGCGAACACACGGTGAAGGTACATATCCGCAACATCTTCCGCAAGGTAGACGTAGCCGACCGCACCAACGCGGTGCTGTGGGCGATCGAGAGGGGCCTGGTGCTCAAGGACAAGGAGAGCATCAAGCCGGACAAACCCGCGATCTAGCGGAGCTGGGGTAAACCCCGGAGAACGCCCAATGTCCGTGGCTGGCCTCTAGAAAGGCAGGATGAAGCGGCCTTCCTCGGGCAGCATGCGCCGGATCTCCATGAATGTGCCCTCGAGGCGGGGGCCTATGAGATACCTCCATGCGGTGTCGCCGGATTTGACGTGCTCTGTGTCGGCGGGCTCCCGTTCCAGGGCCTCGAAAACGCCCGCGATCTTCCATGCGAGTAGCTGCGGGAACGGCGCCCCCTCGATCTCCGCCTCGATGAGAAACGGCTTGCGGGATACCCTGACCGGCTTTCCCCAACCCAGGAAAGGAAGGCTGAGGAAGAAATGGCGATACGCGGTCTTGTAGTTGTCTCCCCTCAGCACACGGTATTCCGCCGCCGTTTTCGCGGCCAGCGCCGCCCCCATGTCGGCGGGAAGAGCGCCCTCCTTGCTTCCCTTCACCTCGTCCACCACCATCTGCCATCCCGCGGCGGAGGTTATCATCATATGGCGATGGGTGCCCGCCTGGTAGATGGTGCCGAGCTCGGTGTCCCAACGCAGCTCCCAGGGGAAGGAGGGCACGCGGCATTTCCCGCATACCTCCAGGCCGTAATCGCGTTTGGGGCGGCGGGGAGCCTTGGTGCGCCCTGCATGCCGGCGCCTCCTGCCCACCGCCCTTACGGTCACGTCCCATTCGTGCTCCGACGCGCCGCTGAGAGAGAGTAGGGCTTCCACGCCGAACAGGCCTTCCCAGAAACCCCAGATATCGCCGGCCATGAGATGGGGGTGATAGGGGTGGCGGACTTTGACCACGAGTTCCTTGCGCGGCTTGATCCTGGAGATGACGATATTGCCGCTGCCGAAAAAAGCCGCCTCCTGAAGAGCGGACTTGACCACCCGCCCGGCCAGCGGCCAGTGCCGCAGCAGGAGGCGGCGCGGGCCGGATGTCTGGGACTCCACTTCTTCCCTGGTGAAGGCGCGGCGCCTTTCTCGCAACGTGTCGAGGAGCTGCCCTCCGCGCAGCCTTACCCCTTCGTCGAGCAACGCCCTTACGTCCTCTTCCTCGATGAACAGGAGCCTGTCCGAGCGCTTGGACTGGAAGTAGATCCCCCCGTCCGTGGTCCAGACGAGCTTGCGGTTGAGAGCTCGTGGCAACCCGCAAACGGGACAACGGTCGTCTCCCGGCATGTTTTCCCTACCTCCTTGTCCAAAAGGTTACTGAACAGCCTTCTGCGGCGCAACCACGGATTCCTTTGCCGGGATAAACGTGAAGGTTCTTTTCCCGGAAGTGTGGGTAGAGAGTTGCAAGTGATTTAGCGCCAATAAGGAAAAGAGCCGATAGTTAAGGTATGGGCAAGCCATTGCATGGTACATGCCATCCGGATTGCCCACACCCTATGGCGATGAGCCAACGGAAAAGACCCCGCAGGGGGAACGCCGCGTTCCCTCCGCTAAATGCGGACAAACGGGAAAGACCCCGCAGGGGGAACGGGGTCTTCCGCTAAATGCGGACTTCTATGGGGATTCAGGGGATACCTCAGGGATGTTCGGTATTGCTGCGAAGGTGCTGCTAGTGTGCTGCGTACTCTGCCGCGTGTCGCGCTGCGATTGATGTGCGGTAGTTGCTTAAAAGATTAGCGTCATGGGCGAGGGTCATATTAAGTAGTCCGTCTGGGCTGCATTCGATTGCAAATGGGGTAGATGGCTGTCTCGGCTAGTCGGCTTCGAATGGTGCTAGGGGAATGCTACTGAGTCTACTTAGGGGGCTGCGACTCTTGCTGCTGCCGGCTCGCCCACGACGTCTTGTTACTGTTTCTAAGGCACTATTTCCCCGGTGTCCGCTTGGGGCCTTTGTCAAAGTACTTAGCGCTCTTAGAACATACATTAGCGGGCGGGAAGAGCACCATTCCTCGAAGGTAGTAAAAAAGGCGCCTACTAATGCCGTGGTATTAGTAGCCCGGAAAGAGCGATCACCCCGGCCTTTTATCCCGCCATGGGGCATCAAGCAGATGCTGGCTTATACATAAAGGGATAATATGTACGCTCATTCGGATATGCCGCACTCGACTGTGCTACACTAGTGGGCGGCCGCGGCCCTGAATCATGGCCCGACGCCGGGGAACGCTTAACGATTCGGCACATGCTGAGGTATCGTTATATCAAGGCCTGCGAAAACGTACAAGCCACGAGGCTTAGAGGTGAAGAGAGAGATGGACGAGGAAGAGAAAGAAAGCCCCTGGGACCGCAGCCTGCGGGGTATCAACGATTTCGTAGAGGGTTTCGCGAGGAGGCTTCCCCTGTACCGCTCGCTGCGCGATGCCTTCAGTGGCGGGAAGGAGGGCATGGTCGACTGGCAGCAGGCCCGCGAGATAGCGGTCATGGTCGCGCAATCGGAGGGGGGCGAGCCTCCTCCGACCGATGAAGGCACAGGGCGCGTCTTCGAGGAGATGATGAAACGCAGCGAGGGTCTGGTCAGGGAGTATTCCCACCTCGAACCCAGGGAGCCGTTAGGGCCCCTGCTCGTCTTCGGCCGCCCGGACTGGATAGAGGCGAACCTGGCGAGCTTCCAGCTCATCTTCCAACCTCTGGCCGAGAGCTACGGCAAGACCCTGCAAAGGCTGGAGGAGCAGAGGAAACGGCCCCTGCGCATGGGGCGCAGGTTCACCAGGGGCCTGCTTACCGCGCAGCTGGGCATGGTCATCGGTTACCTGGCGCGCAGCGTGCTCGGCCAGTTCGACCTGGGTCTTCCTCGCCCCGAGGACGGAGGAAAACTATATATCGTATATCCGAACCTGCTCAAGGCGGAGGCGAAGCTGCGCCTGGTGCCGGAGGACTTCCGCCTGTGGATCACCCTGCACGAGGTAACGCATGCCTTCGAATTCGCGGCGAATCCGTGGATCAGGCAATACCTGAGGTCACTCATGGAGAGATATTTCGCGAGCGTGTCGCTGCGCCTGGAGGAGATGGGCATGCGCCTGCGCCCGCAGGAGCTGCGCAACTCCCAGAAGCTCAACGAGATCATCAACCAGGGAGGCCTCGTCTCCATCGTCCACAGTCCCGAGCAGCGCGAGATCCTGTCGCGGATACAGGCCTTCATGTCCCTGGTCGAGGGATACAGCAACCTGATCATGGATATCGTCGGAAAGGAGATCATCCCTTCTTTCAAGGAGATGAGCGTCGCCTTCCGCCACCGCCGGGATTCCAAGTCCGGCGCAGAGCGCTTCGTGGAGAGGATGCTCGGCTTCGACCTCAAGCTGCAGCAGTACCAGGTCGGCGAGCTCTTCTGCAAGGAAGTGGTGGAGAAGAAGGGATTGGATTTCCTCAACCTCGCCTGGAAGAGGGAGGAGAACCTTCCCGACGGAGAGGAGATCCGGCACGCCTTCCAGTGGATCGAGCGTATCGAGGAGAGCGAGAAGGAGCGCGTCCTCCGCCACAGCATCTAGACCCCAAAGGCTTCGTTCCTGCATCGTTTGCACTGTACTCAGTGCGGCCTTTGGGGGCTGACCCCCGGACTCCCGAAGTGTTGCGGCTCGGTCACTCGGCCAGCATCCACGCGGCTGCGGCGACCACCTGCGTGACCTGCGACAGACCTTCCTGGTTTATCCTGTCCGGCGTGTCGCTCGGGAGGTGGAAGTGGGGATGCTCGTCACGCTCGAACCACGACCAGTCGCAGGTGACGGCGGGCATGTGGTAGATGAAGAAGACGCCGGCCGAGGTCCCCGGGTCCGCGCCGCCCGGCTCGAGCTGCACGTCCAGCATGGCGGCGGCGGCCTCCAGTGCCTCCACGGTGGGGCGGTTCTTGCGGTAGTTGAGGTCCCATACGTCCATGTAGTCGCCCTCCCCGCCCCCCAGGCCTTCGAGGTTGATGATGCGCACGCTGTTGCGGAACCCCCCCGCCTCCAGCGCCTTCGCCAGCGCGGAAGAGCCGTACCCCCCGCATTCCTCTCCGCCGAGAAAGGCGAAGACCAGGGTCTTCGCCGGCTCGCGTTCCAGGGAGGAAAAGACGGAGGCCAGCTCGAGCACCGCGCTGGTCCCGGAGGCGTTGTAGTCGGCGCCCGGATAGAAGGCGCCGGTGGAGGGATCCACGCCCAGGCCGTCGTAGTTGGCGGTGAGGATGATCATCTCTTCCCCGGACGCGCCCGGAACCTTGCCCAGGATGTTGGCGCCGGTGACCGGGGTATCCGGGGGGAGGGCTTCATTTATGAAACACCTCTCCGGCGGGATGGGGAACTCCTGCCGGTAGTCCTCGAGCCCCAGTTCGCTCACCGGTTCGAGGCCCATCCCGTCCAGGCTCTCCTCCAGGTAGGCTTCCGCCTCGAGGGATTGGGGCGAGCCCGTGGGGCGACCGCGCAACTCCTCGCCCGACAGGTACTCGATGGTCTCCATCATGGCGGCCACGTTCACGCGATCCGCCAGCGAGATCAGGAAGGGGTCTTCGTCTGACGGGGGTTGTGAAGTACTACAACCGCTCCCAGCCAGGAGAAAGACGATAAGCGTGGCAGCCAGGAACGGCTTCGGGCATCTCATCGCTCGGCCTTCTTGCCGGGCGTTTGCTTGCCGGCGCCCTTCTTCGCCGCTTTCGCGGACATATCGGACTTCCGCTTCTTCAGCAGAAGAATGGCCAGTGCGGCGGCGATGGCGGCTCCGAGGGCTCCGAACACTATGCCGAGCACGAGCCCCGTATTGCCGCCCTCCTGCTCCTCCCGCGGTCCCTGGCCCTGGCTCCCGGCCTCTTCCCTGGATACCCCCAGCGCTTCGTAGGCGTCCTGCGGCGGGTCCCCCATGGCCTCCCCGGCCACGGTTATCCCGATGTTCGTTATCCGCGAGACATCCTGGAGGGTCTTGACTATCTGCGTCAGGGCCTTCCGCGCGGCTTCGTTGCCGCCGGAGAGCTCCAGCAGCTCGCGCGAGAGGCTGACGCTGAACTCACTGCGGTCCTGCTTCACCGTGGTGTACTGGAGCTTGACGCCTTTCGGTATGAAAGTGACGTATCCCGCCGCTTCCTCCTCGGCGGTGGGTCCTTTCAGCAGCTCCAGCATGGCGAACTCCACCATCTGGCTGCCGCCGGTTATGTCCCGCTGCACCTGCGCGGGTTCGCCGTCGAGATAGAAATACACGTGCCCCGGGGCCTGCGCCTCCTCCTGCGCGGGCGGTTGGACCGGCGGCTGCTCCTGGGCGTAGGCGGCGGCGCACAGAGACAGAAACACCATCGCCGCGGTGAGAGCGGCAAGAGCGGACTTCCTGGTCATGACCTCACCTCCCTTTCGTTTTGCTCCATTGTATGGAGTAGCAACTTCTTTGGGCAAGTTCGGCTCTTCACCGCGAAGTGTAGGGGGCCGTGGAGCCTTCGGGGACCTGACCCCTCGGCCTTCCTCTTCTTGCTCCAGCGGCCCTTTGGTCCTACCGGGCCTTGGTGCAGCCCCCCGGCTATGGGGGTCACCTCGCCCAGCCTGGATTCTCCCTCCTTCTCTCTCGATGTCTCCTTCTCGCTTCCAGCCTCCGGCATCTTCTCACCTCCTTGGACATAAGGTTATCCTTATTCGGTGTCCAAGGAAATCGGGTCCACTTTTCTTTATTGCGGAAGGACCTCGCGGAAGAACCGCAAGCGTTAGATGTGTCCCGGCGGCGGCAGGTTGCGCCGGAAGCCCGGGCGGCGCCGTCCGCATCGGGCGGGATCGTTTGCTTATATGGGATCCCGAGCATAAGCTTAAGATGAAGGATCGCCCGCGACCAGGGCGGCGGTGGAGGATGCCGTGGGGGCGCGCTTGCGCGGGAAGTGCGGATGAGCGACAATACCACCTGTCTTCGCCGGCGGCGGAGGATATGCGTGGCCGCCCGAGGAAGTTATGGCGGAGGTGTTATGCGGGTATCGAGGCAAAGGCCCGGCAAGGATAAGGGGTGATCGGTTCTTGAAAGTCGGCATACCGCGCGCCCTCATGTTCTACCGCTATTACCCGTTCCTCAAGTCGTTGCTGGAGGGATGCGGATGCGAGGCGCAGCCTTCGCCCCCGACCAACCTCAAGATACTGGGCGACGGGGTGGAGATATGCGTGGACGACATATGCGTGGCCGTCAAGGTCCTCTTCGGCCACGTCTCGCAACTGGCCGGGAAGGTGGACGCCATACTCATCCCCCGGCTGGTAAGCGTGGAGAAACAGGACTACGACACCTTCACGTGTCCCAAGCTCATCGCCGCGCCGGACATGATCCGCTACTCCTTTCCCCACCTGCCCGCCCCGTTGGAGTTCACCGTGGACGTCAGCAAGGCGCCATGGTGGTGGGGAAGCGCGCGCCTGATGAGGCAGCTCGACCTTCCGCTGCGCAAGATGCCCGGGGTGTACTCCGCGGCGGTGCGGGAGCAGAAAAGATACGAGGCTCTTCTCCACGGCGGGCTGCTGCCCCCCGATGCCCTGGCGAGGATGTACAACGGTAACGGCTGCAACGTCCCGCCGTACCTGTCGCGGAGGGACGTTACCGTGGCCGTGGTGGGGCACCCCTACCTGCTCGGCGACCCCGCGGTGAACAAGAGGCTGGCGCACTGGCTGGACGTTTCCGGGGCAAGGGTCCTGGGCAGCACCATGCTGCCCGAAGGCGACCTGCAGAGGGAGGCGTCGGTCCTCTCGCCCATATCCTGGAGCTACGAGAAGGAGCTGCTGGCCGCGGCCGCCTATTTCCTGAAACAACCCGACGTGGACGGGGTGATCTACCTCACCAGCTTCGGGTGCGGCCCCGATTCACTGGTGACCGAGATGGTGCGGCGCGAGCTGGCGCCGGCGGGAGAGCAGATCCTGCTGGAGCTGGTGCTCGACGAGCACAGCGCCGAGTCGGGCGTGAGGACGCGCGCGGAGGCGTTCGTGGACATGCTGCGCCGGCGCAAGATGGTGCGCCCGGGTGTGGGGGAAGAGAGATGAAGGTCGCCTTTCCCCACATGGGCAACGCCTGCATCCCTTTGCGGGGGCTGGTGGAATACATGGGGATCGAGGCGGTGGTCCCGGAGAGGCCGAACCGCGAAACGCTCGAGATGGGAGCCAGGCACGCGCCGGAGTTCGTCTGCCTCCCGTTCAAGATCACCCTGGGGGACTGCATTAACGCCCTGGAGAAAGGGGCGGACACCATGGCCATGGTATGCGGCATGTGGGCCTGCCGTTTCGGTTACTACGCCCACGTGCAGCATCTCATCCTCCGGGACCTCGGCTACGAGTTCGACTCCGTGCTCATAGGCAGGGAAGACCCGCGCTCCGTGTGGAAGAAGTTTCGCGGCGCGGTGGGCAGGAGAGGGGTGGCCAGGCTGCCGGGAGCCGCGGCCATGTTCAGGGCGAAGGCGGCGGCGGTCGAGGAGCTGGAGAGCCTGGCGAAAGAGGCGCGGCCCCGGGAGGAAGTGCCGGGGAGCACGGACGCGGTAATGGAGAGCTTCCTCTCACGACTGGACGAGGCCGGTACCATACGCGGTGTATGGCAGTTGCGCGAGGAGCAGCGCGAGGCCATCGCGTCCCTGCCTCTGCGCCGGTCCAACGGTCTGCTGCGGATACGCATAGTGGGCGAACTCTACGTGCTCCTGGAGCCCTCCCTCAACTTCGATCTGGTGAAGCGCCTGGGCACTCATTTCGGGGTGGAGGCCCAGCCGGTGCTGTCGACCTACCGCTGGCTGCTCAGCCCCCTGTGGCTGGACCCGCTCCTCCACCTGTCCTCTTCGCGGGCGCGGCGCATCAGCAGAACCTACCTTCCCTATATCCTGGGCGGGGAGGAACACATGACCATCACCGGCACCCTGGACGCCCCCGGGGAAGGGTTCGACGGGGTCATCCACGCCTATCCGCTCACCTGCATGCCCGAGAACATCTGCCGCACCATCCTTCCCCACATCAGCTCGTCGCGGGACATCCCCCTCCTCAACCTGTGTTTCGACGAACACACCTCCGCGGTGGGAACGGTCACGCGCCTGGAGGCGTTCGTGGACATGCTGCGCTCGCGCCGGGAGCAACGTAATCGGCCCGCGGGATAGGGCCTATATGTTACAGGCACAGGCGCCGGGCACCGGTCGGACTCACGGCTGCCCGCTGCGAGAATAGCCCCTTCCCCGCCCCAGCGGCGCCGGGCACCGCTACCCAAGGGTGGCACCGAAAAATTCCCTGAAACCGGGGGCGTTCATCCCCGGATGGTGTCGCGGCCGCGCGATATGAGCGGATGGCACCAAGGTCCATGTTTGCCTGTCACCGGTCACTTGCCGGCATAGAAGAGCCAGGGGAATACCCTGGCTCGGTCATAACTGGTGGAGATGAGCGGACTTGAACCGCCGACCTCCTGCTTGCAAGGCAGGCGCTCTCCCACTGAGCTACATCCCCACCGCGCGTAAATCCCGCTTACAAGGATTATATCAGGCCAAGGCTCGACCCCTCGGTCTGAGTCGTGGGCTATACCCGCTCCAGGATGGTGGCCACGCCCATGCCCATGCCGGCGCATGCGGCGATAAGGCCGTACCGGCCGCCCTCTCGCGCCAGGCCCGAGATGGGCGTGCACGCGAGCTTGATGCCGCTCGTCCCCAGGGGATTTCCGTTGGCGATCGCCCCGCCCCAGGCGTTTACCCTCTCGGGCCGGGACGGCTCCAGGTCTTGTATCCAGACCATGGGGACGGCCGCGAAGGGCTCGTTTATCTCGAAGTGGTCGATATCCCCCAGGCGCAAACCCGCCTTGTCCAGCGCAAGACGGGTAGCGGGGATACACCCGGTGAGCACGAGCACGGGATCACCCCCGCTTACGGCGGCGCAGACATATCGTGCCATGGGTTCCAGGCCGAGCTCGCAGCACTTGTCCTCCGACGTGAGCAACAGCACCGTAGCGCCGTAAACGGAGGGTGCTTCAGGGGGCGGTTTAACGGATGAGGAGTCGGTTATATATACTATTGAGCGTAAGAAACGAAATAAGGAGTCCGGGGAGGTGATACCGTGAAAGCATTCGTGCTCGTCAAGGTGGAGCCGGGTAGGCTCAGGGAGGCCTACAAGGCCATAACGGGGATGAGGTCCGTGGTGGAGGCATACTGCATCACCGGGCCGGACGATATCATCGCCGTGGTAGAATCCGAAAACGCCAAGGGCGTCTCCGAAGTCATCATCGCCGATATGCACGACGTGGAGGGCATCAGGGGAACCGACACCCGCATCGTGGTCGAGATCCCTTGAGCGGATCGCATAGAACTCGGACTTCCAGGGGCGGCGGGGGAAGAGATACTGCTGCGGGTAATGTGGCTGGGTCAGGTCATGGATCTTCACTCCTCCCGTCGGTTACCCTCATGGTTTACCGTCTTTCGGGGCAATAGATCCAAGACCCCAGAGCTTCCACGTCCACCCAAGCTCTTCGGGGAAGGAACGAAGAAGGGAACCCGTGGCCGCGGAAGGAAAGTCTATAAATGATAATGATGGTCCCGGCCTTCCGCAGCACGGGCTTGCCGCCCGTCATTGGAGGCACGCGCGGTGGGATGCTAAACTTAACGCTGTATCTTGAATCCGGATTGCGGAGGAAGGGGATCGAAGACCGAGGAGCGACGCCGATGGAGGACATGGAGAGGCGGGCGGCCAGAAGGCGCCCCAAACAGAGGATAAGGTTCACCCCCCGCTTCTATATCGTGGTAGGGGCGTTTGTCCTCCTTATCCTCCTGATCGTATTGATCGCGGCGCTTTCATCCGGAGGCGGCGAGATGGGGGGAGTGGTCTCGGTGGTCGGCGCGCTGAACGAGGCCGAGCTCAACCGGCTCAAGGTGAACGAACTCGGCGCGGTCATGGTGCTCGAATACCACAAGATCGGGGAAGAAGGAAGGTGGTCGCGCACCCCCGAGAACTTCCGCGCGGACCTGGAGTTCCTGTACGAGGAGGGATACCGCTGCATCAGCGTGAAAGACCTGGCGACCAACAACATCGATGTCGAATTGGGCTATACGCCGGTGGTTCTGACCTTCGACGATTCGGACCCCAGCAATTTCCGCTATATGGAACAGGACGGTGATCTGATTATAGATCCGCGATGCGCGGTGGGCATCATGGAGCAGTTCGGCAAAGAGCACCCGGACTTCAACGTCACCGCCACTTTTTATGTCCTTCCCACCCTTTTCGGCCAAGACGAATACGTCGAGAAGAAGCTCCGCTACCTGGTGGATAACGGGTATGACATAGGAAATCACACCGTCAATCACCCGTCGCTTAGCCAGCTCGACGATAACGGCGTGCGGGAGGAGATTACGGGCAATATAGAGATGGTGCAGTCCTATCTGCCGGGATATGAGCAGTCGAGCATTGCCCTTCCCAACGGAGAGGAGCCCGATAACCCGGCGTTGCTCGTGGGGGGGGCCATGAACGGCGTCACTTACAGCTTCGTCGCTTCCCTCCTGGTGGGCGCCAACCCCGCTCCAGCACCGTGCGACTACGCTTTCGAACCCATGCGCATGCCGCGCGTGCAGGCCCTGGATCCCTCCCTGGACACTGGCGATTCGGGAATATACGCGTGGATCCAGCATTTCATGGAGAACCCGGAGCGCCGTTACCGCAGCGACGGCAACCCGGATATCGTCACCGTGCCCAAGCACATGATTGACAGGGTGGACCAGAGCAAGCTGGGCGGGAAGAAACTGCAGACCTACTAGGAAGGAGGAACGGGGTCCGGCGCGACGACCCGGACCGGTGAGCGTGGCTCATTATCCCCGGAGCGGCAAGAAGATATTCACCCGCGGGCGCTGGCGATCGCGCGTGGCGCCGCGCGCCAAGATAACCGGCGCGCGCGCCCAGCCGCGCATGCGGCGGAGGCGCCGGGCGGGGATGACCCCGCGCGCCGTATGGGCGCTGGCCGGACTGGGCAGCGCCGTTTTCCTCATCGTCATGCTGGTCATCCTCACCGGTTCTCCCGCCGCCAGCGCGATTCTGCCCGCGAACGGCTCCTACGTGTCAGGCTCCCCGCTCCTTATCGAGGCTTCACTGAAGGGCAACGTCGACCCCGCGGCGGTAAAGCTGACGGTGGACGGAGAGGACCGCACGGGAGAGGCGTCTATCACGGAGTCCGTCCTCTCCATGCGGGCGGACCTCGTGGACGGGGAGCACGTGGTGGAGGTCATAGTCGGCGGCAAGGTGGAGGCATCGTCGCGATTCTTCGTGGATAACACGCCTCCCATAGTCCAGGTCGACGAATGGGAGATGAGAGACGACGGCATCACCGTCCTCAGGGGCAGGGTCGAGGGAACGGACGTCCTCATGGTGGACGAGAGGAAGCTGGCGGCGGAAGCCGACGGCACATTCAAGGTGGAGGTGAACCGCTACAAGCGCGCGACGGTGACCATCGCGGCGGCCGACGCGGCCGGCAACCGCCGCGAGATCCTTGTCGACACCGCGCCGCCTCCGCAGATCAAGGGGATACACGTCTCCATCTGGGTGGCCGCGGACCGCGGCTTCTTCAAGCAGATGGTCGACCTGGTGGAGAAGACGGAGATCAACGGCATGCAGATAGACGTCAAGGACGAGAGCGGCGCGGTAGCCTACCCCAGCCAGGTCCCGCTGGGCGTGGCCGTGGGAAGCCCGTTGACCAAGGGCGGGGTGGATATGGAAAGGATCATGGACAAGTGCTGGTACAACGACTGGTATCCCATCGCGCGCATCGTATGCTTCAAGGACCCCATCGTCGCCTCCAAGCGCCCCGACCTCGCGGTGCAGACCGCGAGCGGCGGGAAGTGGGGCGGCGGCAAATGGTTGGACCCCTACAACCGGGAGAACTGGGACTACATCCTGGGTTTGGCCGTGGAGGCGGCGCGCAAGGGCTTCAAGGAGATCCAACTGGACTACGTGCGCTTCCCAACGAACGGGGACACCACCACCTGTGTGTTTCCGGCCAAGGGCGATGATCCGCGTGAGAAGAAGCAGGTCATCGTGGATTTCGTCAGGTTCATACACGACGGCCTCAAGCCCATGGGCGTGGTGCTGTCCGCTGACGTCTTCGGCCTTATCGCATCCGATCAAGGGGACATGGGCATCGGGCAGGACGTAACGGCCATGGGCCAGTACCTCGACTACATGTGCCCCATGGTTTACCCCTCCCATTACAACAGGGGGGAGTACGGGATTGACAACCCGGAGGCCAACCCTCACGATACCGTCTACGCGAGCCTGGCCGATTTTCAGAAGAAGCTGGAAGGGACCAACTGCAAGCTGCGCCCGTGGCTGCAGGACTTCTCCCTCAGCATTCCCTATGGTGTCGCCGAGGTGCAGGCGCAGATCCGGGCCTGCTACGAGCTGGGCATCAACGAGTGGCTCCTCTGGGATCCGTACTGCACCTATACCGAGGCTGCCCTGCAGCCCGCGGAAACCGAACTCCCCGAATAGGGGTCAGTCACCCATGGCGCGCGGCCGCGACACCACTGAGCCTGAAGATCTTCAGCGGCTGGCGACGCAACATATAGCATTTGAGGGCGTATTTTCAGGGCAGGGAGCCTGTTGCATAAACCTCGTACGAATCTCGCTCTCCTAAAATTGCGGCAAAACAGGCATCATAACGGAGGGCGAACTGTCAATTACGGGCCATTTCGGTGAATATGTGGAGAGCAATATGTCTGGCGCAGGGTTTGTGTGACAGCCTCCAGGCCCTGTTCTTGCATACCTGGGTAACCGAATGAAAATTCAGGGCTTCCATGTGCGGCGATGCTGTTTCCGAAAATGTAAGCAATGCAAGAACCTTTCGGTTGCAGCGAGCGTGTGAAGAGGAACGAGACCGTTACCCAGAGGGCCGTTACCCAGAGGACCGGGACCGTAAGATCACCTTGACGCGGTCGATGGCGATCACCGGGATGATCGAGCAGACCAAGATGAGACCCCACCCCGCAGCGTCCAGGAACTCCGTTCCGAGGAGTCCCATCAGGGGAGGGACGAATATCACCGCCATATGCAAGGCCAGGCAGGCAGCCAACGCCAACAGCAGGGCTTTGTTTCCGAAGAAGGGGAGTTCCACGAAGGAGAGGCGCTCCGAGCGCAGGTTGAACGAGTGCATGAGCTCCGCCAGGACCAGAGTGGTGAAGGTCACTGTCTGAACCTTGCCGATACTGTTGGGATAGAGGGCGTAATAGGCTATGAAAAAGGCCGGCAGGGATCCAAGCGAGAGGAGGAGACCCTGCCAGAGTATCATCACCTGATTACGCATGGAGAGGATGCCTTCGGAGGGGTCGCGGGGCGGCCGGGCCATAATGTCGGGGGCCGGAGTGTCCACACCCAGAGCCATGGCCGTTAGGCTGTCGGTGACCAGGTTCATCCACAGGATCTGCACGGCACGTAATGGGGTTGCGGAGGTGACCAGCATTCCCACAAAGATGGTGGTTACCTCGCTGAGGTTGCCGGAGAGTAGAAAAGAGATGAATTTCTTGAGGTTGTCATAGATGACCCTCCCCTCCTCCACCGCTCCTACGATAGTGGCGAAGTTGTCGTCGGCCAGGATCATGTCCGAGGCTTCTTTGCTCACGTCTGTCCCGGTGATGCCCATGGCCACTCCGATATCGGCGTTCTTGAGGGCGGGTGCATCGTTGACACCGTCCCCCGTCATGGCCACCGTCTTGCCCTTGGCCTTCCAGGCACGCACTATCTTCACCTTGTCCGTAGGAGATACGCGGGCGTAGACGGCGATATTCTCAACCCTCTCCGAGAGTTCCTCGTCGTCCATACGAGCCAGTTCTTCTCCGTTCACCATCTCCTTCCCGGGCGTCAGGATGGAGAGCTCCTTGGCGATGGCCTTTGCGGTGGCCGCGTGGTCCCCGGTGATCATCACCACCTCTATGTTAGCCTTGCGGCACAACTCCAGGGCGCCAAAGACCTCGTCCCTCGGCGGGTCCATCATCCCGACCAGACCCAGGAACACCAGTTCGTTCTCCAGGCTCTCCAGGGATCGGTATTCGGGAAAGCCCTGCAGGGGCCGGCAGGCGAAAGCGAGGGTGCGCAGGGCGCGGTTGGCCATCTCCTCGGCCAGGTGCGCGAGGTCATCGCGATCGGTATCGCCAAGCACGCGGACGCCCTCGCCGGAGCGGTAATGCGTGCACCTCTCCAGCAGTATTTCAGGTGCTCCCTTGCTCAAAATAACCAGGGAGGAATCGAGGAAGGGAAAATATCCGCCCGCACTCCTGTTGTCGTTGATGGTGCTCATCATCTTCCGTTCGCTCTCGAAGGGTATCTCCTCGACGCGGGGGTGGGCCTCTACGGCTGCCGAAAAGGAGAAATCCAGATTGCGCGCCATCTGAATCAGCGCAATCTCCGTGCCTTCCCCCAGGATTCGGCCCTCCTGTATCCTGGCGTCGTTGCAGAGTACGGCCGTGGCCAGCATGGGGGAGACAGCTTCCTCCCATTCCGTGTTGGAACCGGTCATGCTCTCCGGATACAGGGTTGTTTCCATGGGCAGCTTTATCTCTCTCACTTCCATCTCGTTTCGGGTGAGAGTGCCGGTTTTGTCGGTGCAAATGACCTCGGCGCAACCCAGGGTCTCCACGGCTGTAAGCCTGCGCAGCAGGGCCTTCCTGCCCGCCATGCGCTTCACTCCCAGAGCCAGGGCTATGGTGACGATGGCCGGAAGTCCTTCAGGGATGGCCGCTACGGCCAGGCTTACGGAGAATAGGAACATCTCCGACCACTCCAGCCTGCGCAGCATCCCCATGGCGAATACGACCGCGCAGATGCCGATGCAGAGAAGAGCTATATTCCTGCCCGTTCTGCCCAGATCCCGTTGGAGCGGGGTTCTTTCCTCCTCGGCCTCCCCCAGCATCTCGGCTATCCGCCCCAGCTCGGTGTGGCGACCGGTCTCGGCGACCAGGGCTGATCCCCTGCCGTGGACGATATGCGTCCCGGCGTAGACGATGTTTCGGCGGTCGCCCAGCGGAATGTCGGCCGGCTGCAGGGGCTGGGTGGTCTTCTCCACGGCCAGGGATTCTCCGGTGAGGGAGGCCTCGTCGGTGCGCATGCTGTGGGCTTCCAACAGTCGGGCGTCCGCGGGTATCCTGTCCCCGGTCTCCAACAATATCAGGTCCCCGGGCACGAGGTCGCTGGAGGGGATAACCCTCTCTACGTTTCCGCGTATGACACGCGCCGTGGGCGCGCTCAATTTCTTCAGGCTCTCAAGTGCTCTCCCCGCCCGGTATTCCTGGATGAAGCCGAGGACGGCATTGGCCAGGACGACGAACATGATCACCGCCGCGTCGAAGTACTCCCGAAGGGCGGCGCCGGAGATGACGGCCGCGCCGAGAAGTACGTAGATCATGAAGTCGCGGAACTGGTTGAGGAAGAGCATCAGAGGATGGGTGCGCTTCTCCTCGCGCATCCTGTTGTGGCCGTATCGGAGCAGGCGGGACGATGCTTCTCCGTCGGATAGGCCGGCATTCATCGACGTGCCCAGCCGGCTTACCGCCTCCTCCACCTCGAGAGCATGCCAGCGCACGCCTTCGCTATCGACCGCCAAGTTTCCGCCTCCTTGTTTTTAGGTAATATCAAGAGTGCCCGGGGCCCCGCCCGTACGCGGTACCCGCATCTTTGAAATGATACTGCATAGACATTATAATGGCGAATGTCATGACATCGGGCCGTCGCAGGCAAAGGGCGGCATCAGGAGGTCATTACAGCCGGCGGGAAAGCAATACAAAGCGGATCTAAGGAGGTAAGGGTATGAAGGTCACTCTCAGCATAATCAAGGCTGATGTAGGCGGCTATGTAGGACATTCGGACGTACATCCCGCCATGCTCAGCCGCGCCCGCGAGCTCCTGGCGGATGCCAAGGAAAAAGGCCTGCTCATAGACTACTGCCAGGCTAAGTGCGGGGACGACATCGCCTTTATCATGACCCACGAAAAAGGCCCCGATAACGAGGAAATACATCGCTTTGCATGGGATTCTTTCGAGGACATCACCAAGATCGCGAACGAACTCGGGCAGTACGGGGCGGGGCAGGACCTGCTCACCGACGCCTTCTCCGGCAACCTGCGGGGCATGGGGCCGGGGTTCGCGGAGATGGAGATCGAGGAGCGTAAGAGCGAGCCCATCATCTGCTTCCTGGCCGACAAGACCGAGCCGGGCTCCTGGAACTTCCCCCTCTACAAGATGTTCGCCGATCCCTTCAATACCTCCGGGCTGGTCATCGATCCCTCCATGCACGACGGGTTCCGCTTCGAGGTGCACGACCTCATCGAGGAGAAGAAGGTCATCTTCAACACGCCCGAGGAGATCTACGACATGCTGGTGTTCATCGGCGCCCCTTCGCGTTACGTCATCAAGCACGTATTCCGCAAAGGCGACGATGACGAGCCGGTGGCCGCGACCTCCACCCAGCGCCTCTTCCTCATGGCCGGGCGCTACGTGGGCAAGGACGACCCGGTGATGGCGGTGCGCTGCCAGAGCGGGCTTCCCGCCGTGGGCGAGGTGGTCGAGCCCTTCGCCTTCCCTTACGCCGTCGCCGGATGGATGCGGGGCAGCCACCATGGGCCTCTCATGCCGGTAAGCACCGACTGGGACGCGCCGGCGCGTTTCGATGGACCGCCGCGCGTGGTGGCACTGGGGTTCCAGCTCAAGGAGGGGAAGCTGGTCGGCCCCCGCGATATGTTCGCCGACCCCAGCTACGACAATGCCCGCCAGAAGGCGCTGGACATCGCGGATTACTTGCGCGCGCACGGCCCCTTCGAGCCGCACCGCCTGCCGCTGGACGAGATGGAATACACCACCATGCCCGCGGTACTGGAGAAGCTGGCCGACCGCTTCGTGCCCTTTACGGGAGACGAGCGCGACCACTGAGAACGTATACGGCAATAAGGGAGGGCGCCACGCGGCGCCCTATTTATATACGGTTCTTCTCCCAGAAGTGTGAACGAAACTCCGCCCTGGTCTCCCGGACCTGAGGTCGATGTCGAAACACCTGCCCGAGAACCGGGGGGTCGGTCCGAAGCGGCCTTCGCGAGCGGTATAACCGAGAGAAGGCAACGCTCCGGATATGCGACCTGCGAGTGCGGAGCAAGGACCGCTACCCCCGGGCTCGGGCGAAAAAGTACGCCTCAGGTCCGGATGACCAGGGCCTCCTCGTCCACGCGCACTATCGCCTCATAGGGGATGACGTTTATCTCGCCCGGGTGATTGTAACGGCGGCGTAACTTGCTCACCAGCCTGCCCATGCGCCCTCCTGCGGGCAGCCATTCCGTCCCCACCTGCAACCCCTCCAGGAAGAGCAGGATCCCCTCCCTGCGCATGAGCACGTCGTCCACGCGGTGAAGGCGGTTGCCCTCCTCGTCCGTTATCTGCTTGTTGAGAATGTCCCGTCGGGCGAAGACCTTGCCCGCGCTCGAGACAACCTCGAACACGGGATGGAGATCGCGCAGCGACAGGGCCTCGGGCTCCAGCGCCTCCACCACCCGCCACGGCAGCAGCAGGATGATGTCTTCCACGGGACGGGGCAGGATGAGGTCCCCGATGCGGTCCGTCCATTTCAGGTGGACGGCCAGGTCGCTCACCACCGGAGGCTGGGACGACATGTCTACGGCCAGGTCCTGGATGTGCCCCACATCCAGGACCTCGGCATCCCTTACTTCCCTCTTCAGGAGGGAGTTCAGGGAAAATGTTTCTTCCTCCTTCAAATGGTCACCTCCCCTGGTAGGCCGGACGCAAAGGTACCGGCGCCCCGCGATGCGGGATATCCTCGCGAAGCGCGGCGGGAATCCCCCGGTGGCGATAGGGCCGGGGGGAACGGGTCTTCACTCTTCAAATCGCCACCTCCCCGATCAAGCGGACGGGAAAAACGTCGACACGATCATGGCCATGGTCAAAAGGGTGAGTAAGGCTGTCACCGCCCACATCACCACGTTAAGCCAGGGTGGGTTGACGTACGAGCCCATTATGTCGCGGTCGTTTATCAGCGTCAGCATGCAGAAAAGGATCACCGGCAGCAGGATGCCGTTCATAGTCTGAGATGCCACCATGAGGAGAACCAGGGGCATGCCGGGGATCATAACCAGAAGAGCGCTCCCGGCGATAAGGAAGGTATAGATGAAATAGAAGCGCTGAGCCTCGCGGTAGCTGCGGTCTATGCCCGATTCCCACCCGAACGCCTCGCAGACCGTATACGCGGTTGACAGTGGGAGGATGGAGCCGGCGAAGAGGGATGCCACCAGCAAGCCGATCCCGAAGAGGTAGGAAGCGTAATTGCCGGCAATGGGTGCCAGGGCGGAGGCCGCCTGTTCGGCGGTGGTGATGGTGGTGGCACCGACATCCGGGTTGTTGAAGAAGGCGGCGGCGCAGCAGATGACGATGAACATCGCCACCAGGGTCATGAGGAAAGAGCCCACCACCGTGTCCACGCGCTCGTACCTTATCTTGGAGGAATCCAGCCCCTTGTCCACGATGGCCGCCTGTTGGTAGAACTGCATCCAGGGAGCGATGGTGGTGCCCACGATGGTCACGGTCAGGGCCAGGTAGGCGGCATCGAAGCGCGGAGATGGGGTGACCAGCGCCTTTCCCACCTCGCCCCACTGGGGATGGGCGAGGAAGGCGGAGATGATATAGGAGATATAGACCAGAGAGGCGACGAGGAAGACCTTCTCCACCCGCTTGTAGGTGCCCTTGACCACCAGCCACCAGATAAGCGCCGCCAGGGGCGCCACCGCTATCCAGGGGGGTACGTGGAAGAGCTGCATGCTGGCGGCGAGTCCCGCGAAGTTTGAAACGGTGTTGGCGAAGTTGGTCACCAGGAGGGTGAGCATGATGAAGGCGGTGAGGCGCAGCGAGAACCTCTCACGGATCAGCGCGGCCAGGCCCTTGCCGGTGACCATGCCCATGCGCACGGTCATCTCTTGCACCAGGGCCAGCAGGACGGCGGTGAAGGTCAGCACCCAGAGAAGCTCGTAGCCGAAGCGGGCGCCGGCCACGGAGTACGTGGCGATGCCGCCAGCGTCGTTGTCGACCATGGCCGTGATCAGGCCGGGTCCCAGGACTGTGAGGAAGATCAGTATCTCCCGGCGGCCCAGCCGTCCCTCTCTGCGGCCTCCCCTGCCGAGCATGGTGCTCCTCCAACCGTTAGTCACCCCTGTTTTCGAAAAGTCCTGCTAAAAGTCCTGGTTGATTATACCACGTGCCGTTTCAGCGCCAGGGCTGACCCCAGGCGGGATTCAGTGGAGGGGGCTGGCGGCGGGGCAGTCGATAACCCTCGACTCGGTGACTATTCTGTGGATGCGGGTATCGTGGTCGGCGCAGGGCACGTGCTCGATGACCTGGACCTCGAAAGCCAGGGCGATGAGCGCGCAGTCCGGGCCGCACTTCTGCAGGAAACGGTCGTAGTAGCCGCCGCCGTAGCCGAGGCGCCCGCCCCTGAGGTCGAAGGCCACCCCGGGCATGAGCACCACGTCTATTTTTTCCGCGGGCACGGGCCGCAGGCAATCCGCCCTGGGCTCGAGGATATCGTAGTTCCCCAGCTTGAGATCCCCGTCGAGGTCGAAGATGCGGGAGGCAGTCATGGCCTTGCTTCCACAGTCGGTGGAGGGCACGCACACCACCCTGTCTTCGGCCAGGGCGCGCCTGATCATGGGGATGGTATCCACCTCGCTGCGGAAGGAGATAAAGAAGAGGATGGACTCCGCCGCCGTGAACTCCGGGACGGACCAGAGGTTCTCGGCGACGCGGGCGGAGAGGATGCTCCTCTGCTCGGGATCGATGCTGTCGCGGAGTTCCTGGACCCTCTTGCGCAGCTCTTTCTTCTTCTTATGGATCATATCGCTCTCCCTCAGCCCGCGACCAACTATATAATATATCAAGGCGACGCAATAGCAAGCCGTGGACAAGGGAGGAGGAAGGCAGGATCGTGGCGCGTGTCGTTGTGCTCGCGGATACTCACATACCCAAGGTGGGCCCCAGTCTGCCCGGGGGTCTCCTGGAGCGCTGCGAGGAGGCCGACCTCATCCTGCACGCCGGGGACCTCATCGAGATATCCGTGCTGGAGGAGCTGCGCTCGCTGACACCGACCAGGGCCGTGGCGGGGAACATGGACCTCCCCGAAGCCAAGGCGGTGCTTCCCGAAAAAGCAGTGATCGAGGTGGAGGGGAAGACCATCGGGCTCATCCACGGCTGGGGGCCGCCCATGGGCATCGAGCGGAGGGTGCTGTCGCGCTTTCAGGGCGTGGACGTGGTCGTCTTCGGCCACACCCACAAGGCTCTGGTAGAGAAAAGGAAGGGGACCCTGCTCGTGAATCCCGGCACCCCCACCGACCGGCGCTTCTCCGACCGTCTCTCTTACGCGGTCCTCACCATCGAGAACGGGATCGTAGAGCCGCAGATAATCTGGCTGGACTGAGTATCCCGATCCATAAGTACGCTCGCATTCGACCGCCGCTGCATCCCCACTCTCGGCACGTTACCGGATTATATATCGCTGCGTATGGAATGCAACGAATAGGTTTTCGAGTAGATTTTCTATTTACGCAACGGGCGGCCAGAGTAGGGATGGTGCAGCTCAACAAGGGGGATCTGATACGGGAGACGCTGCTTTATCAATACCGTTGACGATAATAGACCTGGCTGCCGAGGCCGGCGCCCCATGCGGTATGCCGCCTTATCACATCGGTAGGCGGTAGCGGCACTCCGATTTCGCGGACGCTCTAATCCAAGGGTAGCTGCTCGCCCCACGGGGCGTCCTCGGAGAAATCCAGACCGCCGATGACCACCCAGCGCGGTTTGCCCGCGATGTCGCCGAACCTCTCCCTGAACCGTTCGTCCTGATCGATGATCTTCAGCAGCGGGTCGTTCACGGGATCGTCGTACAGCCACAGGAACACCTCGCCCTTCTTGTCGCCGAAGCTGTCCTGGCGGTATTCCGGGCTGTCGAAGAACTCGCCGATATAGCGTATCCCGCCCGAGACCAGCTCCACCTTGGCCTCATCGCCCTCCCTGAAGGCCTCCTGCATCACCACGTCCAGGAACTCCACGTTCCATTCATCTTGATTCCAGAGGTCCCGCAAGGCGTTCACCTGCTCCATGCCGATGAACTGGCCGCTGGGGTCCTGGAGCGCCTGCGGTTTGATAACCGCCAGCATGAGGTCGAAATCGCGCCCCAGCGCGGGATTGGGCACCACCTTGCCCTCCTCGTTTTCGCTCCTCTTGAACTCCATGGAAGCGAACCAGGCCTGCACGGCGGCGACCGTGGCGCCGTCCGCGCCGCTGTCGGCGGGGTTGTAGGTCTCGGGGTTGAAATCGGCGTAATCGCCCGAGAAGGGCGCCCCCGCGGGCCAGCCGCATCCCGCGCAGAGTAAGAGCACGGCGGCCCCTACCAGGTATACTGTCCAGCGTCTCATGCGCAAATCCGGCCTCCTCCAAGTCGTACATTCCGTATAAGTATAGTTTACGATGGGACACCTGTCAGTATACCCGCCCAACGCATCCACGGCCCGGTCAGCTGGGCTCCTCCACCTCGGGGTATTCGGGCTGGTTCGGTCCTATCTCTCCGATGTGGTAGGGGAGTTTCATCAATTGATAATCCTGCACGATCCAGGTGTCCTCGACCTTGACCAGCTTGACCGCGCGAGGATATTGAGAGAAATCGACACCCCCGCTGGTGCCCCCGTTATTGTACAGCCCCTCGAAGTAGCCCCCGTTCACCTCTACCTCGGCGTAGTCTCCCTCCTCTTTGACGAGGCGGGTCGACAGGCCGTCCAGAATGTAAGAGTCATATTCAATGCCCTCGGTGTAAGGGTCAGGCTGGTATTCGCCGCTCTTGGCCATCTTGTAGAGTTCGGGCTCGATGTGTTGGAGGTAGGTCATCACGTCCTTATCCTTGATGGCGCCGTAGAACTCCTTCACCGCTTTTTCGGGGCCGCTTTCGTTTCCGCCGGCCACGATGATGACGACCACCATGATCGCTACGAGCAGAACGAGCAGCAACAGGCCCACCCAGGGACTGGTGCGCCTGCGGGAACGCCGCCTCCGTCTTTCGGCCTCCTCCGTGTCCAGCCCTTCCCTCTGGGCGTCGCGGCGGTATCTCGCCGCATCGCGCTGGGAGCGCCTGCGGGCGTGGGCCTTTATGGCCTCCAGGTCGGCCAGCTTCTCTCCGCACCCCTCACAATAGCGGCGGCCCTCCGGGTTGTCATAACCGCATTCGGGACAACGCAAGTGAAACCCCCTTACTCCTCGCCCGAGAGCCGGTCTCCGTTGACGGCGTTTCCATGTTCACATCCTAGCCGCGCTCTCCAGCCCGTAGATAACGTACAGGTACAGTGCCTCCAGGTACCAGCTTCCATCCTTCATCACCACGTAAAGAGGCACGAAATCGTCGGTGGAAAAATCTATCATGCCCTCTAGTCTCCACGCGCCTTCCTTCAGGTTATACAGCTCGCACCTGCCGCCGGCAAGCCTGACCAGGGCACGGTCCCCGTCGAGATAGGAGCTTTCGAGGCGTACGCCATCGAACTCCATACGCCAGTTCACCGGATCCACCATGTACCTGCGATAGAGCT
The DNA here is from genome assembly GCA_964592775.1 of uncultured Actinomycetota bacterium. GTDB lineage: Bacteria > Actinomycetota > Geothermincolia > Geothermincolales > RBG-13-55-18 > SURF-21. The sequence continues at coordinate 26,558 of CAZQFX010000016.1, forward strand.
CCTCCCATTGCCGGGCCAGCTCGCTGTTTCCCTCCGCCACCTTGTTCAGCGCTTCCGGGTTGACACAGGAGCGCATGGCCGCCCGGTCATGCGACTGCACGGCTCCCAGGAACTTGTACACCGCCTGCTCCGGGGTGGCCTGCCCGCACCCGGCCGCCGCCAGGCATGACATAAGCGCGAGCGGGACGAAGAGAAGGACCATCCCTCGCAGCGTCATCTTCCTTTCCCCCGGCTGGCGGAAACCCCTTTCGCGCGGGCTTCCTCAGACTTTTCCCCCGCAGTTCGGGCAGAAGGCCGATCCGGCGGGAACCTCGCTGCCGCAGGAAGGGCAGGTGGCCGCTCCGGTCGCGGCCGCGGCCTGGGGCGGCGCGGGAGCCGCCGGTGGCGCGGGCGGCG
>CAZQFX010000017.1:0-26177 GCA_964592775.1 uncultured Actinomycetota bacterium
AGAAGTCCGCGAACTCCCCCGTCACCTCCTCCCACCGTACCCCCACGTCCGTCACCCTGGAAGATGGAGAACCCCGCCAGCACCATTCCAGCATCTCGCGCACCGCTTCCTCCTCTCCCTCGAAGACGCCCTCCACGCGTCCTCCCCGGACGTTGCGAATCCATCCCGTGATGCCCAGCCTCCTCGCCTCGTCCACGGCATACGAACGGAAATATACTCCCTGCACCCTGCCCGAGATCGAGACGTGCGCCCTGGTCTTCATCGCTACGCGCGACCTCTCCGGTCATCGCAGGAAGACATACGCGCCCTGCCTTCCGGTAACGCCGTCCCGGCGGAAGGAGAAATACCTGCTCTCGCAGCACGTACATCCTCCCAACCTGCCTATGTTCTCCTCTCTCACGCCCGCTGCCGTCAGGTTGAGGAAATTGGCCCGTAAAAGATCGACCCTCCATCCCTCCGTGCCACGCACCACGGCACTGCTCTCGCCATATCTTTCGACGAAAAGGCGCGCTCTGCCTTCATCGACTTCGTAGCAGCAGGGGCCGATGGCCGGCCCCATCACCGCCCGTATCTCCACCGCGTCCGGCGCGAGGTCTCTCCCCATCGCCCGCAGGGCCGATGCCACGATATTCCCAACCGTCCCCCTCCAGCCCGCGTGCAGCATGGCGACCATCCCTGCCTCCGGCAGCGCCAGGGCGATGGGAACGCAGTCGGCGGTGAGGACCGAGAGCACTACCCGCCGCTGTGTGGTGAAGGCTCCGTCGGTGCCTTCCGGCGCGCCGATGAGGGAATCGCGGCTCCGCGACGCATCTCCGCTGCCGGCCCCGGCAACGTGCAGGCCGTGTGCCTGCCGCAGGTAGACGAAACGGTCGGGCGCCACCCCGAGACCCTTGGCGGCCTTCTCACGGTTGCGTCGCACGTTTTCCGGCTCGTCGCCGGTGTGATAGGCGAGGTTCAGGGAATCGAAGGGGGGCGGGCTCACGCCTCCATGGCGGTCGGTGAATACCAGCCCTATCCCTTCGCCCAGCATGCGGCCCGCGTCCGTCCAGCCGGTGTTATCGCCCGGGCTTTCCCGGGACCGTTCATTCTCCGTCACGTTCCTCCTGCTCGAGTACCTCCAGAAGGACCTTGTAGATACGCCGCCCCACTACTTTCTGGGCCGTCAGGCGCATCCCCTCGAACTCCACCGATTCGCCCTGCTTGGGTATCTTCCCCATGAGGTTGTACATGAGCCCGCCCAGGGTGTCCCATTGGTGCGCGGGCAGTTCGGTGTGCAGCAGCTCGTTGAGGTCGTCGATGGAGATGCGGGCATCGAAGGTATACTTCCCGTTCCCCAGGCTCTCGTATAGCTCCATGGCGCTGTCGTATTCGTCGAAGATCTCTCCCACGATCTCCTCCAGCAGGTCCTCTATGGTCACCAGTCCCGCCGTGCCCCCGTACTCGTCCAGCACTATGGCCATATGGATGGTCAGGGTGCGCAGTTCCGTGAGGAGTTCGCTGACCCGCTTCGTCTCGGGGACGAAGTAGGCCTCGCGCATGAATTCCCGCGGCCTGATATCGCTGTCGCCGCGTTTTAGGTGGGGCAGAAGGTCCTTGGCGTAGAGCATGCCCGCGATATGGTCGAAATCCTTCCTGTACACGGGGATGCGTGAGAATCCGGAACCCAATATGACCTCCAGGACTTCCTCCAGGCCGGCTTCCTCGTCCAGCATGACCATGTCCGTCCTCGGTATCATGACCTCGCGTACCAGGGTATCCCCGAACTCGAAGATGGAGTGAATTAGTTTCTTCTCCTCCTCCTCGATCACGTCCTGCTCCTCGGCCGCGGATACCAGCGCCTTGATGTCCCCCTCGGTGACGAACGGCCCCTCCTTGATCGTCTTCCCGCCGAATATGCGGATGACGCCGTTGGAGATGAGGATCAACATCCGTACCAGGGGGTAGAAGACGACCGAGAGGAGGTTGACCACCGGCGCCACCGCCATGGCCACCCTTTCCGTATGGTTGGTGGCGTAGGTCTTCGGCGCCATCTCCGAGAAGATGAAGATGAGGAAGGTCATCGCGCCGGTGGCGATGGCCGTAGCCACGGGCAGGCCGATGTTCAATGCCAAACCGGTCGCAATCGCCGAAGCTCCCACCTGTACCAGCAGGGTGAGCATGAGGATGGTGGAGAGGAACCGGTTCGGGTGTTCAAGGAGCCTGTCCAGTTTCTCCGCCCGCCGGTTTCCCTCCTCGCGCAGCGAGCGCACCCGGAAGCGGTTCACGCTCACCAGCGAGATCTCCGCCGCCGCCAGGAAAGCGGCTGCGACCAGGAGCGCCGCCAGCGATATCAGGCGCCAGGTGAGCTCGCCTGCGCCCACGCCGTTCGCCTTCTCGGCCGCCGCGGCCGCCGCGGCCGCAAAGAGCAGGTATGGCATCATCTTCCTTCCCCTTCCGCCAAGCCGAGTACCTCCCTCTGCCTGCGGTCCATCTCCAGCGCGCCCTCCTCGTCGTCGTCCCGGTATCCCAGCAGGTGCAGAACGCCGTGCGCGGCCACGAATCCCAACTCCATCCCCTCGCCCACGCCATACTCCACGCTCTTACTGGCCACGTATGCGGGACAGATGACCACGTCGCCCAGGAGGTATCCCTCTTCGGCCTCTTCGTCCATGGGGAACGCGAGGACGTCCGTGGGGCCTTCCCTGCCGAGGAAGCGGCGGTTCAGGTCCTCCATCTCCGGCTCGGCCACGGCGGTTATGGAGACGATGGCGTCCCCCCTCGCCCCCTCGGCCCTCAGCACCTGCAGGCACTTCTTTTTCAATACCCTCGCGTCCACGGGGATGTCCGTGGCCGCGTTTACGGCCACCTTCACGATATGTTCTCCTCCTCGACCAGGCTGGGATATTCCACCCTCTCATGATACCTGCTCGAGAGCATGCGCACGAAAGAGCGCTTTATCTTCTCCAGGTCTACCATGGTCACGACGGCCGGCAGGGCGAGGGATACCAGGAGTGCCTTCTTCTCCTCGCTGCCGGAGATGAGTGATCCGTACCGGTGAATATGCCCTATTGAGCCTTCTTTTTCGTCCATACCTGTTATCGCTTCTTCTCCGAGAAGCGTGAAAAGGGGCGGGGCCTTGCATGTTCGATCTTGAAAGAACGGTCCACTAGCACGTGATCGAAGGGCGTACTCACAGGAACCAAGACCTGTCCCCTTCCGCCTTCCCGTACCACTCAACCCATGCCGCCGCGCGGCTTCTCGTCGCGGGAATCGTCGTAGAGGCGGTAGGCACGCACGATCTCCTGCACGATCTTGTGCCTTACCACGTCGCGTTCATCCATGTATATGAAATCTATGCCCTCGATACCGGTGAGTATCTCCCTCACCACGTTCATCCCCGAACGCTGGCCGCCCGGCAGGTCGATCTGCGTTATATCCCCGGTGACCACCGCCTTGGAGCCGAAACCAAGGCGGGTCAGGAACATCTTCATCTGCTCCGGCGAGGTGTTCTGCGCCTCGTCCAGCACGATGAAGGAGTCGTTGAGGGTGCGGCCGCGCATGAAGGCCAGCGGCGCGACCTCGATGATGCCCTGCTCCATGTACTTGGAGAACTTTTCCACTTCCAGCATCTCGTAGAGGCAGTCGTTGAGCGGCCTGAGGTAAGGATCCACTTTCTGGTACAGGTCCCCGGGCAGGAACCCCAGCTTTTCCCCCGCCTCCACCGCCGGCCGGGTGAGTATGATCCTTCCCACGTCCCTGGCCAGGAGGGCTTTCACCGCCATGGCCATGGCCAGGTAGGTCTTTCCCGTCCCCGCCGGCCCGATGGAGAATACGATGGTGTTGGAGCGTATGGCCTCGACGTAGCGCTTCTGGTTCGGCGTCTTGGGCCTGATGACCTTGCCCCGCCTGGAGATGATGATATCCGTGAAGACATCGGTGGGATTCAGCTCCCCCTCTTCCACGAGCATCTCGATGGCTTTTCCGACGCTCTCCGGGGTGAGCGCCATCCCCGAGCTCAGGAGCTCCAGCAGCTCCTCGAAGAGCTCGCCGATGGTCTCCATCTCGCTTTCCTCGCCGCGGATGGTTATCTCGTTGCCCCTCACCAGGATGGTGCTCCTGAAGGCCTTTTCGACCACCTTGAGGAGCTCGTCCCGCTCCCCCAGCAGGCTGACCATCGGCTGGCTTCCGGGTACCAGTATCTTCAGTTCCCCCTGTTTCCGTTCGTCCGTGCCCATCACCTCTCAGTCCCCGTCTCCCGCGCGGCGCGCGCTTTTTCTAGCCCGGCGGCCAGCGCATCTCCCTGCCTCCCAGGACGTGGAAGTGCATGTGCAGCACCGCCTGCCCGGCCGCTCTCCCCACGTTGGTGAGGATGCGTATCCCGCCGGCCGCCACGTCCTCCTTGCGGGCGACATCCCCGATGACCACGAAAACGCGCATGAGCAGGTCCGAGTCATCCGGGGTCAGGTCCAGGGCGGAGACGATGTGCCGCCTCGGGACCACCAGGAAATGCACCGGCGCCTGGGGATCGATATCGCGGAAGGCCACCACGCTTTCGTCCGTATGGAGGATGTCCGCCTCCGCGTCCCCGGCGGCTATCCTGCAGAAGATGCAGTCGTCCATCTACTTACCGCCTTTCTCCCCCGTGACCTGGGTAACCCGACCCTGATCCTCTATGGGGCGCAGGCGCGCCCTCCCCCCGATCACGCCTAATATCTCGGCGTCCATGATATCTCCCGTCTCCGTTCCAGCGGGAGGGCCCGTGACAGTACCCTTGATAAAGTCCTCGGTGGTGCCCAGGGCCATCACGGCGCCGTTCCTCTCCACCAGCTTCTCCACCAGCAGTCCCCGCTTCTCCCCTCTGCGTTCCTCAATGTACCTCAAACGCAGCTCCTCCGCCAGCTCGCGTACCATCGCCGACCTGCGCCCCGACTCCGCGCCGTCAACCGTATCGCTCCTGCCCCATGCCCGCGTGCCCGGGCGTGCGGAGAAACGGAAGACGTGTACGCGGGCGGGCCGCGACGCCTCCAGGACCTCCAGGGTGCGGCGGAACGCGCTCGCGCTCTCGCCCGGATACCCCACCATCACCTCGGTGGTCAGCGCCGCATGCGGCCATACCTCCCGCAGGAAGCGCGCTGCCTCCAGGAAATCGCCGCGCACGTATCCCCTGCCCATGTCACGTAGAATTTCCCCGTCACCGCTCTGCAGCGGCAGATGGAGGTGCGGGCAGACGCGGCCGCAGGCCGCCCATTCCTCCAGCCAGCGCATGCGCAGGTCCTCGAGCTCGATGGAACTCAACCTTATCCTGAAATCATCTCCAACCCGCAGCAGCTCGCGCACCAGCCAGTCCAGCCCCATCCCCTGACCGCGCGAATACCTTCCCAGGTTGATGCCGCACAGGACGATCTCCCTCACCTGCCTTTCCCGAGCCCTAGCCACCTCTTGCGAGATCTCCCCGGGCGCCCGCGAACGCTCACGGCCCCGCGCGCGCGGCACTATGCAATACGAACAGGCGCGCTCGCATCCGTCCTGCACCTTGATCATGGCGCGTACCCGTCCCGGCGCCGCGCGCGATGGACCTCCACCTCCCGCCGGGAGCAGTGAAGTTATCTCGTCCAGCCACGCGTCCTTGCGCGCGTTCGGCAGCACGCGTACCACCACCGGAAGCCGGGCGAGGTCTTCCGGGCTCACCTCCGCGTAGCACCCCGCCACCACGATGGCCGCTGCGCCCCGCCTCGCCAGCAGGCGGACGAGCTTGCGGCACTTGCGGTCGCTCTCCGCCGTGACGCTGCAGGTGTTGACGACGCACAGGTCGGCCCGCGACGGATCGCAGACTATGCCGTGGCCGGCTCTCAGCAGCCCCGCTCTCAGCTCCTCGCTCTCGGCCTGGTTTACCTTGCATCCAATGGTGAACACCGCCACGTCGGCCATGCGCGACCTCACAACAATCCGTAACGGCACCGTGCGGCGGCGAGGAGCACCATCCCCGCCGTCTCCGCCCTCAACACCGTGCCTCCCAGCGTGACCGGACGCGCTCCCGCACCGGCCAGCGCCGCCCTCTCGCCGTCGCTGAAGCCCCCCTCCGGTCCGATCACCAGCCCCAGCTCGCCGGGCACGATACCCGCCAGCGCTTCGCCCGGCCTCTCCCCTCCGGCCTCGTCCGCGAAGAGCGCGGCCTCCATGGCGGAGATATCCCGCAGCGCGTCTTCCCAGCTCCGCGCCTCCAGCACCCTCGGCAGGAACGGTCTTCCCGCCACCCGCGATGACGCGAGCGCAAGCTTTCGCCAGCGTCCGGTCCGTTTTCTCGCCGCCTCGTCCAGGACATGCGACCTCTCGCTCGCGAAGGGGGCCACCGCGGCCGCGCCCAGCTCCACCGCCTGCTGCACGACGGCATCCATCTTCGCGCCCCGGGGCAACGCCTGGTAGAGGTGCATCCTCGGGCGCTCCTCCTCCACACGGGACACCTCGCCCACCTCGATCGCCGTGCTGCCGGAGGTGATCTCGAGTATGGTGCCCTTCCCTATCCCTCCCTCTCCGTCGAGCAGGAGCACCGGAGATCCCGCGCGCATCCTGAGAACGCGGCTGATGTGATGATGGTCCACTCCCTGGAGGGCCAATCGTCCTTCCTGGAGCGCCGCGGGTGATACGTAGAGCCTGGGCGTGGTCAAGATCAGGGCCTCATCGCTTTACGCAGGCGTGCGACGATGCTGGTCTCGCCCTTCTTGCGCGCCTCGATGCGCTGGAACTCCGCCATCAGCCGTTTTTGTTCCGCGTTTAGCTTGCGGGGCACCTCCACCTCGAGGGTGAGGTAGAGGTCGCCGACGGACCTCGAGCGCACGCCCGGCATGCCCTTCCCGCGCAGCCTGAACACCTCTCCCGGCTGGCTGCCGGCTGGAACGTGCAGTCTCTCCTCCCCGTTCAGGGTGGGTATGTCGATGTCCGTGCCCAGCGCGGCCTCCGAGATATCTATCTTCACCATGGCGTGAAGGTTGCTGCCATGGCGCGTGAAGGTCTCGTGCTCCTCGATCCTCACCTCTGCGTACAGGTCACCCGGCGGCCCTCCCGCCTGTCCCGGCTCCCCTTTTCCTTCCAGGCGTATGCGGTCACCGCCGTCCACCCCAGCCGGAATGTTCACCTCCAGCTCGTCCTCCACGCGCCTTATCCCCCTCCCTTCGCAGAAAGGGCAGGGGTGGGTGTTTATCTCGCCGGCCCCGGCGCAGCGGCGGCAGGTGGCGGTCGAGGTGAAGGTGCCGAAAGAGCTGCGGCGGCTGTGGGTGATCCGGCCCTCGCCGCCGCAATCCGGGCAGAGGTCGTGGTCGTAGCCGACCTCCAGGCCGCTGCCCCCGCAATCGCGGCAGGTCTCGTTCACCGGCATCGCTATCTTCCGCGTTACGCCCGTATATGCCTCGAGCAGTCCCAGCTCGACCACCGTGAGGAGATCGTTCCCCCGCCGCGGCGCGTAGGCCGGGCGGGCCCTCTCCCTGCCGAAGAAGATGCTGAATATGTCCCCGAAGGGCCCCGCGAAGCCGCCGAAACCGCGGTCGAAGGCGGATACGGCCGGGCCGTCTTCCCCGAAGAGGTCATACCTCCTTCTCCGCTCCGGGTCGCTCAACACCTCGTAGGCTTCGTTGATCTCCTTGAAGCGGCGGCCCTCGTCGCTCTCCTCTCCGCTCACGTCGGGGTGGTGGAGCCGCGCCATGCGGCGGAAAGCCCTCTTGATCTCCTCCTGGCCGGCATTCCGGGATACACCCAGAATCTGGTAGTAATCCTTCATTTCGGGTAAGCCCACCTCTTATCCCCTGAGCATCTCCAGCGTGCGGCTCAGGGACTTGGCGATGAAATCGACGGTCGGTATGACTCTCGCGTAATCCATGCGCGTCGGTCCCAGCACGCTCACCGACCCCGCCATCTCCTCGCCGATGTTGTAGGGGGTGGTGACGAGGCTGAAGGACTGCAGCTCCTTGAACAGGTTCTCGTCCCCGATACGCACCATGAGCTCCTTGGATCCCAGGGTTTCGCTGAGCAGGTTAAGGAGGAAATACTGCTCCTCGAAATGCTCGAGCAGCTTTTCGATCCTCTTGACACCCTCCTCGTCCAGGTAGCGTAGTAGGTTCATCGCCCCCCCGACGAAGACCTTGTCGTAGCCTTCCTGGGAGAGGATATCCCTGGTCACGGAGAGCACCTTTCCGGCGAGCTGCGGCGATCTCAGGGCCTTCAGGTCGCGCCGCGTCTTCTCGTCCGTCAACTGCTCCATGGTCTTCCCCTGCAGGTTGCGGTTGAGGAAGTTCTGTATCTCGTCCAGGGCGACGACCTTGTCGGTACCCTTGGCGTCTATGAGCTTCTTCTCCACCCGCCCGGTGTCGGTGATGATCACCAGCAGGATGATGCCCTCCGCGAGGTCCACCAGGTCGATGTGCTTGATGGTGTTGCGGCGAAGGCGCGGCGCGATGACCATGGCCGCCGCGCTGGTGAGGCGGGAGAGCAGCGTGGTCGTCTCCTGCAGCAGGTTCTCCAGCTCGCGCGTCTTGTGCGAGAATAGGGTCATAATGGCCTGCCTCTCTTCCGCGCGCAGGCGCGTGCGGCCGCTGAGGCTGTCCACGTAGAAGCGGTAGCCGAGGTCGGTCGGCACCCTGCCCGCTGAGGTATGCGGCTGGTAGATGTACCCCATCCCCTCCAGCTTGCTCAGCTCGTTGCGGATGGTGGCCGCGCTAACGCCCAGGCTGAGTGTCTCTGCAAGCGATTTGGAGCCGACAGGGATCCCGGTCGTTATGTACCTGTATACGACGGTCTTTAATATTTTCTCTTGTCTCTTGTCCATCATTTAGCACTCTCCTTCCTAGAGTGCTATCTCAATATTAGCTCAACGCGTTCTTCCGCGACAAGGGCGCGAGGGTGGAGACCCCGCACGTCAAGCAGGCAGCAGAGCCAGGATCAGGGTGTTGGACATGAACATGCCCCGGTCCGTGAGGGTCACGCGTCCGCCTCTTCTCTCCAGCAGGCCTTCGCTTTCCAGCTCGCGCAGGTACCCGCCCTCCGCGGCCACCATGCTTTCCGTCGCACCGAGCGAGGTCCTCAAGCCCAGTATTATCGCTTCCTCGCGCTCTTCCTCCTCGCCAAGGAGCTCGCAGCCTTCAACCGCTGGCCTTCCGCTCGAGAGCGCCTTCACGTAACCCAGCATGGAGGACGTGTTGCGCAGGCGGCATCTTCCGAGAAGGGAGTGGGCGGCCGCGCCCAGGCCCAGGTATTGCTCCCTGTTCCAATAGGCCATGTTGTGACGGCAACGATGTCCCGGCAGGCAGAAGTTGGATATCTCGTAGTGTTCGTAACCCGCCGCCGCCAGACGCTCCGCCGCCGCCAGGTACTGCTCCGCCGCTTCGTCATCTCCGGGGAGCCGTACCGGCGCGCGCGAAAGGGGCGCTCTCTCGTGCAGGGTAAGGGCGTACAGGCTCAGGTGGTGCGGCCCCATGGCGAGCACGTCGTCCAGGCACGCAAGCAGGGAGAAGGTGTCCATGCCCGGCAGGCCGAACATGATATCCACGGATACCGAATCCGCCCCGCAGCGCAGGGCGATTTCCACCGCCTCCCGCGCCTCCCCGGCGTCGTGAGCCCTGCCCAGCATGCGCAGGGTCGGGTCGTGCAGCGACTGTACGCCGACGCTGATACGGTTCACGCCTCCCGCGCGCGCCGCCGCGAAATCGTCCCGCCCCCAGGTGGCCGGGTTGACCTCGACCGTAACCTCGGCCCCATCCATTACCTCGAACCGCCCTGACACCTCGCGCAGCAGCCCTGAGACGTCGGCTCCGCTCATGGTGGACGGCGTGCCTCCCCCCATGTAGACGGAGGTGAGCTTGCGTTCGGCTGCTTCCAACATGCGCATCCAGATATCCATCTCGAGCAGCAGCGCCAGCCGGTAATCCCCCATGTGGCGGCGGCCGGCGACGCGCGAGTCGAAGTCGCAGTAGGAACAGCGCGTGGGGCAGAAAGGCCAGTGCAGGTAGAGCCTCACTTGCCGGTCTCCTCTCTCGTCACCCTGAGCGCGGAGATGAACGCCTCCTGCGGGATCTCCACCTTGCCCACCATCTTCATGCGCTTCTTGCCCTCTTTCTGCTTCTGCAACAGCTTCTTCTTCCTGGTGATGTCGCCCCCGTAACATTTCGCCAGCACGTCCTTGCGCCTGGCCTTGATGGTCTCGCGCGCGATCACCCTCCCCCCGATGGCCGCCTGCACGGCAACGTCGAAGAGCTGCCGGGGGATGAGCTCGCGCAACCTCTGGGCCACGCGCCTGCCGTAGTCGTAGGCGCGGCCGCGGTCGACGATGGAGGAGAAGGCGTCCACCGGCTCGCCGTTGATGAGGATGTCCAGCTTCACCAGGTTTCCCGGCAGGAAGCCGATATGCTCGTAGTCGAAGGAGGCGTAGCCGCGGCTGCGCGACTTCAACTGGTCGTAGAAGTCCACCACGATCTCCGCCAGGGGCAACTGGCAGCGTATCTCGACCCGCCGCCCCGAGAGGTAGGCTATGTCCTGGAACACGCCGCGCCTCTCCTTGGCCAGCTCCAGCATGTTCCCCATGTTATCGGGGGGAACGAGGATGGTGGCCTGGACGTACGGCTCGCGCACTTCGCTCACCGTGCCCATGTCGGGCATGTCGGAGGGGTTGCGTATATAGAGGGTGCCGCCTTCTTTCTCCCCTATCTCGTATACGACGTTGGGCGCGGTAATCACCAGGTCCAGACCGTATTCCCTCTCCAGGCGCTCCTGCACGATGTCCATGTGCAGGAGCCCGAGGAAGCCGCAACGGAAGCCGAAGCCCAGCGCCTTCGAGGTCTCCCTGGCGAAGGTGAGGGAGGCGTCGTTGAGCTTCAGCCTTTCCAGGGCGTCGTTCAGGTCCGTGAAATCGTCGGAATCGACGGGGTAGATCCCCGCGAATACCATGGGTTTCGGGTCCTGGTAGCCCGGCAGCTGTTCCGCGGCGGGCCTCTCCCTGCCGGTGACCGTGTCCCCCACCTTGATGCGCGTGACCTCCTTGATGCCCGTGATGATGTATCCCACCTCGCCCGCCTCCAGCCGGTCGCAGGAGATCATGTCCGGCGAGAAGAAGCCCACCTCGTCGATCTCCGCCGCCGTGTTCGTGGCCATGAAGCGGGCCTTCATGCCCTTCACCGCCTCCCCCTCGGCTACCCGCACGAAGGCGACGACGCCGCGGTAGAGGTCGTAGGTGGAGTCGAACACCAGCGCGCGCAGAGGCAGCCCGCTCTCGCCCCCCGGGGGCGGCACGTCCTCGATCACCGCGCGCAGCAGTTCCTCAACCCCCTCGCCGGTCTTCGCGGAAACCGCCAGCACGCCCGCGGGGTCCACCCCCAGCAGGTCGGCTATCTCCATCGCCGTCTCCTCGTAGTCCGCGGAGGGAAGGTCGATCTTGTTCACGGCGGGGATGACCGTAAGCCCCGCCTCCACGGCCAGCAGGGCGTTTCCCACCGTCTGGGCCTCCACTCCCTGCGATGCGTCCACCAGCAGTATCGCGCCCTCGCAGGCCGCCAGGCTGCGCGATACCTCGTAGGAGAAATCCACGTGGCCGGGGGTGTCTATGAGGTTGAGTCGATATTCCGCTCCTCCGCCGGTAGCGTAGCGCATGCGTACCGCCTGGGCCTTTATGGTTATCCCCCGCTCGCGCTCCAGTTCCATGCGGTCCAGGTACTGGTCGGCCATCTTCTGCCGGGGGATGGTATGCGTTATCTCCAGGAACCTGTCCGCCAGGGTAGACTTGCCGTGGTCGATATGCGCGATGATGCAGAAATTCCTTATCTTGCTTCTCTCCATACATAAACACCTTGGTCATTATCGCACATTCGCATTATAAGGGCCCTCACGCTATTGCCCCGGGAGGATTCCCGCTTGGCCCGGCGCTCCCGCGTCCACGCAACCAGAGCGCACATAGTGGGAGCATCCTACCCCGTGCTTGGTAGGTACTTACGCCCTGGAGCTATCCGCAACGACGAGACGCGGGTAGACGGGCAACCGGGAATCCCTATAAGAGTGCCATGTCTATACTGGCAGTAGCAACGGTTTGCCACGTTATGCTACAATACGCCCTGTTTGAGGAAAAGGAGGAGGAGGCATTGCCCAACATCAAGCAACAGGAGAAGCGCACGCGGCAAGCGGAAAAGAGGCGCGTGCGCAACAAATCCCGGAAGTCGGAGGTCAAGACCTACATCAAGCATTTCGAGAGCGCCCTGCAGCGCGGCGACCGCGACGAGGGAGAGGTCTACCTCAAAAAGGCGATCAAGGCCCTGGACAAGGCGGCGAGTGACGGCATCATCCACAAGAACAACGCCGCCAACCGCAAATCCCGCCTCATGCACAAGTTCAACCAAGCCTAGTACGCAAAAAGTTGCGCTTTCCTGAGTGCGGCTTTTTGGGTCTGACCCCAGGAGCTTCTTTCCAACCACCTATCGGCGTCACTCATGGACACTTATGGACTATGATCCATTCTGTACGGAGTTAAAGATCTGAAATCTGACCCCACTGATGTTGCGGACATATCAGCGCATGCGGGCGCCGAGTCTTTCCGCCAGGGATTCCATTATATCCTCGTAGGCGGAGCGCGCCTCTTCGTCCCTGAGCGTGCGGTCGAGGTCGTAGAAAGTGAGGCTGTAAGCGAGGCTCTTCTCTCTTTCCCCGATCTGCCCGCCCCTGTAGAGGTCGAAGAGCCGCACTTCGCGCAAGAGCGTTCCTCCCGCCCCCCGTATGACCTCCTCCACCTCGCCCGCTGCGACTTCCTCCCCCACCACGACCGCCAGGTCCATCTGGATGGAGGGAAACCTCGCTATCTCACGGTAGGGAGGCAGTTCGTGCGCGGAGGCGACGATCGGCTCGATGTCGAGCTCGAACACCGCCGTGTTCCCGGGAAGACCGGCGGCCACCGCCACCGCAGGGTGTATGACGCCCAGGTATCCGGCATCCCTTCCGTTGACGGTCACCGCGCAGCTCTGCGCGGGGTGCAGAAACGGCAGCTTCCCGCGCCGCAGCGACCACGCCGCCACGTGGAGCGACGACGCGAGCCCCTCCAGTATGCCCTTGACGGTGAAGAGATCGCCCGCCTCGGCGTCACGGTCCCATTGTTTGGTCGACCAGCTTCCGGCCACCGCGCACCCCAGCCTCACCGGTTCCGACGGAAGCTTCTCCCCCGCGGCGGGCAGGAACACCCGGCCCATCTCGAAGAGCGCGACGTCCATCACCCGCCGGTTGACGTTGAAGCGTACCGCCCCCAGGAGTCCCGGCAGCAGGGAAGGGCGCATGAGCGACGTCTCCTCGCTTATGGCGTTGCTGAGCGCCGCCACGTCACAAGGCAGGAAATCCCTCTCGGGATCCAGTATCTCCATCCAGCGCGGTGATATGAAGGCCAGGGTTATGGCCTCGTGCAGTCCCATCCCGACCATGATGCGCGCGATCTCGCGGCGCGCTCTCTGCCCGGGCGTGAGCGAACCTATGTTGTGCGAGGAACGCGGCAGCGTGGGCGTTATGCGTTCGTAACCGTGAAGGCGCGCCACCTCCTCCACGAGGTCGATCTCTCTCTCCAGGTCGGGACGGAAGGTGGGCACCTCCACCTCGACCACCGCGCCCTCCCCCTCCCCCTCCGCTCCGAGTACCTCGAGTTCTATGGAGCGGAGCAGTTCCGCCGCTTCGTCTCTACGCAGCGGTATCCCGATCAGCCTGGCCGTGCGCTCCACCCTGAGCCGCAGGCGCCGGGGCTCGATGACGCGGGCGATGGCGTCGACCGCGCCCGGTCTCACCTTCCCATCCGCCAGTTCCTGCATAAAGAAGGCGGCGCGGTCGGCTGCGCGCACACACCCGCCGGGATCTACGCCCCTCTCGAAGCGGTATGACGCCTCGGAGGGCAGGTCCTGCAACCTCACCGTGCGCATGATGTTGGCGGGATCGAAATGGGCCGACTCTAGGAGCACCTTGGTGGTGCCGTCTCCCACCTCGGTGTGCTCTCCTCCCATCACGCCCGCCAGCGCGATAGGCCCCGAAGGATCGCATATCAGCAGGTCATCGCAGGTAAGATTCCGCCGCACCCCGTCGAGGGTGGTAATCTTCTCTCCCCCTTCCGCCCTTCTCACGATGATGTGCCCGTCCCTCACCAGCCCGTAGTCGAAGGCATGCAGGGGCTGGCCCAGCTCGAGCATGACGTAGTTGGTCGCGTCCACGACGTTGCTGATGGGGCGCACCCCCGCCGCCTGGAGCCTCCGCCGCATCCACCAGGGAGAGGGGCCTATCTTCAGCCCGTCGACGACCCTCGCCGCGTAGCGGGAGCACAGATCGCCGTCTATTATATCCACTCGCACCTCGCGGCCGGCGGGCGCCCCCTCCTCGCGCAACTCGAAACGCTGCATCCGCAGCCGCTGTCCGGTCAGGGCCGCCACTTCCCTGGCCACCCCCAGCATGCACAGGCAATCCGGCCGATTGGGGGTTATTTCCAGATCCAGGACAGTGTCCCGCATGCCCGGGACGTCTGCCAGCCTCATACCCGCCCGCGCTCCCTCCTCCAGGACCATGATCCCCACGGCATCTTCGGAGATGCCCAGCTCCATCTCGGAGAGCAGCATCCCGTGCGAGGCGACCCCGCGGATGGAGGCCTGCGATATCACCTCGCCGCCTGTAAGCCTCGTCCCCGGCAGGGCGACGGGCGAGAGGATCCCCTCCCGCACGTTGGGGGCTCCGCACACTATCTCCGCCGTCTCCCCGCCCAGGTCCACCCGGCACACCGTCAGCCGGCCGGCGTAGGGATGGGGCTTCACCTCGATCACGTACCCTACGACAAGATCCCCGTACTCGTCGCCCAACGGCTCGACGCTCTCCACCGCGGTCCCCGAGGCGGTGAGCAGCTCCGCCAGGTCGTGGGGATGCATCGTAATGTCCACATATTCCGAGAGCCATTGCAGTGAAACGCGCATCTTCTCGCCCTTCAATACTGCCTTAGCAGACGCAGGTCATTGTCGAAGAAGTACCTGATATCCGGCACCCCGTACTTGAGCAACGCAATACGCTCGACCCCCATGCCGAACGCGAAGCCGCTTATCTCCTCGGGGTCGTATCCCACGTAGCCGAAGACGTTGGGGTCCACCATGCCCGCCCCCAGTATCTCCAGCCACCCCGTACCGCCGCAGACCCGGCAGCCGCTTCCCCCGCATATATTGCAGGACACGTCCACCTCGGCGCTGGGCTCGGTGAAGGGGAAGAAATGGGGGCGGAAGCGCACGTTGCGGTCGTCGCCGAACATGCGCCTGGCGAAGTGCTCCAGGGTGCCCTTGAGGTCCCCCAGGGTTATGCCCTCGTCCACCGCCAGCCCCTCCACCTGGTGAAACATGGGCGAATGCGTGGCATCTGGGACGTCGCGGCGGAAGGCCTTGCCGGGCGCTATCACGTAGAGAGGCGGGGGCGTGGTCTCCATCACCCTCACCTGCACCGGGGAGGTATGGGTGCGCAACAGCACGTCGCGGCGATCGCCGCCGGGTATGTCGACGTAGAAGGTGTCGGAGAGCGACTTAGAGGGGTGCCAGTCAGGGGTGTTCAGCGCCTCGAAGTTGTAGTAGTCGAGCTCGACCTCCGGTCCCTCCACCACGCGGTAGCCCATGCCGATGAAGATATCCTCTATCTCCTCGATGATGCGCGAGAGGAGGTGGTGCGTTCCGTACGGGATAAGCCTTCCGGGCAGGGTCACATCCACCCGTTCCTCCGCGAGCGCCCTCTCCATCTCCAGCTTTCCCAGCACCCGTCCCCGCTCCTCCAGGGAACGCTCCAGCCATCCCTTGAGCAGGTTAGCCAGGCGTCCCGCGACCTTGCGTTCCCCGGCCGGCAGCTCCTTGATCCCCTGCAGCACCGCGGAGAGCCTTCCCTTGCGCCCGAGGAAGGACACCCGTATCTCCTCCAGCGCGTCCGAGCCGCCGGCGCCGTCCAGGGCGGAGCGGGCATCTTCGTAGATCCTCTTCAGTCCGGGGTCGGCCATGATCTCGTTCAGGAGTTCGTCATACGCCATCTAGTGCACCGTCCCCCTCCCCCTCTCCCGCGCCGCCGCGTTCCGGGCCCTCTGCACCTCGTACAGGAGGACGGCCGCCGCCGCGGACACGTTGAGTGATTCGGCTCTGCCCAGCAGGGGCACGCTCACCAGCCCGTCCGCCATGTCCCGTTCCTCGTCCGATATACCCCAGGCTTCGTTCCCCATCAGCAGCGCTAGCTTCGGCGGCCATTCCGCCTCCCACATGTTCGTCCCGGCATGCGCGTCGGCGGCGTAAACCGCGTATCCGCTCTCCTTCATCGCCCCGATCGTAGCGGCGACGTCGGCCCCTGCGGCCAGCGGGATATGGAAGAGCGAGCCGGCGCTGCTGCGTACCGTCTTGGGGTTGTAGATGTCCGCGCTCTCGGCGCATACGAGCATGCCCCCCGCGCCGGCGGCATCAGCGATCCTGATCATGTTGCCGAGGTTTCCCGGATCCCTCACCCTGTTCGCCACCACGATAACGGCGGGTGCGGTATCCAGTACGATCTCCATCTCCACGTGCAGCAGCGGCATCACCGCGATCACCCCCTGGGGGGTAACGGTCGCTGCGAGGCTCGTGACGACCTCGTCGCTGGCCGAGATGCAGGGTATCGACCTCTCCCGGATCACGTCCGCATATGCCTGCATGGCCTCGATGCCCCTCCCGTTACAGACGAGACATTCGGGTTGGTGCGGAGAGTGCAGGGCTTCCGCGACACATTGTATCCCCTCGACGAGGAATTTTCTTTCCCGGTAGCGGAAGTTCCTCTTGCGCAGGCGCCGGTACTGCCTTATGCGCTCGTTCTTCGGGCTCTCTATCACGCCGGAAGGGAAAACCCCATTCAGACCTTCGCCTCCTTCGCCTCGGGCTCTTTCTCGAGCTGATCCTTCGCCTTTTGCACCAACTCCGAGAAGGAGGCGGGATCGTAAACGGCCATATCGGCCAGTATCTTGCGGTTGACGTCCACTTCCGCCAGCTTCAGGCCTTGGATGAACCTGCTGTAGGAGAGGCCGTTCTGCCTGGCGGCGGCGTTGATGCGCGCGATCCACAGGCGCCTGAAGTCCCTCTTCCTGGCGCGCCGATCGCGGTATGCGTATTGCAGCGAGTGCATGACCTGCTCGTTGGCGCTGCGGTAGGACCTGCTGCGGGCGCCGCGATAGCCCTTGGCCATGCGCAGTACCTTCTTCTTTCTCTTCTTTCTCGCTACGGAGTGTCTTGTTCTGGACATTTCCACTCAGTCCTTTCCTGCCGCATATGATCAGAGATATCCGGTATCGCTCATCCCTGCCGCAACAGCTTCTTCACGCTCGCTGCGTCGTGTTCGGATACCTCGGTCTTCACGCGGTAACCGCGCTTGCGGCGCGAGTCCTTCTTCGTCAGCAGATGGTTGCCGTAGGCCTTCCTGCGCCTTATCTTGCCCCCGCCGGTTATCTCAAACCGTTTCGCCGCCCCCCGGTGCGTCTTCATCTTTGGCATGCTTTTCTCCGTCCTTTTTCGCCGTCGCCAACGGCGCCATGATCATCTGCATGTTGCGGCCGTCCAGCTTGGGTCGCGACTCGACCGTCCCAAGCTCCACCAGTTCCTCCGCCACCTGATCCAGGAGATTCCTCCCCAGTTCCGTGTGGCTCATCTCCCGGCCCCGGAACATGATGGTCACCTTGACCTTGTAGCCCGACTTGAGGAACCTCTCGATGTGCCTCCTCTTTATCTCGTAGTCGTGCCTGTCTATCTTCGGGCGCATCTTCATCTCTTTGTAGACGATGACGCTCTGCTTCTTGCGCGCCTCTTTCATCTTCACCGTCTGCTCGTACCTGTACTTCCCGTAGTCCATGATCTTGCAGACCGGAGGCTCGGCTTGCGGCGCCACCTCCACCAGGTCCAGTTCCATGTCCTCGGCCATCGCCAGGGCTTCCTCTATGGGCTTGATCCCGATCTGATCGCCTTCTGGACCTATCAGGCGCACCTCTTTCGCCCTGATCCCCTCGTTTACGCGCGCGTTCTTGTCTATCTGGCATCCCTCCCTTTTCAAAATAAAAAGGATAGCGGTTTCCCCCGCTATCCACGGGAACTGGCTTTCTTCAACCCTGCAGGCATGGCGGCCGCAGGGTGAGAAGCGGAACCGCTTCTGCTTCGCTTATTATGCGTTTTCCAGGGAGAAGTATAGTGTATGTGCCCATCAGGGGCAACATCCCGACCTCATCCCGACCTCATTTTGGCGTCTCAACCCGTGGCCGCCCCGCCCAATTCGCGGGCTTCGTGCGGTGCGGGCGCGATCTCCGCGGCGTGAAGGGGCAGGGTTATGCTGAAGGTGGTCCCCTTGCCCCTGGTGCTGTTCACCCATATCTCGCCGTCGTGGGCCGTGATCAGTTGCCTGGTTATCGCCAGCCCCAGCCCGGTGCCGCTCTGCTGCCTGGTGGTGGACGAATCCACCTGGTAGAACTTGTCGAATATCCTCGGGAGGTCCTGGGCGGAGATGCCGATGCCGTTGTCGCATACCTTCACCAGGCAATCCTCCCCCATGCGCGATGCCTTTATCCGCACCTCTCCGCCCTCGGGAGTGAACTTGATAGCGTTGTGGATGAGGTTCATGAACACCTGCCCCAGGCGCTCGCCGTCGCCGTCAACCGCCGGCAGGCTGTCCGGTATCTCGACCTGCAGGGATATGCCCTTCTCCTGCGCCACGTTATCCAGCTGCTGCGCGACTCCCCTGATGACGTCGCCGAGCCGTATCATGTCGTGCCTGACCTCTATGATCCCGGCCTCGATCTTCGAGAGATCGAGGAGGTCGTTGATAAGCATGGTCAGCGACTCCGTCTGCTTCAGGACGACTTCCAGGTAGTGGCGCTGCTTCTCGGTGACCGGCCCCACCCTCTCCGCCGCCAGGAGGCGCACGAATCCCCTTATCGAG
Organism: uncultured Actinomycetota bacterium; assembly: GCA_964592775.1. Classification (GTDB taxonomy): domain Bacteria; phylum Actinomycetota; class Geothermincolia; order Geothermincolales; family RBG-13-55-18; genus SURF-21. Next base: position 18,922 of record CAZQFX010000017.1, read on the forward strand.
GTGAGCGGGGTCTTCAGCTCGTGAGAGACGATGGAGATGAATTCCGACTTCATGCGGTCCAGCTCGACGAAATCGGTGATGTCGTGCAGGAGGATCACCGCCCCCCACACCCTGCCATCGGCATCAGCCAGGGGCACCCAGAAGACCTGGAAGACGGTGGGGGGCTCGGTCCCCAGCACCATCTCGTTCTTGACGTTTCTCCCCTCGGAGAGGACTTCCCGCAGCGCCTCGCGGCAGGGTATCTCTTTGAACTCCACACCGTATGGCGATCTTTCCAGCAGGTCGGGAAGGTACGCGCCATAGTCGTCCACCTCGATGTCCATGATGCGCGAGATGAAGGGGTTCGCCAGCACCAGCCTGCCCTCCTGGTCGAGCACCATGAGTCCGTCTGTCAGGCTGTTGATGATGGTCTCTATCTTCGCCTTGTCCTGCAGGGTCGTCCGGTACAGTGCCGCCTTCTCCAGCGCTATCGCCGCCTCGCTGGAGAGGGTAAGGAGAATCCTCGCCGAATCGTCGTCGAAGGCCTCGCTCTTACCCGACAGGCAGCACAATACCCCGATGACGCTGGAGCTTGCATACAGTGGCACCGCTATCATGGAGGTGAACCCGAGTCCGTTGAGGAAGGCGGCGAAGCGGGGGTCCTCGCCGGGGTCTCTCAGGGTCACGGGAAGCACCGCGGACGCGGACACGTAGAGGGGGTTGCCTTCATCATCCGCGGCGAGGAGCGCCATCCCGGCATCGTCAAGGCCGCTGTTCGCCTTGACGCTCAGCCGCTCGGGCGTCTCCAGGAGCGAGACCGCTATGGCATCGCACGACACGATCTCACGGGCGTTTTCCAGCAGGATGTCCACCATCTCCGCTTCGTCCAGCGTGGAGGCGAATTTCAGGGATACCGCGTACAGGGTCGAGAGCTCCCTGTGCTTGGTATCCGCTTCGTCGTAGAGGTGCGTAAGGGCCTGTTTCTCCCTCTCCTGCTCGCGAGCCTTGCTGATGACGAAAAAGCCGCACAGGGCGATCATGAAGTAGATGGGGACGGCGATAGCCATCCCCTTGACGGAATCGGAGGTCATCGTTTCGTACGAAAGGGGCGCGAAATATATCGCGCATGTCACCGCGGTGATGAGCATCGTCTCCAGCAGTTCGAAGTACGCGGAAGAGAAGATGATCACCGTGATGAAGAGCAACGATAGGCTGCTCTTGCTCCCTCCCGTGAGGTAGACCATCACCGCGATCAGGACGTTCGTCGCCAGCAGAAGCAGGAAGAACGCCACCGGGTGATACCCCTCGTAGGGGAAGTAACGGTTCGCGAGGAAGACGAGCACGGAGAGCGCCACGAAACCGTAGAATACCGGCGACTCGCTGCGCTCCGAATAGGGCAAGCCGAACACCAAGGTAGCCACGATTATTGTCAACCAGAAAAGCGAGGCGATGAAACGCGTGGAGGAGAGGAGCAGCCTGACGCTCTCTCGCTGCCTGCTCCCAGCGGCGTCTCTCTCCGCCCGCGATATGCCGGTCTTCGATTCGTTCCTCTTCAAGCCCGCGCGCCCTCCCGTTCAATCCTCGCGCCGCCGGTCGAATACGTAGTTGCTGCCGTCCTTGGTCTTGGCGTACTTCTTGAGTTCGGCCGCTATCTGCGCCACCTTGCCGGGATGATCCAGCTTGCGGCAGGTATTGTGCACAACGGCGACGCTGATGGTCATGATGGGGAATTCGTTAATGCGCCCCTGCCGGTCAGTGCTGATGATGCGTCCCAGCGCGCGGTCCTCGGGTTCGTAATACTCCGGGATGCGCGCGTCGAAGAGGCGGATTATCTCCTGGGATATGAGCGGCGCGCGCTCCATCTCCGACACCACGATGAAATCGTCGCCCCCGATATGCCCCACGAAGTCGTCGGCGTTGCCGAATTTCTCCAGGGCTTCCAGGATGACCCGGGTGGTCAGCTTGATGACCTCGCTGCCGGCCACGAAACCGTAGCGGTCGTTGTAGGCCTTGAAGTCGTCGAGGTCTATGTAACACACGGCGAACTTGACACCGGCGCGAATGCGGGAGCCGATGCTCTCCTCTATGGCGCGGTTCCCGGGCAGTCCGGTCAGGGGGCTGGCCTCGCCGTCGCGGACGGAACGGCGCAGGTGCATGTTTATCCTCGCCTCCAGCTCCAGGGGGTCGAAGGGCTTGGTGAGATAATCGTCCGCCCCTGTCTCCATGCCCCTTATCTTGTCCTCCAGCATCCCTTTGGCGGTAAGGAGGATTATGGGGATGTGCGAGGTGAGCGCCTCGCCGCGCAGGCGCAGGCATACCTCCAGGCCGTCGAGGTCGGGCATCATGACGTCCAGGAGCACGATATCGGGCTTCTCCGTCTCGCAGATGCGCAGCGCCTCTTTCCCGTCCGCGGCCTCGATGGGCCGGTACTTACCGTCGCTCAGGGTCTCGACGATGAGTTCGCGGATGTTCGGATCGTCGTCCACTACCAGGATCTTGTATTTCCTCTTGCTCTCCACGGACTTCGCGGTGTCGCCCCTCAATATCTCGTCGAACAAGTCCGCACCTCCAGTACGAGTTCCCACCAGCCGGAGACTTCCGCCCTCACGAACAGGCTCCGTAACGGACCGGCCCGACCGTTACAGACCCGTCCCGACAAGGCATCCATCTCCCCGCACGCCAGCTCTTTCACCTCTTGATCGGGTCACCTCCGTAACCTTCCAGTATCTCCAGGAAGGCATCCACCACCTCGGGGTCGAACTGGCCTCCCGCATTCCGCTCCAGCTCCTCCCTGGCCCCGGCTAAAGGGAGAGCGAGGCGGTAAGGCCGGTCTGAACGCATGGCCTCGAAGGCGTCGGCCACGGCGAGGATGCGCGCGCAGAGCGGGATGTCGGAACCCTTTAGGCCCAGCGGATATCCGGAACCGTCGAAACGCTCGTGGTGATGGAGGATGATGGGGCGCGGCCCCTGCAGGAACTCCACCGGCTCGATGATGCTGTCGCCGAGCATGGGGTGGGTCTTGACGTGGCTGTACTCCTCGTCGGTCAGATCTCCGGGCTTGTTCAGCACGCGGCCGGCGATACCGATCTTTCCGATGTCGTGCAGGGTGGCCGCGTATTTCAACTTTTGCCTGTCGCGCTCGTCCAGGTGCAAGGCATCGGCGATCAACAGGGCGTACTCCATCACCCGCTCCGAGTGGCCGTGGGTGTACGGATCCTTTACCTCGATCGCCTTGGCGAGAGCCTGCACGGTCGAAAAGTAGCTCTTCTCTATGTCTTCGTAGAGGGCGGCGTTTTCGATGGCCATGGAAGCCTGCGCCGCGATCGCCCCCACGACCTCCATCTCTTCCCTCCCGAGCCCGGCCTCTCCCCGGCAGGTATAGAAGAGGGCGAACATGCCCGTCAGTTCCTCCCTCGCACGCAAGGGGGTCGCGAACACGAGGTCCACGCCGTGATCGCGCATGACATCCGTTGGCAAGAGAAAGGCCGCTTCGCCGCTTGGTAGCACCACCGCATCCCCCCTGGCGATCGTCTCTCTGTGGCGCCGCTCCAGATCGTGGAGGGTGAAAGCTCCGCTCTCCATGCGCTCACTGCGGACGTCCTCGATGAAACCGTGAGAGGCCGCGGGGACGAAGAGGTCGCGGTCGCCCTCCCTGAGATAGACGACGCTCATCACCACGCCGCACAGGTCCACGGTCATCTGCACGACCTTCTCGAGGATCTCCTCCAGATCGAGGGTCGAGTTGATGGCCCGGGCTATCTCCAGCAGCGCCACCGTCTCCCTGATCTTCCACTGCTCGCGCTCGTGCAGGCACGCGTTTTCCATGGCCACCGCGAGGCGGTTCGCGAAACTGCGCGCGAGCTCTATCTCGTCCGGCGATAAGCGCTCTCTGTCTGCCCCGCTTGAGAGCAGTACCACGGCCGTGGTGCGGCCCCTGACCACGAGGGGAAGCGCGAGCACGTCACGCCCTCCGCCCCGCTCGCCGAAGGCGCCGAAGCAGCGTTCGTCGTCCTCCGGCCCTTCCCAGTAGGGCTCTTCCGCATGGAGCAGGGCGAAAGCCGCGCTCCCCCTCAGCTCCATGACGGTACGGCCGCCGTGCTCATCCGCAGCGCCGCCCGCCATGGGGACAAGCCGTCGTTTAGCGTCGACGGAGAAGATGGCCGCATCTTCTGATGGTACGAGTTCCGTCAGCCTTCCCAGACCCACTTTCACCAGGGTCGGCGGATCGAGGGTCGCGGCTATGGTGTCGGGAAAACGGTCGAACTCGCGCAGGAGCGCCGCCAGCCCCTCCCTCTTTCCCCCCTGCCTTTCCAGGTAGAATCCAAAGAGTTGCGACTGCGCCCGCAGGAGCGCTCCGCTCAGGCTTACCGCCTCTTCCCTCTCGCCCATTCCGTTCGGCTGCGAGTAGATGCCGTCCGCCAGGGACCGGCACAGCCCGGCGGTCACGCTCCAGGGGATATCGTGCCGCAGTAGAAGCTCGGCGACCTCGCGCAGGGCGCCTGTTCCGACCAGGTCCTCCATGCCTTCCCCGAGCACGAAATCGAGGATGGCGGCCAAGATCTCCCGCGTACTGCCGCCGAGGCTCTCCATGCGTTCCAGCCCGCTTCGCGGCATGGCCTCACAAGCGCTGGAGATTATGGACTCGCGCTCTCCCGCCAGCAGGTTTTTCCCCGCACGACCGGCCATCAACTGCTCGTCTCCCGCATCCCGCAAAGGCTCTGACGTTCAATTTGATTATCGGCAAGCTCTGACGGCGGTCTTAACCTTGATGTGCAGCTTGCGCCACGTCAAATGAAGGGGGTCGTATCTTCTATCTTCAATGAATGGGGTCGATCTTCGGTTTTGCAGAAAAGCCCCGGAAGAACGGCTTGTTTAGTTGATACGACCCCATCCAGACTTACCTCAGCATTTACAACCCCCACTTCTCGCACAAGAACCTCTTTTCTTGACATCCCAAACAGACACGATTCCAATACTAGACAGCTGGTTCGCGGCGATCAGGACCTACCTTCATCATGAAGTTGACATGGAAAAGTGAGGAGCAGGCTGGCGAGGGTCAACTCGGACCCTATTTCCATTCTACCTGGGACCTTACCGGCGAACGGGGGTGAAACGATTGAAAAAGCCTATCCTGCTGGTGACCCTGATAACCTTTTCTCTGAACACGGCCGGTCTTGCGATTGAAACACCGCGTCGGGGTTTTCCTGGTTTGTCCGTTTAGATTGCCTGAGACAGCCCCACGGCAGTAGTGCCGGGGCCGGGCTGGACAAAGGCTGTTCCCCGCGGGGCCCGAGCCGCAATAAACTATTTCAACTCCTGCAAGAGATTCCCCATCTCCACCGCGGAGAGGGCGGCCTGCCAGCCCTTGTTGCCCTGCTTGGCGCCGGCCCTCTCTACGGCCTGCTCGATGGTATCGGCGGTGATGATCCCGAACACGGTGGGGACGCCCTTTTCCATGTTCACCCTGGCGATCCCCTTCGACACCTCCGCGGCCACGTATTCGAAATGCGGCGTCGAGCCGCGGATCACGGCGCCCAGGCAGATCACGGCGTCGTAGCGCCCGCTGCCCGCCAACCTCGCGGCGACCAGGGGTATCTCGAACGAACCGGGCACCCAGGCGACATCGACGCCGTCCATATCCGCGTCGTGCCGCTTGAGGGCGTCCAGGGCCCCGTCGAGGAGGCGCGTGCTTATGAACTCGTTGAAGCGGCTGACCACGATGGCGAACTTGAGTCCCGTCGCCACCAGGTGGCCTTCGAATGTAGGCATAGCGGTCTCTCCTTTCGCTCTAGAATTCCAGGATGTGATCCAGCTTGTCCTGCTTGGCCTTGAGGTAGGCGTAGTTCTCCTCGCACGGCTCTATGACCAGGGGTATGCGCTCCACCACCTTGAGACCGTATCCCTCCAGGCCCACCCGCTTGGCGGGATTGTTGGTGAGCAGGCGCATGGTGGTGAGGCCGAGATCGGAGAGTATCTGCGCCCCGATGCCGTAATCCCTCGCGTCGGGGGGGAATCCCAGCTCCAGGTTGGCCTCCACCGTGTCCTTGCCCTCCTCCTGCAGCATGTAGGCCTTGAGCTTCTGGCTCAGCCCGATTCCCCTTCCCTCGTGGCCGATGATGTAGAGGAGGACGCCCTCGCCCTCCTCCTCTATCATCTGCAGCGCGATGCGCAGTTGCAGCCCGCAGTCGCAGCGAAGAGAGGAGAAGACGTCGCCGGTGAGGCACTCTGAATGTACTCGCACCAGCACGTTTTTCCTGCCATCGATATCGCCCTTCACCAGCGCGAGATGGCAGCGGCCGTCCAGCAATGACTCGTATCCTAACCCCCTGAACTCGCCGTAGGCCGTGGGCATGCGCACCTCGGCCACGCGTCGCACCAGGGTTTCGTTGCGGTTGCGGTAACGGATGAGGTCCTCGATGGTCACCAGCTTGAGGCCGAAGACCTTCTTAATCTCCGCCAGCTGGGGCACGCGCGCCATGGTACCGTCCTCGTTCATGATCTCGCAAATGACGCCGGCCGGGAACAGGCCAGCCAGACGGGCCATGTCCACTGCCGCCTCGGTATGCCCCGCCCGGCGCAGCACTCCTCCATCGCGCGCGCGTAGCGGGAACACATGTCCAGGTCTGGAGATGTCCTCCGGCTGCGTGGCGGGGTCGAGCACCGTCTGTATGGTCACCGCCCGGTCGTAGGCCGAGATGCCGGTGGTTATCTTCCCCTTCGCCCCGATGGACACAGTAAACGCCGTCTCGTGGGTGGAGGTGTTGTTGGACACCATGGGATGTATGTTGAGCTCTTCCAACCTTTCGCCGCAGCAAGGCATGCAGATCAGCCCGCGCCCGTGCTTGGCCATGAAGTTGATGGCCTCGGGTGTGACCCTGGCCGCCGCCATGAGGAAATCGCCCTCGTTCTCGCGGTCCTCGTCGTCGACCACGATGACGATCCTTCCCTCCCGGATGTCCTCGATCGCCTCTTCGATGCTGTCGAAGGGGCTTTCCCTCTCTTTCGACTCGTCTTCCATCACAAAAATCCTCCCTCAGCCAGCTTTTCTTCCAGCGAGCTTCCTCCTCCGCCGGGTTTCTCCGGTACCGGCATGCCTCGCTCCATGTACCTGCGAACATACTTGGCGATGATGTCGACCTCGAGGTTCACGGCGTCTCCCGCCCTCAACCCCTTGAGGTTCGTCTCCGCCACGGTATGGGGGATGGCCGACACGCTGAACTCCCCCTCCTCCAGCGCGCTTATGGTAAGGCTTATCCCGTCAACCGCGATGGAGCCCT